>JBAWBE010000656.1:0-5939 GCA_049589635.1 Terriglobales bacterium
GCTCTACACTGTGCGGGTCAGGGAACTTCGCCAGCGCTTCGTTCACTCTGTCGACAAAGGATTCTATGTAGGTAGGATTGCGATAGAAATTCTCCACGCACGAAGTCGGGACGTCTTGCGTCCCAACCGAACCCGTCCAACATCGACTCCACTCGTTCAGGCTGCTGCCAGTCGTGGTCCTCGAATATTGCGGATAAAGAGGTAGCAGCACAACCTGATCGACGCGTGCTTCCCGGAGCCGGGCGATCGCAGCGCTCGTAAACGGATGCCAGTAGCGCATCGCGACAACACAGCGCGCGTCGATACCCTCAAGTATTAACTGCGCTTCCAAGGCCGTTGCCTGCTGTTCGGTAAATTTGCGGATCGGCGATCCGCCGCCAATCGAGGCATAGTGTTGAGAGGCTTTCTTCGCGCGTGTACTCGAGATGAGCTTGGCAAGGGGCCGACGGCCGATGCGCGAAAATGGGAAGTCAATGATGTCGGGATCGCAAAAGAGGTTATAAAGGAAGGGCTCGACCGCGGCTAGCGAATCTGGTCCACCAAGTTGGAATAGCACTACACCAACACGTTTCGAATTCCTCACCATTTCCCCAGATCCACTGCCGATTGGACGCGATGTTACAAAAAAAACAACCTCCGCGTCAATGAATCTCTGCGCGAAGATTTGTAAAGCTCGGAGAAAATCGCCGCCGTCTCTTCTCAGCTAACAATTTCACACGCACATCGCGTGAACTCTTGCGCAAACCATATTCAGCTGTGATACACTTCGCCCGATTATCGCGGTCGCATAGTTTCAATGCATCCGCGCGCGACGCGGTGCAGTAAGCGGTGAAGTCGATTTTTTCAATCACGGCAGGAGACTGATACATGGGGCTGGTTCTTCTCTGTGTTATCTGGCTGATCACCTTGGCCAGCACGTACTTTTTTGTTGCTAAAACATGGTGGTTGCCAACCGGAGCCTCAGCCGCCGCTGCCGCCATCGATCACCAGTTTGCTGTGACCTTTGTGATCATGGGTGTGATCTTCGTCGCGGCGCAAATGGCCCTCGGATACCTCGTTTTTAAGTATCGTGACGGTGCCAACGCGGGCCGCGCCGGTTACTCTCACGGTAATACGACGCTCGAAGTCGTTTGGACCACTCTCACCGTCATCCTCTTTGTCGGATTGAATCTGATAGGCGAGCCGATCTGGGCATCGGAGCGCTGGCGGCCCGCCGTCGATGACGCGACCAGGGTCGAAGTCACCGGCATGCAGTTTGCGTGGTACTTCCGCTATCCCGGACCCGACGGAAAGTTCGGAACGACGCGGCCCGAACTCGAAGATCCCTCCTCGGGCGGAGAAGCCGCACTCGGCCTCGATCCCAAAGATCCAGCCTCGAAAGACGATATCGTCACCGGCATCATGGAAGTGCCCGTCAATCGCGAGGTGGAGGTCATCCTGCGGGCGCACGACGTCATTCACAGCTTCTTTGTTCCCCAGATGCGCTTCAAGCAAGATACCGTGCCCGGCCTGGCGATCCACATGCACTTCACTCCGACCGAGACGGGCAGTTATGAAATTCTGTGCGCCGAGCTCTGCGGGCTGGGACACTACAAGATGCATGGCATCTTGAAGGTGGTCACTCAGAGCGAATTCGATCAGTGGATCAAAGAGCACGAAGCGGACAAGCAATAAGCCGGGTAACAACCGAAGGACAATAAACGCAGAAAGTAAGCGGAGAGAACAGTAAATGGTTGCTCAGGAATCTCACGGACACGCGGCTCCCCAGGGCTTCATTCGCAAATACGTTTTCAGCCTCGATCACAAAGTCATTGGCCTCCAGTATTACTTTCTGGCGCTGACGGCGGTCTTCGTCGGGATGTTTCTCTCTCTGCTGATGCGCATTCACCTGGTGTGGCCAAGCGCGTCCATACCTTTGATCGGCGAAATCAAACCGGAAACCTATCTCAGCCTGCTCACCATGCACGGCACCATCATGGTGTTCTTCGTGCTCACAACAGCGCCGCAAGGCGGCTTCGGCAATTATTTCCTGCCTATACAAATCGGCGCGCCAGACATGGCGTTTCCCGTCCTGAACATGCTCTCGTTCTGGACAACCTTCATCGCCTACCTCGTGATGCTGTCCGCGTTTTTTGTGGTGGGCGGCGCGCCACTTCACGGTTGGACCGGATACGCTCCACTGAGCGCGCTGCAATCCGCAGGACCGGGTGAAGGGTTAGGCGCTGATTTATGGATCACGAGCATCGGAATCTTCTGTATTGCTTCGCTGATGGGCGCGCTCAACTTTATTACTACTACGCTCGACATGCGCGCCAAGGGCATGACCATGATGCGCATGCCGCTGACCTGCTGGTCGTGGTTCATCACCGCGATTCTTGGCTTGCTCGCTTTCGGCGTGCTGCTCTCCGCCGGCATTCTGCTGCTCATGGATCGCAACATGGGCACGAGCTTCTTCCTGCCGCTGGGCACGATTAACGGCGTGCTTACCGGACACAAAGGTGGCTCGCCTCTGCTCTGGCAGCACCTCTTCTGGTTCTTCGGACATCCCGAGGTTTACATCGCGATCCTACCCGGCATGGGCGTAGCTTCGCAGGTGCTTTCGACCTTCGCGCGCAAACCGATCTTCGGTTACAAGGCGATGGTCTATGCCATGCTCGCCATCGGACTGCTCGGCTTTATGGTCTGGGGCCATCACATGTTCATGAGCGGAATGAGTCCCTACACGGCCTTCGCATTTTCCGTGATGACGATGGCGATCGGCGTTCCATCCGCGATCAAGACATTCAACTGGCTGGGCACGCTGTGGGGTGCGCGCATTCGGTTCCAGTCTCCCATGCTCTTCGCCATCGGATTCGTTTCGTTGTTCGTTTCCGGCGGCCTGAGCGGCCCGTTCCTCGCACAGCCAGTGCTTGACATTCAGTTGCATGACACCTACTTCGTGCCCGCTCACTTCCACCTGATTATGGGAGTCGCAGCCATTTTTGGAATCTTTGCGGCTACCTATTACTGGTTCCCGAAAATGTTTGGCCGAATGATGAGCGAGAGCTTAGCGCGCTGGCACTTCTGGTTCTCATTCATCGGAACCTATGCGATCTTCATGCCGATGCACTATCTAGGCATGGCTGGACAGCCGCGCCGCTATTCGCAAGGGACTGAAGTCGCCTATCTGCGACCGCTGCTGCCACTTCAGAAGTTCATTACCTACGCAGCCATCATCACCATCGCGGGGCAGTTGATCTTCCTCTGGAATCTTTTCGCCAGCATGCGTAGCGGCAAGAAGGCGACGGACAATCCGTGGGAATCGACCACGCTCGAGTGGACGACAGCGACTCCGCCTCCGCACGATAACTTCGGCGGACACACACCGGTGGTTTACCACGGCCCGTACGAATACGCTGTGCCGGGAGCACCGCGTGATTACGTAATGCAAACGGATCCGGCAACGGTGGCGGCGCACTAAGGCTAGTCGTTAGTCGTTAAAATCAGACGTTATGGCAACTTTTACCCCAACCGTTCCGGCGCAACGCCCCGCACCCTCGCGGGGAGGCCGAAATAATCCCCCGCCCGTTCGCGGCGGCGGAGACGACGGACGCCCTGATTTTGGCCAGCCCGATCATTCAGTTCGCCTTCGCCGCGCGCGCCTCGGACTTCTCATCGCGCTGACGCCGATTCTGATGCTGTTCGTTTCTTTCACCAGCGCCTATGTGGTCCGCCAGGGACTGCCTACTTTTGATCCCGGCAGCAACTCGGTCGTGCGCGACTGGCTGCCCATACCGCTGCCCAACACGCTTTTCCTGATCAACACGATCGTGCTCCTCGCCAGTAGCGTAACCGTCGAGTTAGCGCGCCGCCGGATTGCGCAACGCGTCGCCCTTGAGCCCATTCAATCCATTCCCGGAGTATCGCTCGGCAGCGAAAGAGAATTTCCATGGCTGGGGCTGACCATCGTCCTCGGGCTCGGCTTCCTCGCCGGCCAGTTCCTGGCATGGAGAGAGTTGGCCGCGCGCGGCTTCTTCGTCTCGACCGGCCCGAGCAGTTCATTCGTATATCTGCTGACCGGCGTGCATGCGATCCATCTTCTAGGCGGAGTGCTCGCTTTGCTGGTTGCGGGGTCGACAGTAATTTTGCGTCGACGCCTTGAATCGCGTCACATCGTGGTGGACGTCACGGCATGGTACTGGCATTTCATGGCGCTGCTTTGGGTTTACATTCTGGCCTTGGTGGAGCTGGCACACTAAGCAGCACAGTGATTTTCGTGGCGAGCGATTTTGGGTGGCGCAGCGCTTCAGCGCTGCGATTAGATCTAGTAAAGCGGCGGCTTTAGCCGCTGAGGTTGATGACCTAAGGAGACTGAACGCATGGCGGAAGCTGCCGTGACGCACGATGTGGCGGTCTACGAACCGTCACTCTTTGGCACGTACTCAAAAAAAATCGGGATGTGGCTCTTCCTGCTCTCTGACTCGCTGACCTTCGGCGCGCTGCTCTACGCCTACAGCTACGGGCGCATCTCGATCACAAACTGGCCGACTCCATTCCACTCCGGCAGCATCGTTAATGCCACCATCATGACGGCGTTCCTGTTGACGAGCTCATTGACTATGGTCTTAGCCGTCAGCGCCGCGGCGCGCGGAAAAGAGAGCGCGAGGGTCGGGTGGCTGCTGGCCACGATGGCGTGCGGCATCGGGTTTATCATCCTTCACGGTCGCGAGTGGACACACCTGATTTCCGAAGGCTTGACGCTGCCGATCTTTCCAGCTGTCCCCGGACAAGACGCGGCCTCGGAGTTCGCCGGCGTTTCAAAGACGGTTCCGCAGTTCGGCTCGACTTTCTTTACCCTTACCGGAATGCACATGCTGCACGTTACGCTGGGGGTGGTTTACCTCGGCATCATCGCGCTGCGAAAAAAGTTTATCCCGATTTTGCTCGCTTGCTGGCTCGCGGCTTGGCTGTTGACGCCGGCCTATAGTCCGTTTCACTACGCCGCTCACGTGCTGCTGATCGCGGCCATCGTGTGTGCGATCATTCTGTGGCTGAAACCCAAAGTTTATGACGCGGCCGACACTGAAGTTGCCGGTCTGTACTGGCACTTTGTCGACTTAGTCTGGATGTTTATTTTCCCGTTGGTGTACCTGATGTCCACCAAGATTCTTTAGGAGCCCATTTTAGGAGCAAGACGAAATATGGAAGACGCCTCCCAGTTAGCAATTGAAGCACGCGTAGCCGATCAACACAGGCATCACTCGCACACTCCGTTCTTTGTAGTGTGGGGCGTGCTGCTGGTGCTGACGGCAATCGAAGTCTATCTGGGCTATCAGAACATGGAGCCCAAGCGCATGCTTTCGATCCTGATGTGTCTTTCGATCGTCAAAGCCGCGCTCATCATCGGATATTTCATGCACATGAAGTACGAGGCGTCGCGCATGAAATATCTCACCATGTGCTCGCTGGTATTTTGCCTGGCGATGATGATGGTTTTCTTTCCGGACGCGTTCCGCATCCTCTACCTCGGTGTACATTGAAGGCAGGGTCGATTGAAGGCTAGACTTACGATCGTTGTGCTCGCCGCGCTGTTGATGCTCTCAGCCGCGCCCGCCTTCGCGCAAGCCTGCGCCATGTGCTACAGCACGGCGAAAGCGACCTCCAAAGAAGGCCAGCGGGCCATCACCCGCGGCGTGATCATCCTGGTGATTCCACCGTTAAGCGTTATGACGGTGGGCGTAGGCCTCGCATTCCGCTACGGCAAGAAGCGCGATCAGGATCAAGAGCGCGACAGCGTGTCATCTCTCTAGGACGCACTCGCCACGTCTTTAGGAATGCACGCGCCACCATACGCATGAACGCAAGCGTCACCGTCTGCATGAACGCGTCACCGTCTGCATGAACGCGTCATCGTCGGCATGAACGCAAGCGTCGCCGTGGAAGAGCGGCCCTTTCAGGGC
>JBAWBE010000657.1:0-4037 GCA_049589635.1 Terriglobales bacterium
CCGCGTTGTGCAGACCGGAGAGTAACGTGAAGATCGAATAGGAAAGGGCGAAGGTACCGTACTCTTCCTTCGAGCGCAGGCGCGCCAAAGCGATATTCACGGCAAACATTCCGCCCACCGAAAGGACCTGATCGGCCAGCCCGTAAGCGAGGCGCACGGGCAGCGCAGCGGGGCGCACTCCGGGGGTTGGCGTAACCGACCCAGTCGGAACGGACCCGGGAGTAACGGAAGTCGGCTGCGGTTCGAGACCGGCGAGCGTCGGAGATGAGTTTTCGGAGAGAATCACACCGCTCATGAATTGTCATCTTGGTGAGCCCGCGCGTAGTGGTCCTGCGCATCAAGGTCGTCCGGGTGGAGTTCGTTGGTCGGGAGGTCGTCTGTCTGGAGGTCGGCGGCGTACCGGTCGTCGGAGTACGGATCCCGTGCGTGGCGGTTAGGATCCTCCCCAGGAAGGCCCGGCGCGCGGTTCGCAAAGCGGATCCAGACTCGATGGCTGGCCGCCTGCCAGCGCGATCCGTTCGGCGTCGCCCAGGGCATCATGGAGTTCACGTCGCGAAACACTTCTTCGGCAAACTGCTTCTTCGAATCGAGGGCGCTTGTCCGCTCCCAACGCTGCCGGGCCAGCAGCCAGAACGCGCTCCCGGCCAGGGCGACGAATCCACCGAAGAGCGCAATCATGGTACGCGGGGGAAAAGAATGGCGCTCGGGAAGACTGGCGTCGTCAAGCACCTTCACGCTTGGAGTCTCCTTCGCTTCTTGGACCTTGGCGATTTCAAACTGCTGGGTAAGGGTTTCGAACACCGCCTCCTCAATCTTGGCCTGGCGATACAGTTCGGCATACTGCACTCCGAGCAAGGGAAGCTGGCGCAGCGACGGGTAGAGGGAATCCGGATTAGCCTTGCCGATGCCGCTGTCGTCTCCGCTGTCGTTTCTGCTGCCTTTAATCTTGATATTATCTTTGCCGCTAGTCGTGATATCGTCTTGGCCGCTCGCCTGGCTGTCGGCTTCCTCGCCCGTCCCGCCGAGCTTCTGGAGCTGGCTGCGCAGCTCCGACACTTGCGCTTGCACGGCGCGCACCCGGGCATTGTTCGGGCTATAGATGGTTTCGAGGGACTGGCGCTCGGTTTCCGCGGCAATCAGTTGTCCCTGGAGCGTGGCCGCCGCTTCCACCATGGCGTGACCCTGGGCCTGCACGTCGATGGTCGCGTTCCGGCTCGAGAATTCGCCTAACTGGTGGGAGGCGCGGTCGAGATCATGTTTGACGGTCGCGAGCCGTTCTTCGAGAAATACCCGTTCACGGTGCGCCGAAGAGGTCGAGAGCTCGGCCACCAGCCGGTTCAGCTCCTCCACATAGGCCATGGCCATGGCTTGCGCGCGCTGGGGGTCACGATCGGTGACGGTCAGGTTGATGATTCCGCTTTTCCGATCCTCGGAGGCCCCGGTATTTTCCAACAGCTGCCGGCGGGCATCTTCATCAAGCCGGGCGCGATAAATTTTTTTGAGCTGAAAGCGGGCCACCAACCGGTCTTCGACCGTCCGGCTGCGCAGGATGCCGATAAAAAGCGATCCCGAACTTTTGACGCCGAGCGCATCGCCAGCGAGAGCGCTGACTCCGCTTCCGCTCTTGGCCGCGAGTGCGGCCAGCATCGCCATGCCGTTCGTTGATTGGCTGTCGGGCGGCATCAACTGCACGCTCGACTCGTAGCGCGATGGAATCGACAACGCAACGACGGCTCCGGCGGCGAGCCCGATCAGCAGCGCGTATCCGAGCCAGGCTCGACCGGCCCACAGCAGGCGCGCGCTGGCGAGAGCCTCTTCGCCCGTATCTTTGTCTTGGGCCTTGGACGGAGCCGTTGCCAAATCTGCGGCCGCATCGGGAGTTGAAATGAGCGCCGGGTTCGCGCTCTCTTCGGTGACCTCGATGCAATCGGACACCGCTATCCGGCTGTTCCGCAATCTGGATTTCATTTTGCCTTGTGGGGAACGAGGCCGATCTCGATGATCGCAGCCACGTTATTTTGCGGCCCGGAGAAGAGCAGCTCATAGCGCGAGATGTGTTCGTACTGCAACTGGCTTTTCAGGTAAAGGCCCGAGGGCAGGCGCGTCTCATGGCGCACGCTGTAATCCTGCCAAGCCCCGCCGGCGGGAATGAAATCTGGGCTGACCGTGCTGTGTTTATAACTAAACTGCAAGGTGCTTTGGGGAGAGATCCAATACGTAGACCAGACCTGAATGGCTCGGCCCATGCGGCCGACGGTGTTGCCAAGCAGATTGCCGCTGTTGGTATAGCCGTCACGGTAGGTGTGGTTCCAATAGTTCAAGTTTCCCGTGTTGTCGGGCTGCCCGGGAGATTCGGTTGAGACAGCTTCCATGTGCAGATCGAGTTTTGGAAGGCCGGGGAAGCGCGTCAGATAGATGCCGGGGCGGTAGGGATTCTTGGGCGGGTTTACGATGGGCACGGGATCGTCGTCGGCATACAGTTCACCGTAGAAGACGAGGTAGTTGCGCAGCTTCGGCACATGAAATACCCAGTCCATGCTGGCGTGATTGTCGCCCGGCACGGAATTGAGCTGTTTGTTGACCCGGCCAAAAAAACTGTCGAACAAATTCGCGGAGTTGAACGGATCACCGCCTCGGCCCCCAAGCGTAACCGTGCGGCCGAATCCGAGCTCGAGGCCGGGCAGCGGTTTGAAATTGATCTTCTGGCCGTAAATGTAGGGATGCGGAATGTATCCGTGACCGCGCAGCATGCCGATGAATTGATCGATGCGGGCGGGGCCGAGGATAGGCAGTTGCAGGTCCGATTTTTCGAGGCGCACCATCTCGACCGGATCGGCGTTGTTGCTCCACAGCAGCGAGCCTCCCGGACCCGGCCCCCAGTCGAGGCTCTCGCGGCCGGCCGAGATCTGCCAACCCGCGAGATTCAGCGCGCCATAGCCTTCAAGGAGATGAGGCCGATCGAGATTGGCAAAGGGCGTCGCCGCCGGGACGGGCACGAGATCAACCGCCGCGATCACGTTGCGCTCCGCCTCCGAGAGCGGCGGGGCGTAGGGCGCGTGCTGAAACTCTCCGCGAAAATAAAACGTCAACGGTCCCGCGCTCGTCCACAACGAAAGGCCAGTCTGTCCGCTGGTGCCGCGGCGAAAAGGCCGACCATAGTCGTAGGCAATGGTCTGGCCGAAATGATCGCTGTCGGTCAGGGCCGGGCCGGCGATCGCGACCGAACGGGCATAGATGGATTCGATCTTCGCGGTTTCATTCCGCTGGCCATCGAGCAATCCCATTTCGTAGGAGAATTCCTGTTCGAGCCGAAGTTCGAGTGCGGCGACGCCGGCGTGAGCGTTTTCGTCCGCCTCGAGATTGCTCTTGGCCTCGGTCACCAGATTTGCGGTTTCGATCCTGGTCCAGGGCTTCAAGGCGAGAAAGGCAATCTTGATGTAGCCCATGCCCTCAAGCTTCTCAATCGCCGGATAGACCCAGCTATCGAGGGGAACATAGGGCGATCCCATATGCTGGGGATCGCGCGCCTTTTCGTCTTCATCTGGATCGCGCTCGCGCTTGCTCCAGTTCGCTCCGCCTAGGTCGGGGTCGTGATGTGCGCGATAGACTTCGCGCGCGAAATACCATCCGAGAGCGCCGCCCACGACCACATCGGAAGAAAAGTGCTGTTTGGAGGTAACCCGCGCGAGCGTCACCACCGAAGCCAAGCCATAGCTCGCAATCTTCGTGAGTGGTCCGGGATATTCATGGGCGATCACGCTCGCCACCGACCAGGCAATGGCTGAGTGTTCGGAGGGAAACGACGCCCCTCCGCGGAAGAACGTGCCATTTCCATTGGCTTCGAAGGGCCGCAGACGCCCGGTCATGGTTTTAAACAGATACGCGACCGCCGCACTGTTGAGCGCCGCCTCGCCCGCCAGAAAACCGGTTTCGCGCAGATGGTCGTCGTGGATGAAATGGCCCCAAAGATAAAAAGAGCCCGCCGCGCCGATCAACGAATAGGCTCCATAGTTGGAAATCTTCAAACTACCGTTGAT
>JBAWBE010000658.1:0-4663 GCA_049589635.1 Terriglobales bacterium
CTATGAGATATTGCCGCTTTATCCTCAACGGTTTGAATCATTATGGCCTGGTCGAGTCGGTCGCCGGGCGCGACGAGATCACGCGCATGCTGCTCCAGCCTCCGGCTACGAGCGATGGGGATGTTGAAGGACTTCCGAGCCGCCGGATGGATCGCATTCCTTTCGCGGAGGCTTCACTTTTGGCGCCAGTCGAGCCTTCGAAGATCGTTTGCGTGGGACGCAACTATCGCGAACACGCCGCTGAGTTTGGACACGACGTTCCTGCCGAGCCCCTGATTTTTCTGAAGGCTCCCACTACGCTGCTTGCTCCGGGAGGCACAATCCTGCGGCCCAAGATTTCTCAACGGACGGATTATGAGGGCGAGCTGGGTGTTGTCATCGCACGGCGCTGCCGGCACCTGCGCGAGGACGAGGATGTGCGGCCGTACATTCTGGGGTATACCTGCGTCGACGACTTCACGGCGCGCGACTTGCAGACGAAGGACGGCCAGTGGACTCGCGCCAAGGGCTTCGATACCTTCTGTCCGGTCGGGCCCCTGGTTAGCGACGGTATGGATGGTCTAAGTAATGACGAGGGCGGTAGCAAATCGACCATTGATCCGTGGGCGGGGGTTCAGGTCGAGACACGCGTCAACGGCGAGGTTCGGCAATCCGGGAATACTCGTGATTTTATTTTTGCGCTGGATGTTGTGCTGCGGTTTATCACGCAGGTGATGACGTTGTATCCGGGCGATTTGATTGCTACCGGAACTCCGTCCGGGGTGGGGCCGGTGGTGGCGGGGGATGTGGTGGAGATTTCGATTCCCGGGATTGGAGTGTTGCGGAATCCGGTGGCCGACGAGGGATGAAAGCCAGAAACGAGCGCGTGCCTGGCGCGGAATGACGAGCGCGATGCTAACTTGGTATCTAGAACGCTCGGATTTCCTCTCTTGATGCATCGGCACTCGCTGGTTGCCGTTTTGTGTGCGATCGCCTCGACCGCACTGATCACCTTCGGTCTTGGACAGCGATTCGTCCGGGTGTGAGTGGCTGTGTTCGCCACCGAGATCTTTCCGAGAAAGGGATGAGGGGGGCCGACCTTTCTACGATAGGGAATCCGGTTTTATCATTGTTGAGTATTTGCAGCAGTTGGCGAAAAATGGCCATCTCACTAATTGGCCCAGGCCTGATGCTGGCTCTCGCGGCTGAAAAAGGATGAAATCACCATGCGAAAAGCCAATTTCACAAACGTGGATGAATACATTTCCGCGCAGCCCGAGACCGCGCAGGGCGTACTACAGCGTGTGAGAAGCACGCTTCGCAAAGCCCTGCCAGGGGCAGAAGAGGTGATCTCCTACAAGATCCCCGCTTACAGAC
The DNA here is from genome assembly GCA_049589635.1 of Terriglobales bacterium. GTDB lineage: Bacteria > Acidobacteriota > Terriglobia > Terriglobales > Acidobacteriaceae > Acidiflorens. The sequence goes on from JBAWBE010000658.1 coordinate 1,357, forward strand.
AACATGGTGAAATCGTGCTCTACTTCGCTGGCTGGAAGGAGCACTATTCGTTGTACCCTGCGGGCGAGCATCTGGTCGCGGCCTTCAAAGACCAACTCGCATCTTACAAGGTCAGCAAGGGCACCATCCGTTTTCCAATCTCTGAGCCGGTCCCAATGAAGTTGATCGAACGCATCGCGAAGTTCCGCGCCGACGACGCCGCCCGCCGCGAGAAGCAAAAACCGGGTACCTTGGGAAAGCGTTAGGCCCGGCGCTTTGGCCCCTAACCTGTGGCTCGGGGAGTCTCAAGTAGTCACTTGGCATAACATCGCCATCTCACCAACTGCGCCCCACGCCTGGCTCTGGGCAATTAGTGAAATCGCCCGATTACCATAACTTTGATAACCTAACCTCCGTGCGAATTCAGAAAGACACGCGGTCTGTCTCGCGGCAGGTCTTGTCGGGGCTAAAGATCAGCGCTGTCCTTGTCGTTATAGTAATCCTGTCACTGTTTCTCCTTCGCTTCATTCCGGTGCGGCACCTCGAAACCTATTACTGGCATCTGCGACATGGAAATTCCGTTGACGTTGGCCGCTATCGTTTCCCAGTTCCCAAACAATGGTATGTTGACTCGTTTTCAGCGAATGATGTGCTGCTCGCAAACCTGAACAGCGGGGATGGTATTGCGGTGCGTATTAGTTCGGCACCGGGCGTGACGCTCCGCGTTTGGGATGCAGTGAGTAGCCGCACGACACTGGATGGCATGAAAATTGTGGGCCGAAGAGAATTGCAAATCAATGGTGAAAAGGTGTTGTGTGTTGAGAAGAAGATGGTACGTATGTACCCCATCTCGTGCCGTTCTGAAAGTGGTCTCGAAGTGACCTTTGTGCCTTATCTGTTTAGCGCTAAAGACCACGACCAGATGTTCTATTCACTCTTGCAGCAGCTCCAGAAGTTCTAGCCGCCAGTCAGCTGGCCCAGTCAATTGGCGAAAAATCCCCGATAGCACTCAAAACCCGGTCACAATGTCAATGAGTGAAAACGCCTGTTTTCATCAGCCATCTAATTCCAATCGTTTAACATCGTTGCTGGCAACAGAGTCTTCGCTGAGGGAGGTCCGATTTGTTGAGGCTTGTATTGACGCTCTTGCTCTTCGGAGGGGTATCGGCAGCGCAGAGCCCTTTTGACGGCTCGTGGGTGAACAAAATGGGAGAGCGACTTCCCGAGGGGCCGATTTCCTATTCACTCACTGAAGAGACATTCCGGTGTTCCTGTGCAATCGGGGGCATCGAGATAAAACCGGATGGGTACGACCACAAAGCTCCCGAAACGGCCTACTGGGACACACTCAATGTTCAAGTAGTGGACGCACACACAGTGCTGTTAATCGCCAAAAAGGCCGGACGAACGATGTTCACGGAAGTGGACTCGGTGTCCCAAGATGGAAAAACGCTAACCCAGATGGTGAAGGATACAACCGAAGCAGAAACTGTGACGATTGAAACTCAGAGCCACAGACTCGAAGGCGGACGTGCTGGTTCGCACATCACCTCAGGTATATGGAAGGCGTTCAAAGCCAGTCGATCCCTCAATGGCTCACTGATTAAGTACACCTGCACGAAGGATTCGTTCAGCGCTGAAACGCCTCTTGGCGAGAGGTATACCGCGAAATTCGATGGCCAGTTCTATCCTGTGGAAGATGACCCCGGCCACGCCATGATTTCCGCGAAACTATTGGATGCTCGGACGGTGGAGCTTACGAGTAAACGCAATGGAAGGATTGTGAGTGTTTCACGTTTGTCAGTCGCTTCCGATGGAAACTCGATTCACGCGGTCTTCGAGAACAAGGAATCCGGTGGAAAGACCGCTTTCGATTTCGAGAAGGAAAAGTAGACTATTCTCAACTGGCGTAAAATTCCGATTTCACTCATTGACCTTCAAAAAACAAAAGGCGAAACAAGAGCGCACACTTGTGCTAACGCCTGTTTACAGCAGCTACCTTGATTGGCATCTCCCAAGTGATTACACTGCGATGGATGCTTGTTCCATTGCTCATTATCGCAGCGGTTGGCTGCATGGGATTGCTCGCGGCGTTGCGGCCTGAAACCTATGCTCGTTATTTTTTGGCGGAATATCAGCGCAGGGCATTCTCCGGCAACTTCAAAGCACTTTCATTGACAGGTTGGATACTTTTTTCTGCCTGCACTATTGCCATCATAGTTCTTCCCTTCGGGAGCAAGCTCAACTTCTTGGCCCCGGTGTTTAGCCCTTTGTTCTTTCTTGTTTGCGCCGTGGCCTACGTTTGGTGGGGAGTCGGACTCTTGCGTAATCCCGAGTCATTCCTGAAGAAAACAAGCGAACCTTGGAGCCGCCTACCTACGTGGGCTGTCAAGTGCTTCGGCTCACTGCTGCTGTGTGGCGCGGCAGGATTCTCGTATGGCTTCGCGGTAAAAATCAAAGACTTGTTGCGATGATTGGTGAAAAATCGCGTTTACACTCATTGATCCTCAAAAAGGCGAATAGACGGCGCAAGCTTGTGTGAACGCACGATTATTCACTTGACGAAGGGCTTGGGGGCAGCCTATGCTTAGGCGATTTCCAAGCCTGCCGTGGAGTGAACCCGTGACCATGTGCGCCGCTGTCATCAACGAAGAGTACAACCAGACAAAAGTTATCCTTGCCGTTAACGATACCCGATTTTCGTGGGGCAATATGTCCATGGACTCGGGTTGGAAAATGCAGACGGTTCATCGGCGATGGCGTGTAATGTTCGCTGGCCCGGTGTCGCCAGTGACTGCGCTGATTGATGCAATCAAAACAGAAGTTGCCAGTGCGAGGACAACTCCATATCGAGCTTTCGCTCGGCAATGTGCCAAGGCATACCGTGAAGAACGAAAGCGCCTTATTGAATCGGAAATACTTGAGGAGCGCGACATTCACTCATATGCCGAATATGAAGCACTAAAAGACACAGGCAGTAGCGCGGCGTTGTATGAGGTGATTCGCGAAAAGATCAAGAAAGAGGAGGAAGGTTGGAACCTGTTGTTCACTGGATTTGACGACATTGGAAAGCCTCACATTTTTGTAATTACCGAGTACGGGAAAATCCAATGGTGTGACTTATATGCCTTTGCAGCTATTGGGAGCGGGGCTTGGCTGGCACATGAATCTCTCGCACGTTTTGGCTACAACCGTTTCATGGCGAGGAGCGAGGCCGTATATGGATTAATCACTGCCAAGTTTGCTTCCGAACCTGCGGATGGAGTCGGGAGGAAACATACTGGATTCATGATCCTGAAGGCCAGCGACCGACTAGGCAGAACTGTAC
>JBAWBE010000659.1:0-3751 GCA_049589635.1 Terriglobales bacterium
AAACCAATCGCTCATACAGAGTGCGAATGGAAGCATAGCGACAGCGGCGAGCGGCTAAAAGAAAAACCTGGAGAACGACATGAAATCAGAATCTCCTTGACTCCGACCGGCCTTCTCATGGAAGGCGTTAGCGCTCATTGACCCCTAGCCGGGGGTTTTGAGTGTAAACGGAATTTTTCGCCAATTGACTTTCATTCCCCTTCGTCAGTAGAAGAAGAACTTTTTGAGAAGAACCTTTCTGCGAACCCCAAAGCTCCCGAGATGATTAGAAAGTCGGCGATTCCGAGCGGCATCGTATAGAAAAGCGTCGGCACGTTTCCTTGGGGCCATCGAACGAAAGGAATCAATGGAATGTGGAGCGCCAATATAAAAGCGATGATCACCCAGAACCAGACACGTTTCCTCAAGTGCCAGCGCATTTTGATCGCGAACATAACCATTCCTAAGACAATGCAAGCTGCCAATGCCGTATCCGCATTACTCAGGAAAGTGATAAGAAAAAACACAGGCGCCAAGATGACGCCGATTATTAGACCGGTGTAGTCTACCGGTTCCTTTTCCTTCGGTGGATCGTAGTCAAACATACCCATGGCAAGTTTGTATGCCTGTTGAGTTCGGCAGTCAATTGACGCTATCAGGCGTTTGCGCAAGTGTGCGCTTTTGGTTCGCCTTTTTGAAGGTCAATGAGCGAAATCGTGATTTTTCACCAACTGACGCCAGTATCGAGGTGAGGTCAACGGGCATCTCGTTTCGGTTTCGGTTTGCCGGGCGAATTTCATATTTCAGCTAGAATCTCTACCATCGTCCAGCGCGTGCCGGAGGCAAGTTGAAAGCCTGGAAAGCGTTCTTGCTCGCATTGCTGCTCGTCTCGGTCATAGTTGTCGCCGGTGCGGCACTTTTGATTCACCATGGTTTTCGTGCCACAAACCAGCCGTCTGCGCTCGAGGCAGCTGCCGCCCGCGCAGTGCGAAATTATTCGATACCCAGCGCCGCCCGAAACGAAAAGATTCTTCTCGATGCCACTCAGCAGAATCTTCAGGACGGGCGCGATGCATTCTTTGCCAAATGCCAGACTTGCCATGGCCATGATGGAAGCGGGCTGACGCCGGTAGGACAGTCACTCTATCCTCGCGTACCTGATCTTCGCACAGCGTCAACACAGAACCTTACTGATGGTGAGCTCCACTACATCATCGAAAACGGTGTGGAGCTGACCGGAATGCCCGCCTGGGGCAATCCACATCAGGCGCGAAATGAGGAAAGCTGGAAGCTTGTTCTTTATATTCGCAGCCTTCGGCCCCTATCGCAACAGGAGCAGGTTCAGCAAACGCGAACTTCCGCTTCGGCTCGCTACGTCGGGTCGCGTGCTTGCGAAAAGTGCCACGCGGAGATTTATAAGCGTTGGCAGAAAACGCCAATGGCTAACGTTGTCCGCGATCCGCGAGAGCATCCCGATGCGGTCATTCCTGACTTCGCTACGAACGACGTATACAAAATCTCCAAAGATCAAGTTGCTTTCGTTTACGGGAGCATCTGGAAGCAGCGGTACTTCACGAAGGTGGGCGACGACTATTTCCCGCTGCCGGTGCAGTGGGAGGTCATAAACAAGAAATGGAGCAAGTACCAAGTGCCGCCGACCGGAGGCGATTGGTGGGCCGCCTTCTATCCGCTCGACAACATGCACCGGCCAACAGGGCCGCTCTGCGATGGGTGCCACTCGGTTGGCTATGACATTCATACCAAGCAAGTAGCTGAGTGGAATGTGGGCTGCGAACGCTGCCACGGCCCCGGTAGTGAACACGTCGCGCATCCCACTCGTGGTAACACCCTTAATCCGGCGCACATGGATTATGTAGCGGCCAGTGACACTTGCATTCAATGCCACTCGCAAGGGCAGCCGCTTACAATCCCAATCGAAGGTAAATATTACGACTGGCCCGTTGGCTATCACGTGGGCCTGAAGCTAGCGGATTATTGGAAGCTGGAAGGCCACACTCTCGGAGAACAACAGAATTTCCTTTACTTCCCCGACGGCACGGCCCACAAAAACCGGATGCAGGGCAACGACTTTGTGCAAAGCGTGATGTATCGTCGCGGCATCACGTGTTTTGATTGCCACGACGTTCATGGCACCTCGAATTATGCTCAACTACGCAAGCCCGCTAAGGAGCTCTGCCTTGATTGTCACGGGCCATCCTCGCCGAACGGCCCACGAACAGCGACCATTGAGGAACACACGCACCACAAGGATGGTAGTGCGGGAAACCAATGCGTCGCATGCCACATGCCTGCGGTTGAAACGGAAGGCCCGGCAAATACGATGGTTCACGCGCATACTTTCCGATTCATCACACCCGCGATGACGGGCGAATACAAGATTCCAAATCCCTGCACATCGTGCCATACGGACAAGACAACGGCGTGGGCGAGCGCCACAATGCGCCACTGGGACGAGCGCTCACCGTGGCGGATCGGGCTGAATCCGGCGTCGAACTAGAATTTGGATTGAACCGGTTCGGACGGGACGTTAGTTGTTGTATGCAGGCGTTTTCACTCAAAACCCAGCAGGGTCGATGAGTGAAATTGCGATTTTGCAACAACTACCCCTTCGTTCAGTTTTCAAGGTGAAGAACGAAGCCAAGTAAAAACCCCACCCAAGCAGAGCTTGAGCGGGGCACCCTCTAGATCTCGGGCGAAAACCCATGCCCGTTCATTCTTACGGCTGATAAATCTGCACGTTGTTGTAGGCGGTGCTGGGAAAGCTGCCTCCGCCGAAGCAATACAGTCGGCCGCCGGCCTCTGCCGAAGCACCACTATAGTCAATGCCTTGCGGCATCGGGGCCAGGGTAGTCCACGCTTTCGTTTTTGGGTTATAGGATTCGTTGAGGGTGAGATTGCTTCCGTTATCGCCGCCAGCAACGTACAACTCTCCTTTGATGACCGCATAGCATCCCGGTTCGCGAGGCGTGGGGTCGGCGGGAAGCTCGGACCAGCTATTCTTCTTCGCGTTGTAAGCTTCGATATTGCCAAAATAGGTGGAGGCATTTCCTCCATCGACCGCCACCACCGACGCCCCCAATTTGGCCGCAGCCTCCCATCCAGTCGCGGTCAACAAAGGGGATTCTGCGGTCCAGGTATTCGTTGTGATGTTGTAGCTCTCGACGTTGGCCAGAAAGCCATCGTAGCCTTGCCCGCCCATCACATAAATGACGTCCTTAACGGCGACTGCAGCAGCAGTCTCCTGAACGTAGGGCATGGGGGCCAAAGTGGTCCAGGTGTTGGTGGCTGGGTTGTAGGATTCGGTGATGTCCAGCAGCGCGGAACCGTTGCTGCCTCCGAAAACGTACAGGATTTTATTGACCACCACATAAGCGACGAACCCGCGCGGGTTGGGGTCGGAAGCCCCGGTCGTCCAGGTGTTCTTCTTGGGACTGTAGATTTCGTTGACACCGAGGAAACTACTGGGGTTGTAGCCGTCGACTACATAGATGCTCGTCCCGACCGCTGCGGCGGCAGCACCCATGCGAGCGGTGGGCATCGCGGTGCCGGTTGTCCAAGTGTTGTGAGTGACGGCTGGAACCTGTCTGTCGGCGGGCTCGTCTTGCGCTGCGGCCGACAGCGTTCCGACGAGAACGATCGCCAGAACGACAACTGTGGAGATGCTTCGGGTTAACCTGGTTTTTACCTGCGTCATCATTCGCTCCTCTAGGTGCCGATCCGTAATGTGCAAAGTGTTGCGACTTGGTTGGGC
>JBAWBE010000660.1:0-3973 GCA_049589635.1 Terriglobales bacterium
GCACTGACTCGACCAACAACCGCCGAAGCCGAGGCAACCTCGCGAGCGATTGCGCTCGCCGAGATGGCTGGAGCGCCAGTTTACATCGTGCACCTGAGCTGCAACGACGCGCTGGAAAAAGTGCGCGAGGCGCGCGATCGCGGATTGCCGGTTTACGCGGAAACCTGTCCGCAATATTTGTATCTGTCGCTTGAGAATATGGACGTCCCCGGATTCGAAGGCGCCAAGTACGTCTTCACTCCGCCGCTGCGCGAAAAATGGAACCAGGAAAAACTTTGGAATGGATTGAAGCGCGATCATCTCCAGGTGGTGTCAACTGACCATTGCCCGTTCTGCTTCAAAGAACAGAAAGAACTCGGCAAGGACGACTTCACCAAGATTCCAAACGGCGGACCGGGAATTGAGCATCGCATGAGCTTGATTTATTCGGGAGGCGTCGCGGCAGGACGATTCAGTGTGAACCGTTTTGTGGAGCTTGTTTCAACGACGCCCGCAAAGCTGTTCGGGCTCTATCCGCGCAAGGGAACGATTGCGGTCGGGAGCGATGCCGACCTGGTTGTGTTCGATCCAGCGCGCAAGAGCACGATCAGCGCGAAGACACATCACATGCGCGTGGATTATTCGATGTTCGAAGGAATCGAAGTGACGGGCATGCCAGACGTGGTGCTTTCGCGCGGCCGAGTTGTCGTGGAAGCGGACAAGTTCGTCGGCCGTGCCGGTGCCGGAGAGTTTCTCAAACGGGCGTTGTACACGCAGCCCTAGTGATCATCGGGTCGAATCGGGCTGATGCGTACGAGCCTAACTTAGGGTATAGCAATCCAGACTCGCTCCTATGCACACTACTGCCCACTCTACTATGCCTTCCTCTGCCGTCGTGGCCCGCGACGCATCGAGATTCCGAATCGCTTCCATCGATCTCATTCGCGGCGCAGCGATGATCCTTATGGCCATCGATCATGTCCGGGTTTATTCCGGTATTCCGGCTGGAGGCCCTACGCCCGCGGTCTTCTTCACGCGCTGGATCACCCACTTCTGTGCGCCGGCCTTCATCTTTTTGGCCGGAACGAGTGCCTTCTTCTATGGCCGCAAGCACGCCGACCTGTCGAAGACGCTGATCATCCGCGGCCTTTGGCTCATCTTCCTCGAACTCACATTTCTTCGCGTCGCCTGGACTTTCAATTTCAATTTCAGACAATACGAGATGGCCGGGGTTATCTGGGTGATTGGCTGCTGCATGATTCTGATGGCTGCATTGGTGAATCTGCCGTCGGCTGCCATCGGAACGATCGGTGTAGCCATCATCGCGACACACAACTTGATGGATCCGCACATGGGGAAGTTGCTCGAAGGGCTCGATCAGAATCGCCTGTCGGGTCTCTGGAAAATCCTCTACGTCGGCTTCTTTGCCGGGCCCATACAGTTTGGTGCAAACGGCCCCTACCTCATCGTGCTGTATTCAATTATTCCGTGGATTGGCGTCATGGCGGCGGGTTACGCGTTTGGCACGATTCTGACTCTGGAATCTGCGAAGAGAAATCGCCTTTGTCTGGCGATCGGACTCTCATCGATAGGATTATTCCTCGTGCTGCGTGGGCTTAATTGGTACGGCGACCCGCGCCCGTGGCATGCCGCCGCGCACGGACATAACGGCGCGCCACCGATGCCGGCCTGGCTCTCTTTCCTGAATACGACCAAGTATCCCGCGTCACTCTGCTTTTTGTTGATGACCTTGGGACCCATCATCGCGATGATTCCGCTGCTTGAAGGAGCTCGTGGCGCGATCGCAAGGCAAATCACGATCTTCGGACGCGAGCCGTTTTTCTACTACATGCTCCACATTCCCCTGATTCATGCGCTTGCGCTCGTGGTATCGAAAATCCGGCTCGGGTTTGTCAGTCCGTGGCTCTTCGCTAACCATCCAATGGGAAGTCCAGAACCGCCGAAAGGCTATGTTTGGAGCTTGCCCCTTCTTTACTTAGTCTGGGGAATAACGATCCTGCTGTTGTATTTTCCCTGCCGATGGTTCGCGGACGTCAAGGCAAAGAGCACGAACTGGTGGCTCAAGTACCTCTAGGAGAGGTTGAGCGCGCATGGTCGCAAATCAAGTCGCCAGTCAGTGCTTGTCGCCTTGCTCGGTGAAGAACTTTCCTGTTGTCCCGGATGAAAAATAGCGCGACGTCACCGTCTTTTTGCGCGTGAAGAACTCGACCGCATCCCACCCGTGGACGTGCAGGTCGCCGAAGAAGGAATCCTTCCAGCCGGAGAATGGGAAATAGGCGGGCGAAGCGGCAACTCCAATGTTCACACCCACCATTCCGACTTCAACGCGGCGGCTGTATTCGCGCACAGCCGCGCCATTTTCGGTAAAGATGGAAGTGCCATTGCCGCGCGGATCGTTGTTGACGAGCGCGATCGCTTCATCGAGCGAGTCGACGTGCATCACAGAAAGCACCGGGCCAAAAATCTCGTCGCGCGCGGCGCTCATTTCGGGCTTGACCTTATTAAGAATGGTGGGGCCAACAAAGTTCCCGCCTGCCGGCGTGTTCTTTGGGTGACGGCCATCGACAAGCAGTTCTGCTCCTTCTTTAATTCCGTTTTCGATGGCGGCGTGAATGCGGTCGCACGCGGCGGGTGAAATCACCGGACCGAGACTCGATTTCGGATCGCGGCCGTCTCCGGCAATCAGCTTCCCTGCTTCTTCCTTCAACTTGCCCATGATCGCTTCGCGAGCGGCTCCGACTGTAACCAGCACCGATCCTGCCATGCAACGCTGGCCGGCATTGCCGAAGGCGCTGCCGAGCACGTTCGACACCGTCTTGTCGATGACGGCGTCGGGCATCACGACCATATAATTTTTTGCGCCACCGAGCGCCTGCACGCGCTTCCCTTTTTCCGCGGCGCGGCGGTAAATGTATTTGGCGGTGTTGACCGATCCGACGAACGAAACCGCATTGATGCCGGGGCTGTCGAGAATAGCATTAACGACATCGTGCGCACCGTGCACCAGATTGACGACACCTTTCGGCAAGCCGATTTCGTCGAGGATGTGGCAGATGAGTTCCGAGGTGAGCGGAACCTGTTCGGACGGTTTGAGCACGAACGTGTTGCCGCAGACGATGGCGAACGGCAAAAACCACATCGGGACCATGGCAGGAAAGTTGAAGGGAGTGATGGCGGCGCAGACACCAACGGGCTGGCGAATCGTCTCCGTGTTAATCGCCCGCGCGACGCCTTCCAGCACGCGCCCTTGCATCGTCATGGGAGTAGCGCAAGCGACCTCGAGAACTTCGATGGAGCGCGTGATCTCGGCGCGCGCATCCGAGGTCACCTTGCCGCCTTCGCGCGTGATCGAAGCGGCGAGGTCGTCAATCCTCCGGCGGAACTGCTCGCGGAGCGCGAAAATAAACTCTGTCCGTTCGCCCACCGACCGTGCACGCCAATCGGGCAACGCCGAGCTCGCCGCTGTAACCGCGGCTTCGACCTCAGCGGCGCCCGACAGCGGAACACGCGCCAGCACCTCTCCAGTGGCGGGATTGGTTACGTCGAGATGACTTGACGTCTGCGCGGGAATCCAGCGGCCGTCAATGTAGTTTGGGAGGACGCGCGTGGCGGCGGATTCTTCAGTGACTGCAGTGGCTTCGGTTGGAGTGATTGTGCTTGCCTGGGGTGTCATGACTACCTCTTTGCTATTTTCTCTACACTTTCTCTCATTACTATTCTATCTTCCCCGTTTCCATCGCGCTGTTTTACCACGTTTTCGGCGGCAGAGCGACAACCTGCATGGCGGGTGCATGGTAAAATTCACGACAGACGCGCGCGATCGTCTCAAGTAATCGACGGCAAGTAATCGGCGCGCAATGGTAGCCTAAGTTTCCGCAAGTGCAGGCCCGTAGCTCAGTCTGGTTAGAGCGCTTCCTTGACACGGAAGAGGTCGATGGTTCGAGTCCATTCGGGCCTACCATTATTTTCATAG
>JBAWBE010000661.1:0-11305 GCA_049589635.1 Terriglobales bacterium
ATCTTCATCCTGCTGTTCGAGATCCATGAAATCGGAAACGTAGAGGAACGCATCGCGTTCCAGTCCGATATCCACAAAGGCCGATTGCATGCCGGGCAGCACGCGCGTTACACGGCCCTTATAAATCGATCCCGCTAAGGTGTATTCGTTTTCCCGCTCGAGGTAAATTTCCGCTAATTGATCGTCTTCCGTGATTCCAACTTTGGTTTCATGGGGTGTGGCTGATACAAACAATTCTTTGTTCATTGCTACTCCGGTTACTGCTCACCGGACTGGAAGCGCAAGGCGGACGGTGGGATTGGTGGCGTTCAGCGCCGTTCCGGGTGGGAACGGACGCGGTTCCGGCATTCTTGCCGGAAGCTGCATCGCAGTGAATTTTTCTAAGTCTCTGCACTGATCGCGTTAAGCCTACTCGTCAGGCCTGTGGCCACTCACTCGTATCGAGGGGGCCGTTCCCCGCCTGACTGGCTTCAATCCTGTCCGGCTTCCACTTCGCCGGTAATCTGCCCTACTTTTCGCGAGGGCGGCTCGTACTTGTTTCTAGCTAATCTTTTTTAGCTGATCTGTTGCCTTACTAATCCTGCTTCGCGGCGCCATCCTCATTGAAGAGCGAGGCGTCCATGCTCTGCCTTCCCCGGCTCAATTCTCCGTTTCAGTTCACAAACCGGCGCATCCTGACGTTCATTACAATCCCCAGCGCCAAAAACATGAAAAGAACGGAAGATCCACCGTAACTCATGAGCGGCAGAGGTATTCCGGTGACGGGCATAAAGCCGACCACCATGCCGACATTGACCAGAATGTGAAAGCTAAGCACAGCCACCACACCCATTACCAGAAACGCGCCGGCGCGATCAGGCGCCGTCTGCGCATTCTGCGTCAGACGCATCAGCACTATAAAGTATAACAGCAGTACCCCCAGAGCTCCTACAAACCCGTGCTCCTCGGCAAACGCGGCAAAAATAAAGTCCGTTTGTGGCACCGGCAGAAACGCCAGATGCGTCTGCGACCCCTGGCTGCTTCCCCAGATGCCGCCCGAACCTACCGCGATTAAACTCTGATTCACCTGATAACCGGATCCTTTGGCGTCTGCATCCGGATCTCGAAAACTGCTTAAGCGTTCCTTCTGATACGGTTTTAGAACCTTGATCCATGCCACCGGTAAGAGCAATCCGAGAACGAGCAAGATGACTACTGCCTGCTTCCAGCGCATCCCTCCCAGAAACAGTCCCATGATTGCCACCGGCAGGTAGGTCAGCGCGGTCCCGAGATCCGGCTGCTTCAGGACTAGAAGCATGGGGATGCTCACAATCGCGCCCGCCTTCAGAAAATCAGGCCACGAGAGCTCGCGCTGCTGGAGATCGGCAAAGTATTTTGCGACCGCCAGGATCAGGATCAACTTCACCCATTCTGAAGGCTGAAAGTGCGCTCCCGCCGGCATCTTGATCCAGCGCTTGGCGCCTAAATACCTCTGGCCAAACAAGAGCACCGCGATCAGGGAAGCCAGCGCTACTACATACATCCAGTGAACTTGTTCGAGGAGTGCTTGATAGTTGACCAGGCTGACAAGGAACATGGCGCCGACGCCGCCCGCAATCCAATAGATTTGCCTGAGGTGAGCGCCAGCAAATTTGGTGTGCTCGGTTGCGCTATGAATCTGGAACACGCCCAGCGTGCAGATCGCCAGCACAAAGCTCAGCAACACCCAGTCGAAATCTCGGAAGGAAACGTAGCGCGACATAAATTCAGTCGCCCACCACAGGATTCATCAGATAAAACTCTGGCAAGAACTCTGGGAGGAATTCATTGACAGGGAACGGTCGGGCACGATGGACTGGCCGGCGAACTGTGCTCCAGCAATATCCACGTAACGCCCCCGACCACCACTCCGGTTGCTCCGTAGACTACCCACGGCGAACTCATGATCCCACCGCTTCCCGCGGCGGCCACGCCTTTGCGTTTTTTCTTCTTCTTTTTATCCGTGTCGCTGGTGTCGTCGCGGGTCGTCTGCTGGCCCTGGGATACAGTCGTCGTTCCCTGGTCGTCCTGGACGGTCACGTCACCTTTGTTAGCCGCTATCTGCACACGCCCATCCACGTCAACGACCTGGAATTCAGTCCACGAATTCCCTGCCGGCTTGACGACCACATCGCCGGCATGCGCCGCCAGCGCTTTCGACGTGGTGACGCGAACTCCGCCATGCTCCAGTTCGACCGCGGGTCCTTCAAACTTCACCAGTGAATCGGCCATCACCATCACGCTTGACCCGTTGGCCTGAATGCTGGCCGTTGAATCCGAGCGGGTCTGGAGCAAGTCGCCGGAATACAATGCCGCAGATTTCGGAACTGCGCTTCCGTTCAGCCAAGCCGAACCAGCCGTGTATAACATCGCCGACGCCGCTTCATCTCCCAGCATTCGGGCTGGAAATAGAAAAGCCAGCAAACAACATAAAGTTGATCGGAGCGCTGACGTTGACATGACTGAGAAAGACTCCCGCATGTTGAATTGAATTTATCGTAAGGTGCAAAGGGTTGCAGGTCAATGTGATTGTGCGTTTCGGGGAACTTCAGAGTAACTACCAAGCTTCGCGTAAGAAGAACCGGGCGCCTCGTCCGTTCGTGCAAATGACGCTCAGAAAATTACTCGGCACACTCGTACGCCTCAACGAATTCAGGCGTTGTCGGTCGGCCCATCAGCCACTCGCCTTCAACCGCCTCGACCCGCAACCGAATCCACTGGTTGGGCTCGATGCCGCCCGCAATCTTTGCCTTCAGGTAGTTGTCGGTGAGCGCCTCAGTGGAGGCTGATCCGCATCCAGAATGCAATGTGATCGCTTCCACTTCGGTCCCAACCAGAGAACGTAGAAACGCAGCCTTCTTCGCGGACGCGATCTCGCGCAGTATGCCGTTTCTCTTCCGCGCGATCGCCACCGGAACTTGCCCCTCCTGCTCGGCCGCCGAAGTTCCCGGACGCGCCGAATAAGTAAAGACATGCAAATACGTGAACGGCAGTTCCTCGATCATGCGCCGCGTCTCTGCAAACTCCGCCTCAGTCTCGCCCGGAAATCCCACCATGACATCGGCTCCGATGGCAGCGTGCGGCATCGCCATCCGAATCTTCGAAATCTTTTTCCGGTAATGCCACGGCCGGTATTTGCGATGCATCCGCCGCAAGACCTCATCACTCCCCGACTGCATCGGCACATGCGCGTGCTTCGCAACGCGCGGCGAAGATGCGACCAGCTCAATCAGTTCATTGCTCCAGTCCATTGGCTCAACCGAACTGATGCGCAGTTTCTCAAGCGAAGTCTGATCGAGGATCGCGCGAATTAGATCGACAAGTCGTTGGTCGGTAGTCGTTGGTCGCTCGGGACTCGACTCGGGCTGCAAGGAGTTCCAATGTTCCAGTTCGCTAATGACCGACGACCGACGACCGACGACCAGATCCCTTCCCCACCGCCCCAGATTTATCCCCGAAATCACCACCTCGCGATAACCAGCCGCGACCAGCGTCCGCACCTCCGCAAGCACGCGCTCCTCCGGAAGCGACCGGCTTTGTCCACGTACATAGGGAATCACGCAGAACGAGCAGCGGTTATCGCACCCATCCTGCACCTTCAGGTTTGGTCGCGTCCGTTCATTTGCTGCCTCGAACACCGGAGCCGCCATCAACTCGGTGTGCGCAAAAATGTCACCCACCACGATTTCGGGAGTTACCACTTCGAGGAGGCCCTCCGAATCACGAGGATGGCGCAGATCGACAGCCCCCGAAAGTTGAGCGACTGAAACGAATCCAGAAGACGGAGATGGAGATGAAGATGCAGTGGCAATCTCCGCCACCTGATGCTTATGCGAGTTCCCGACCACCCATGTCACGCCCGGCAGCGCTGCGAGTTCTTCTGGCGCACGTTGCGCGTAACAACCCGTAACCAGAATCCGGCAATCGGGATTCACTCGCTGGAGCCTGCGGATCGACGCGCGCGCATCCTTATCTGCGCCGGCCGTGACCGTGCAGGTGTTAAGCACGACAATTTCGGCGTCGCGTGCAACCTGGGCGCGCTCCAGTCCCCGTTCCAGAAACTGCCGTTCCAGCGCCGCTCCATCGGCCTGGGTCGCACGACAGCCAAAATTCTCTATGTAGAATCGGGCCACGTTCATATACTAACTGAGTGGATCGGAGCCTGGCCCGTCTGAGACATACAGCCGACTCATACGCGCGCTGCATCTCAAACCAGCCCAGAGGTGCACATGAAACGACGCATTCTTCTCGTCGACGACGATCTCGCCGTTCTGTTGACCCTGAAAGCTGTCCTGGAACTCCACGAATTTGAGGTGGAAATTGCTGGGAGCTCCGCCGAGGCCTTCGCCCGTATGGACTCCGGGGTTTACCACATGGTCATCAGTGATCTGCGTATGGAGACCGAGGATGCCGGCCTGGAGGTTATCCGGGCCGCGCACCGGCAAAGTTATGCGCCGGCAACCGCACTGCTTACGGCCTTTCCACCTTCCGATGAATATTGGACGGGCGGACGCCGCAGCACGGACCATCCTGACTCGCTACTGGTCAAGCCCGTAGGGACGCGCGATCTCGTCCGGCAGATCGAAGCGCTGCTCGTGCGCAATGCCGACCGGCGCAACGCCGACCAATAGAGCCTTCCGCACCAGATTCGCAGACACAAATGCAGAAGCATTCCGCAAGCAAGTGGTCGCGGGACGCGCGTCTATTCTGTACGGGAGATCTCAGGCGCTCGCTACGCGCCGCCCCTGCTGGAAACATTCGCGACAGAGCACCGGTCGCCCTTGGGTCGGGCGAAACGGTACCGTCGTTTCTTTGCCGCACTGCGAGCAGTTTGTGCGGGTTTCCGTTTTCGCGAACGAGTGACCGTGAGAACCGATTCCCGGGCTGGAGGCCCGCTTCCCTTTGCAGTTCTTGCATCGCTTGGGTTCGTTCTTGAACTGCTTATCGTGGAAGAACAACTGTTCCCCGGCTGTGAATACGAAATCCGCACCACAATCCACACACTTCAGAATCTTGTCCTGGAATTCCATTGCAAGAGGCGCTCCCATTCCCCGACCCTGCGCAGCACGGGAGACCCGAATGGGAAGGATCCGGTTCACAACGTGGGCAGGAGATTTACGATCCCCTCGTTTGACACCCCCGGGTTCGGCCCGCCACGTAGTGTGCACCACGTGGCTACTTCTTAAGACAACCTGCCACAAACAACCTGTAACTACGAGTAAGAGGAATAGGCTGCTTGGCTCGTTTCGTTTGAACCGATGAAAACGCTTCTCAAGAGATTCTCTCTCTCGAAGTTGAACCTCGGCCAACTCAACGACACCCCTTCTCGCCCTGACGGAACCATTTAGTTATGGCAAGCCTTTCCGAGTAAGTCAAGCGGAATGTGCATAAATTTTCGTCTTTTGCATTTTTTGACCATTTTTGGTGGGGTTTTTGTGGCGCACCTTGGCGTTCCCCGACCCATAAGAGGTGCGAGTACCCTCGGGTTAGATAACCGTCGCTCGCGAATCAAATCTTGAATCTGGAGTTCACGATGGGGAGTTCACGATGACCACGCTGACTGACATGCGAACCGAAGACGCCGAGAACGTGTCAAGCGCCTGCGGACCTCTCGGCCATGAAGCCAACAAGGAATTATTCAGACTGATCGAAGTCGCTGAGCCTGCCCTTTTGCTATGCCGCGACGCCTTAGCGGCGACTCGAGCGAATGGCGGCGAACTCCGGGCAATTCAAGCGAGCCTGAAGCACATCGCGGAGTTGAAATCGAATCGGTTACAGGTCCCGGTTCATCCATAGCCAAGGCATGAAGATAAGGACGGCCCTTCAACCTCCGCCTTCGCCGATCCGGGGCGCTGCGTTCTAAAAATTCAACCGCATCGAGAACTGCATCTGCCGCGGCGCGTATGCGCTGTTCAACTTCAGCAAACTCGTGGGCTGCTGATAGTATGCGGGGAAATAAGTGCCCGCTGCATACTGCGGGTACTTAATGAACTGCCCCGCCGAGTTATAAAAACCATTGTCGGAAATTACATAGGTCTTGTTATCGCGATTGAAAAGGTTGAACGCCTCAGCATTAAGATCTAAACGATAATGTCCACCGAGCTTCACCTTTCTGCCTAACCGCAAATCCATGGTCGCATAATCAGGTCCGGTGAAAGCATTGCGTCCATACCCAGCCAAACGGTCGTTGCTCGTGTTGTCATCCTGATTCGGGTCGCCAGAAACATCAGCATTCGCCGGACGTCCCGATCCATACGTCATGACACCAGAGATTCTCCAGTGATTGAGCATGGCAGCCAGGATCTTCTGTCCGGGATCAAGAAGATGTGGTTCATCGATCACGGCCACGGTCAACCGACTTCGCTGGTCGGTTACACTCGGCCCGCGTTCGCTATTTGCCGCGTACGAATTCTGCACCGTTGCCGGCTGACCTGCAACCAAAGCGTCCTGCCCATCGTCGATCGCATGCGCCCAGGTATATCCCAGCCGGAACGACAGCCCGCGCGACATTCTTTTGTTCAGAGACACCGTCATGCCGTGATACACGCTCGACGCCCCGCTCTGAAACTCGTCGATCGCTCCCAGTTGCGGAATCGGCCGCTGCAACGGATTGATGCAGGGAGGATACGGGCAACTGATGCTGTAACTCGTCTGCCACGTAGAAAATGAGTCCACGTTATAAAACGAATTCTGAAACGTGCTGCCCGTCGGATCGTAAATCGGATAGCTATAAAAGGTCGGTGGAGGCAAATTCATATCCAGCGCTCGGATCAGATCGACTCCGTGCACAAAAAGATATGAAATTTCGCCGGTGAATCCTTCCGCTAGTTCCCTCTCCAGCCGCAGACTGGCCTGCTGGACGCGCGGCGTCTTGAATCCCGGCCCGAATGCCGCCACTTCATTCGTCGCATACTGCTGCCACGATGCCGGAAGCACGCAAGTGACCGGCCCTCGCGGACAGTTCACCGCCACATTCGGATACTGCGGAAAAACCTTGTTCTGGTAGTAATCCGTGTTGTCGAGGGAGAGAAATTCGTCATTCACACCATTGTCATTAATCACCGCCGACTGGTAGATCTGCGGAATCCGCGTGTAGAAAATTCCAAAGCCCGCCCTCACCATCACTGGGCGCTTGTCTCCGATGGCATATGCGAGCCCGATGCGCGGCGCAAAATTCCTGTTCGGCTCCGGCATCTTTCCCGCCAGCGGCCACAGCGGATTGTTCACCAGTCCCGCGCGAGAAAAAGTCTGCAAGTCGTATCGCACGCCCAGGCTCGCCGACAGACGGTTCGTCAGCCGTACCGTGTCCTGTACGAATGCCGCGTAGTCGTTGCTGTCAGGATGTGAGACTGGGTTGCCAAAATTCTGCACATAATAGCGCGCCAGGTTCGCGGTTGGTCCGGTCCAAGTCCCGGCGTCGGCATTCCAACTCGGCATTACCGTGTGTGCCCATGACCGCAGAGGCGTCAAATCCAAGCCCTCATCCATCGGCACAAAAAACCACGGGTTAACCGAGATGTAATCGAAAATATATTCGCCTCCATACAGCGACGGAAAGTAGTTGTAGTCCCACGTGCGCATGCCGTCCCCGCCAAACTTCCATTGATGCCGTCCACGACTGTAGCTCATCGTCTCCGCCAGATGCAGCCTGTGCTCACGCGTCTGCCTCGGCAGAATCGAAGACTCCCCCATATCATCGAGCCAGTCATAGATTTGGGTTCGCGGCACCGTCGAATTGGGAAACGACTGCTGCAAGTCGCGCGAGAACTGCGCCCGCAGATGGCTGGTCCACCGCGGCGAGAGGCTGCTCGTGAGCGTTAGCGCCGCACTTTCAGTTCTAACCTGCTCTTGCCCGTTACCGCTGACCGCATCGTTCGTGACCGGGCTCGAGGGGTCAAGAAACACATTGTTCGTTCCGTAATAGCGCGACGTACTTAGCCGCGCCGAGAGTAGGTTGCGCGCGCTGAGCACCCGGTCGATCTTAAGAAATCCCGTATTCCCCAGCATCGTCGCGGGAAACGTTCCGCCCTGTTGCGACAGCACCGTCGCCGCCCCGGTCACCAGCGTCTGGTCGCATGCCGAGCCTCCAATATGGGGATCGCAGACTTCATAGTCGCCTGGCGTCAACAATGTTCCCAGCTGCGGCGCCACCGTGCTCGCACCATTGTCGAACTCCACCACCGTAGGGAGATGAAAAATGTGCTGATCGTACCCGGCGAAGAAGAATGTCTTATTGCGCTGGATCGGCCCGCCCACCGTACCTCCAAACTGATGCTGCATGCCGCCCGGATTGAATCCGACAAACGGGGGAGCAGCTGCGCCGATAGAACTGTCGCGCAGATAATAAAACGCGCTCCCGTGCCAGGTGTTTGAGCCTGACTTTGTGACCACACTCACTACCGCGCCGCCTGAGCGTCCTGACTCCGCTCCGTAGCTGTTGGATGAGACCCGGAACTGCTGCACAACCTCGTCCGAAAACTGATATGGCGCCCGATAGCGCCCCCGCGCCTGCGCGAAGAATCCATTGTTATCATCGGTCCCATCAATTAGGTAGCTGGTGTTGTATCCGCGAATCCCCCCGAAAGAAAGATCGCCGTTTGATCCCGACGTGAGCCCGCGCGGATCCTGCGTAACTCCCGGAGTGAGTAGCGCGAGATCGGTGAACCTTCGTCCTGCCAAAGGCAAATTCAAAATCGCCGACTCGTCAATCAGCGCCGACGGCCCGGTTGGACTCGTGTCCACAAGCGCCGGCGTGGCCGAGACGGTCACCGTTTCCTTTGGTCCCGCGACCGTCAGTTTGAACGTCAGTTGTCGCGCTGCCCCGACGACGACCGTAATCGCTGGAGAGACTTGCGGCGACATGCCTTCGGCTTCTGCGCGCGCGGAATAACTTCCGGGGGGCAGCAGATCGACTACGAATCGGCCGGAAACGTCGGTGGCTGTGTGATAACGGACTCCCGTTTCGACACAGATTGCGACGATGTCCGCGTTGGTTACGGGCGCTCCCTGCACATCGACAACCGAGCCGCGGAGGGCTCCTGTAGACGCATCCTGAGCCCAGACCGAAGTCACTCCGACAACGAATGTCAGAAAGACAAAAGCCAGGAAAACTAGCGCCAAGAGGATGATTCTAAATGGAATAAATACAGGAGTATGACGAAGAAGAAGGTTGTGAGTTGGAGCCAGGGCAGACTGAAAGCGGCGGCGCATACTGATCCCCTCGTGTTCGAGACGTCGGAATCGGAGGGGATTCCAGAAAACCCTTGGAGCATATATACCAAAGCGCGGCCCGAAGTTATGTGACGCCGGGCACTTTGAAAATGGTCGGTTTTTCTTGGCGAGATTGCAGGGTTCGGAGAAGGCAAAAGCGTTTTTCCAGGCGATCGCGTTGCGCAGGTTTACTGCGCAATGGGTTCGTGCCGCCTTCTACATCATGCCGCCTTCTACATTGAGCGCGAACTTCCGACGGCAACCTCATGCAGTTCGGGCCTGATTGAATACCGTGTTGGCTCACCCCCAGTGAGTTTCCGAACTGACCAGGATCGCGAGCAAATTCTGCATGCTTGTGCTTTTCTCGTCTCCGATGCCGCGTGAGTTTCGTACGGCCTCTCCTGTATTTGCGAAAAAAAGATAAACAACTTTCGTGCGGGAGTTGGGCTCCGGCTACGCGGGCAACCTCTTCTGATTACAGCACTCTTCCGCTTTCGGCTTCATTCGGCCCTCCAACACTGACCGATAAACGAAATCCTTTGGCAGAGGGATTGCTTTGAGTTAATGGAACTCTGAGTGAGCAGAATATGCGCCCCGTCTTTATGGAGGATTTTTCGTGAAAACACGGTTCCACTTTCTCTCGCAACTCGGCGCGTTCGCGCTGCTGATCGGGATCATCTCGTGGGGCGGGCTGCTCCACGCCCAACAGACTACCCCGGATGCACAACAAAGCCAGCAACCAACCCAACCGCCCCCCGACCAAACCGCGCCGCCCAGCCGATCCCAGCCTGACGCAAAGCAAGCTCCACCGGATGCGGAGGCTCAATCGCCCGACCAGACGGGCGTTCAGATCTTTACGGGCACAGTCATGAAGCAGGGAAGCAAGTACATGTTTCAGGACGCCAGTGGGGCGATTTATGACGTCGATCATCAGGCGGAAGTAAGTAAGTTCGAAGGGAAGAAAGTCCGCATCCATGGGACGCTGGACCCTACGACGAAGATGATTCACGTGCAGTGAGATTGTTGGTGAGATTATTTGGCAGAGGCGCCTTGCTCTGGCGGTCCTCCCCTACCTTTTCATCATCCCCCTCTCTTAGGGAACTCCACTCTTGTCTCTCCAGTTTTAGAGAGACAAGGGTGGAGTTTTCATCCGGATGGCTACCGGCGAAATTCGGCGCCGAGACTCTACTTAATGGTGTATTTCGCGGGGCCGACAGCGCTGGTCGCACAACCCGGGAAGTAGGAAATCGCCTTCACGGTTTCCGTCGACTTCACCGTGATCGGTCCGGTGTGGGCGGCTGAGGAGGTTGTCAGAGGCGATCCGCTCGTTGTGTAGTACATCGCCGCTTCGGTGGTCGCAGTAGAAATTGTGACTGTCTGCTTTTCGCTGTAGGTTCCGGCTGGTTGTTGTTCCTATGCTTTGGCTTTGGATCCATGTCCACATACCTGTGACGCCGGTTGTGCTAAGGTCGGTTCCCCGAGCAGACTATCCTCTAATAAGTTATTCCATTTCGATGATGTGCTCTTCGGAGATGAAAGAGGCAACTTTGGTGGAGTCGATGAAGTTGGCTTCGTCCTCTGTTGAGGCTTGCCATTCGCGCGAGTTGCGAGCTGCTTGCAACGACTCTATGTTATCGAACCAGAGTTCCGCCATGCCGTCGTAGGCGGGTAAGCGTTGGTCGCCGGGGATCGTTAGGCGATGGCTCTGGACTAGCTTGCGCAGTCCGGGGATGCGGGCACCGATTGGGCCGTGGACATTTTTCCAGTAATGGAAGAACTCTTCGTCGGTTAAGGTCGCTTTTTTGGTGATGCAGTAGACGAGCTTGATCATGGGCATCGGTCTCGAAAAAAGTGTAAAGTTAACATGTCAGAAATATTGCTGGATAGGGGGTGATGAGATTGGCAGAAATTCGACTGCAAGAGGGCGAGTCGCTGGAGAACGCGCTGCGCCGGTTTAAGCGGAAGGTTCAGACTGAGGACATTATTAAGGAAGTGAAACGTCACTCCTATTATCTGAAGCCGGGAGAGCGGCGCCGGGTGAAGCAGGCGCTCGCGCAAAAACGCGCGCGGAAAAAGA
>JBAWBE010000662.1:0-2852 GCA_049589635.1 Terriglobales bacterium
CCAAAGAACTCTCCCTCGGAGGGCTCATCCACGATTACCTCCTGATGGTCTTCGTCCACGGTGAAAACTCGAACCTTGCCGGAAATCACTACGTAGGCTTGCTGGCCCGGCTCTCCGATCTTGTAAATGCGCTCGCGGGGAGCAAACGTCTTGCTCTCGACCTGTGCCGCCAAGACCGCCATCTCATCCTCGTCGAGCAACGCGAATAGTGGAACCCGCTTGAGAAGCTCCGGATCGCAAGTCATGGAAATCTCCTTGGTGGAAGAGTTGAGTCGACAACATGCCGCTTTTCTATTGCGTTAAACTTTTATCTGAGTCCGCACGGTGAAAAACTGTCGGGAAGTCCATCGCGAAGCCGATCTGCCCGCCAATTCTGGGCTCGCCTCGTACCTACCTCCCAGCAGGCCGAATGTGAAACTGAAGCCGTTGCGGATTGCGCATTGGCCGCCCACCATGCCCTGCAGCTGAGTTCTTCCGAGTCCCGAAGTATCCGCGCGGCCGCCATAGCCTTCAATGCCAAGCGTGAGTCGCGAGCTGAAGTCATGCAACAGCGATACACCGCCGGTGAAAACATGGCCTCGAGCCGTTTGAATTCCGATGGCTCCGGTGCTGGTGTTCCCGGCGAAGAGGTAACCGAAGTTCCCGTTCATTCGCGTTTTTTCCGTGAAAGGTTTCTGCGCTATGAAATTCAGCCAGTAATCCGCTATACCCGAACCTAATCCTTTGCTCGGACTCCCCGTCGGAAATTCGATATATAGACTCGCGGACAGTATGGGGACCCACGAGCCCTCCCGGGCCTGGTGAAAATTCCATTTAATTCCCATGTCGGTATCGCCAAATCCGGCGGCCGCTGGAACGCTGGTCGCGCGGTAAATGCTTAAATACGGGAAATCCACGTCCAGCTCGAGGTTGTGCTTCAAGCCGTAGTTGAGTTTGAAATTGGCGGTGTTTTGACGCAGATCGGGGAATTGCGAAGATTGCAAGCCATCGAACTCATTGAAAAATTCGAAATGCAGCACTCCCGGCGCGGTCACCGCCGGATCGTCGGTGTAAAAGGGGAGTTGCGCCGGCAGAGATTTCGCAGCGCAGAGCATCGCCGTCAGCAACAAGGCGCACCGCCACGGAGTGTTCATCAAAGTTGAGCTCTTTATTGCCGCACACGGGCCGCATACGAATGATCAGGACACAACCCCAACAGCTGCTCTCGAAACAAGCACGCCCTCGCGGCGTGGCTGCCGCCCTTGGCTTCTGGGCAGCACTTGCTCCACGCCTTCAATGGCGACATCATGCTGGTTCAAGGTTATTGGAATGTTAACGCACCAACCGGAAAGTGGCCCTCCTCGTCCGGTAGCGCTTGCGGGTTCAACCCGACAAACACCCCGTTAGGCCGACCGTTCATTGCGAGAGATTTCCACATTTCCGAGATTTCCACATCGAAAATCTTGCGCGGTGTGATTGACTCTTTTTGTGCGCGGAGTTACAAACGCGTTGTCAGATGCTTTTCGATCTTCTGATTCTTAGAGAGCACGGCAAGCGCAAGTTTGGCGAGCTATCAACGAAACGGACAGACAGAATAGCTTCGACAAAGTTCGGAATGATACGGCATCACGGCGAGACACTAGGTTTGAAGTCGCGGTAGGCGCGGCGGGCTCCCGTTAGGCAACTGACGGGGCAACGCCACGCAAACCACGGAACGGATCTGGCGACGCTTGTGGTAGTCAGCTTCTCCCGGTAAAACGGGAAAATGCTTGGCAGCTGTTTCCTTTCGAGACTGGAGGGAAGGGGCGAGCAATCGCCCCTTTTCTTTTTTGCGGCGCCTTAAATCGCTACTGCTGCTGCCGCGCGCGGGAAATTGGCACTAAACTCCTTGAGCGAAGTGCCTTTCACCGTTGAAAAGCTTCAAGCGCGAACTGACTACCTGCTTCACTGAATCCACGACGGGCGGCAGAATCTTGTAGGGCACGACTTCGTCCGGATGTGCAGCCAGACCACGCTCTAAACCTTGTCTCCACGCGACGCGAAGTTCTGTATTGATGTGGACGATGTTGATTCCCGCCGCGATGGCCTTGCGGAAGTCTTCGTCATCGGTTCCTGAGCCGCCGTGGAGGGTCAGGAAGACCTGCGCGACTTGCTTGATCTCCGCTATTCTCTCGATGTCGAGGTGCTTTTTCGTTTCACCGCGCACCATGCTTTTGAGCATGCCGTGCATATTGCCTACTGCGGGAGCGAGGATGTCCACTCCCGTGCTCTCAACGAACTGTTTCGCTTCTTGCGGCGTCGAGAGTCCCTTAGCAAGGTCGGGGGCCTGCTCGTGTATCTCCGAGCCGCTGCCGATGTTTCCGATCTCGCCTTCGACGAGCATCCCAGGATTGATCGCTTTCAGCGCTTCGACGGCCTGCTTGGTTTGGCGGACGTTTTCGTCGAAGGGCAAGGCCGACATATCAAAGACGATGGAGTCGAAACCGGCTTTCGCGACCTCCACGCCCTTTGCGAGCGAGTGCGTGTGATCGGCATTGAGAAAGATCGGGTAGTCGAATTCCTCCCGCAGACTGCGGACGAAAGCGGCAATCTGGCGAACTCCCACAAACTCGCGCTCGCCCTCGGACAAACCAACTAAGACGGGCACGCGGAGTTCCCGGGCAGCGGCGAACACCGCTTTCAAAAGAACAAGGTCAGAAATGTTGAAGTGGCCAATCGCCTTTCCACTTTCTTGCGCTTCCCGCAAAAGATCACGTAATGAATTCATGTGCTCACCTCCAGTTCAATGAATCGGATGCCGTTGAACCATAAAAGGTGTCATCGCTGGGCCGAGTTGCATGCGGCAGCATTTTAACGCCGACTGGCAGCAACTC
>JBAWBE010000663.1:0-8070 GCA_049589635.1 Terriglobales bacterium
GAACAAGCCCTGCTCGAGCACGGTAAATTCCGGAGCATTCGGATCGGCCGGCCAATGCGCGGCAATCTCGCGCGAGAAGGCGGGGTTTGCCGATAGGATCAATATGGTTGGGCGGGTCAAGCGCATCTTCGTCGGTGATTCGGCAAGCGTAATTCGGCAACCGTGTTTGACAACTTTAATTTAGGGATCGGGCGGTTTTGCCTCGATTGGGGATTCGCGGGCACGCAAAACATCAGTTCAGATTAGCTGCGATTCTCACTCCTCCAGAACCGAGCCCGCGTCGACCTCGAAGTCGGCTGAAGCGGCGGCAGCGCGCGCTGCCAGCGGTTTCTCGGCTCCCCCTTGGAGCGCGTCGTCAACCGCGGCCCGCAGATCGACCAGCATGCGCAGCGGATGACCTGACGAATACTCCGCGTGGAACATGACCTTCCACGACTGGCAGATCATGCGCAAACGGCCGGTCGGCTCCTCGGCGGAGAATTGCGCGCGGCGGCAATCCACGGTATGGATGCCACGCCGTTCGAGTTCTCGCAGACCGTCCTGTATGGCATTGAGATCGTCGTGCATCAGGCGGAAGAACGTGCGCCGGATCATGAAGCTGAAGCGAGCAAACGCGGCCATAGCGGCGGGATCGAAATAATTGTCGCCGGCCTGCGACTTGAGTTTGCGCCCCTGGTCAAGTGTTCCCCCGTGAAGAAGTTCGCTCAGACGCCGGCAGCGGGCAGCCGATTGCATCACGCCCTCAAGGGGCGCAAGCCAATCCGGCATTTCGGAAGACTGCGGTCCAATCACCGGCTCGAGCACCTGCGCCACGTACTTCAAATCGACCTCGGAATCTTCCACGCCCGACTGCGTGCAAAGTGAGAAATACTGCACCAGGAGAAAGTCGATTTTGTCGCGGTCGGAGCCCGACTTGATGGTCTTATGCAGATGATGCGCGATCAGATTTCGCAGCACCTCTTCGCTCGCGAGCGGAGTCGTTTGAAGAAACTGGCGCAGCTGATGCACCTGGATCTGCCGGTCGACTTGCTGAAACCATTCTTCCGCGTGGGTGCGAAATTCCGCATCCTCAGCCGCGCCCGACAAAGACTGCGTGGTCAGTGGGCAAGCCGGTACCTCGATGACAAATTCCGAGACCAGCGCGCGATAGATCGGCTGCAAGACCTGAAGTCTCGCAAACGAGTCTTGTGTCGCCTGTTCTGACGACGGCAAATGTTGTGTGTCTGTCATGATTTCACGATCCAATTGGGTACAGGTTTAAGAAAGCGGGCCGCAACCACGGTCCGTTCCGGATGATATTGCACCGCTACCACGGAGGCTTCGGCCCGAAATAAGCCGTCTCTGCTTTCGACCAGAACGTGATCGGCAAACTCGAGCGGCTGGGCGACCACGAACAGAACCTCGTTCGGCGTGCCAAATTCGATGACTGTTTCCTGAAGCGGTCGCCACGGATTCTCTGACGCTGACGCTACCGTTGCCGCGTTGGCGTTCGTCCCCTCCGGCTGGTTGGAACGGCTCAAACGAACCGGAATTCGCACCGGCGTCGCATCCGGAAAGAACCGGGCGAGGCGGCTTACAAAATCAAACTCAAGAGCGCGAGCAGTGGCACTGGCCTGGCTGGGCACGGTTAAACCTCAGTTGTGCTTGATCGCTGATAATGATGCACGAAGACCGCCGAACTCTTGAAGGACATGGACTTACGAACAAGTCCAACAAAGCAATGGCAGTTATAACGTCAACTGGTGCGCCCGAACGGGGATTTAGCCAGGCCTCGCTAGAATGCCGTCTCACACTGACACGGGTTCGGGAAATCGTCTCAATTCGCAAATTGCGATGAGCGTGAGACAACTACTGCAAAGTTGCCGGTCCCGTGGGCTCGGGCCGCGCTGCTATGTTGTAGCGCTTGAGCTTGCGATAGAGCGTCGCTCGACTGATTCCCAACATCTTGCCCGCACGCACCTTGTCTCCATTGACTTGCGAAAACACGCGCGCAATAGTCGCTCGCTCGATGTCTTCTAGGTCGGTGGTGGAAGCGCAAGTCTCCTGCATGGCATGGAGTTGCGGAATACTCTGGAGTTCCGCACGCACGACCGAAGCCGGCAGATCGTCCGGATCGAGATTTCGACGATCCGTCAGCGCCACGGCGCGTTCCAGGCAGTTTTCAAGCTCGCGCACATTGCCCGGCCAGTCATAACCGAGTAACGCTTTCATCGCCGCACCCGAGATCTGAACTCCTCGCCCGGGCGCAAGCCGTTCGAGAAACCAGTGCGCGAGGATTGGAATGTCCGACCGGCGCTCACGCAATGGCGGCAGCGAAATTGTCACCACATTGAGGCGGAAGAAAAGATCCTTGCGAAACGTTCCCTTTTTGTAGTCGGTTTCAAGGTCCCGGTTGGTAGCTGCCATGATGCGTACATCGACCTTCACTTTCTGATTGCTGCCAACGGGCCGAACCTCTTTCTCCTGCAAGAAGCGCAATATCTTCGCCTGCATTTCCAGCGGCAGCT
This sequence comes from Terriglobales bacterium, assembly GCA_049589635.1. Classification (GTDB taxonomy): domain Bacteria; phylum Acidobacteriota; class Terriglobia; order Terriglobales; family Acidobacteriaceae; genus Acidiflorens. The sequence continues at coordinate 2,508 of JBAWBE010000663.1, forward strand.
CACCCACCTCATCCAGAAAAATGGTCCCCGTATCCGCGGATTGGAGCAACCCCTGCTTCGACCGAAGCGCGCCAGTGAACGCACCTTTTTCATAGCCAAACAATTCACTCTCAATGAGCGTCGGCACCAGCGATCCGCAATCGACGGCGACAAAAGGTCGGCCAGCCAGGCTGCCGTGAAAATGCAGTGCCCGGGCGACAAGTTCTTTTCCGGTTCCGCTTTCGCCGGAAATCAGCACGGGAGTGCGCGTGTCCTTGAGGCGGGAGATCATGCGCAGCACATGTTGAATGCCGATCGAGTCTCCGATAATGCCGTGCATCGCCGCATCGGTCTCGGAACGCTCGCGCAGAAAAAGATTTTCTTCTTCCAGCCGAACCTTGTCGGCCATGCGGCGCAGGAACAGCCGCAGTTCATCAAGGGGCGCAAACGGTTTCGAAATGTAGTCGTAGGCGCCGAGTTTCATCGCCTGTACGGCCGTCTCAACCGACCCGTGCCCGGTCATGACGGCGACTTCAATGCGAGGGTGAACTCTTTTCACCTGCTCCAGAAACTCCAGGCCGCTCATATGTGGCATGACCAGATCCGTCAGCACCATGTGCACGGGCTGCGCTTCCAGCACGGCTAATGCGGCGTCGCCGCTCTCCGCCTCCAGACAGGAGAATCCGAGCGATTCGCCGACCGTCATGCACAAACGTCGAATCGTCTGCTCGTCATCAATGATCAGCAAACGGACGCCAAAGCTCTGGCTCATGATGGCGTCACCTTACCCATCGTCTGCTCAACAATCGTGATGAAGTCGTGCACGCGAAACGGTTTTTCGACGCACGGCGCACCGGTTCGGCGGAGCGTTGCCGCCGTCTCCTCATTGGCAATATCACCGGTAATGAAAACAACTTTGCCGGCAAGATTCGGGCGGTTGGCAACAATCCACGCGTGTACCTGCGCACCGTCGACGCCGCCCGGGGTTCGCATGTCAGACACCACACCGTGAAATTCGCCGGTCGCCAGCAGGTTGAGCGCCTGCGCGCCCGACTCCGTGCAAACCACCGAGTAGCCGTTGCGTTCGAGCGCCGAGCGGACAAACTCAAGCACTGCGGGCTCATCTTCAATAAGAAGCACGGGGGCACAAGCGGATTTGGTTCCAATCTGGGTCATTGTTGGTACACTCCTGCGGCCGCTCCAAAGGTCGCCGAATCGGCCGCCAGCGGCAGACGGACCGTGAAGGTGGCTCCTTCAGAGTCAAGGTTGTTATGGCAGAGAATTTCGCCGCCATGTTCGTGGATGATTCCGTAACAGATGCTCAAGCCGAGGCCGGTTCCCTTGCCTACATCTTTCGTCGTAAAAAATGGATCGAAGATGCGGGCCGGGTCGGCGATTCCGGTTCCGTTGTCGCGGAAAGAGACCTCGACGTAGCCGGTCGAGCGCGCGCTCATGATTTCGATGCGGGCCGGCCGGCCACACTCGCGCACCGCATCATAGGCGTTATTAATAATGTTGAGAAAAACCTGCTGGAGTTGGTGAGAGTCGCCGACGATCTCGGGTAACGATTCGTCGAGGCGCTCTACCACCTGGATCCCGTGGCTGATGAAGTCGTAAGACCGCAACTGCACGGTGCGCTGCAAAATTGAGTTCAACTGCACCGGCTGCCGACGTGGCGGCATTTGCCGCGCGAAGCTCAGAAGGTTTTGAACGATCTGCTTGGTGCGCTGTGCCTCCTGCAAAATCACGCGCAGGTCGCGTCGCGCGCTCTCGGGCAATTCAGGATTTTCCATGAGCAGGTCGGTAAATCCGAGAATAGCGGTTAGCGGATTATTGACCTCGTGCGCCACACCGGAGACGAGTTGTCCTACCGCCGCCATCTTTTCGGCATGAACGAGCTTGGACCGAAGCATGGCGGAATCGGTTACATCCGTCATCACGACGACAATGTTGCTGACTTTGCCGTCTTCGCTGTTAATCGGACTGAGATTGACCGAAAACTGTCCGCTCGCACCGTCGCCGCGAATTAATGGGAGATCGAAGTTGTCCACCTGCTGGCCGCGTGCGACCGAGGCCAAAGCCTGGCGCAGCGCTTCACGCCGCAGGGGAGCGCAGAAGTCCGCAAAATCATGTCCAACCAGCTGCGTTTGCTGAAAGCCAAGTCCTCCCCAGCGGCGATTGGCATAACTGATGATCCCGATTGTGTCCGTTACCAGGATCAGGCTCTGCGTGTGGCTCAAAATTTTGCTTGAGAAATCGCGCTCTTTTTGCAATTCGGTCTGCGATTGACGCCAACTGGTGATGTCGAGCATGAGCCCGCGCTGCTGAAGAATGTTGCCACCGGCGTCTCGCACGGCATAGCAATTCATATAAACATGAACCGGCGAGCCATCCTTGCGCTGGAGGATTTCCTCGTGATTGTGCATCTCGCCGGTCTGCTTGAGCAGTTCCAGCAATTCCTCCCGCCGCCGCGGAGAGAAATAAAGCTGAGTGGGAATATCGAGTTGCAAAACCTCTTCCCGGCTTTCATATCCCAGAATGCGGACCAGCGCGTCGTTCACTTCCACAAAACGGCCTTGCGGCGTCGAGACGTAAATCCCCTCCTGAATGTTGTCGAAGAGTTCGCGATAGCGGCGCTCCGCGTCACGCCGATCGGTGATGTCTTTGAGCACATGCACGATTTGCGACTCGCCGTTTCCCGCCTCTCCATACCCGGCGGACACCGGCCCAACTTTCTCGGGACGAATGCGCGACGTCGAAATGAGAAATGCGCGATCAAGTCCGGGATGAAAATACTCGTCGAGCCCCTCGCCGGTCCGGCAAAAGGGGCAGGAGTGCGGAGGAGCGGCCGTCGATAAAGCATCCAGCGCGCGCATATTCACGCCGATCAACTGGTCCGCGGGCAGCCCGACGAGGTCGGCAAGCGAGCGATTGACGCGCAGAATATTGTGCTGCTCATCGTGAACGACGATGTAATCGCCGATCGCGTCAAACACATCGAGCCAATGCCGATTCGCTTGCTGCGCACGAGTAAAAAGGCCTGCATTTTCGAGCGCGATGCTTGCATGGCCAGCGATGGCACGCAACAATTGCTGCTCGTCCACGGCGGGAGCCGCGCCTCGATCGGCGAGGCAAAGCACGCCCAGCAATTCGCCGGATGAACCTGCCAGCCGAACCAGCGTGCAATCCGTCCACCGCAGGCTGGCAGCGAGCACCGAACCGACCAATTCCACGGCTCGAGCAAACACCCAATCGGAGGTGTGCTTCTGCACCGCGGCTCGTAAAGCCTTGGCAACCTGGTGAACAAGGTTCCGGTCCTGAACTTCTGTGCCCGCCCTCAGCACAACGGTCTCAAGATTCGGCGTCTGGAAAAGACTTAGCGCAACCGAGCGCCCTCCGAAAAGGTTGGCGCTACGCCGGGCCAGGTTGTGGGCGAACTCGGACGGCTCAAGGACCGTATTCAATTCGAGCGCGATTGCTACCAATATCTCAGCGCGCCGCCGGTGCTCCTCGGATTGCCGCAGATTGCGCGTCAACTCCAGCGCAATCGCGACTTGCGCAGCGAGAGCGCGCGCCCGGCGCACGTCCTGATCGCTGATCTGTCCGGGGGCTACGCGGTCCAGAGCGCCAAACATGCCGATGATGTCGCCATTCGATCCGAGCAGCGGCACCGCCAGCAACTGCTTGATCTCGAAAGCGCGCACGAACTCGAGGTCTGCACCGGTCGTCGCCGCGGCGTCTTCCGTAAAGAACACATCCTTCTGTCTTAGCTTGCGGACAGCCACGCCCTCGTGAAGAGGAATGTCAACGGGCCGAGCTCGACCGTTTTCGAATCCCCACCGGATATGGAACGTATTGCCTTCGAGCAGCCCGATGAAGCAACGCTCGAACCCAAGGAAACTCGCAGCCCGCACCACGGACGTTTGTAGGAATTCCTCTAACCGGCCCGCGGAGCTGAGCTCACATGAAATATCAAGGAGTTCCTGGAGTTCCTGCGCCTGGGCACGCGCCGTCGAGTTCAGTTCGGCATTGGCCGCCACAACGGCGCCAACCCCTGCAATCGAGGAGACCAGCGACTTTTCTTCCTCGGTAAATTGAGGAGCGGTGCGTGGATAAACAAGGATTGCCCCGTTCGAGCGCGAAGTCCGAAATGGCGCCGCTACCAGCGTGCCCGCGGGAGAATCGTCGCCGAAGTGCGACGCGCCATCGATGTTCACTGTAATCCGCTCGCCGGCGGCCACCGCGCGGGCCGCGATTTCGAGCGCCGATCGCAGATCGTTTTCTGCAGCGCGGCCTAGAATCGCCTGCGCAAGCTGCGGCTTTTCGGCGGAAACCGCCTGCAACTGAAGGAGATTTTCGCGCTCGACGAAAATTAAGACGACCGGTGAGCCCAGCAAACTGCGCGTCCGGCGCGCAATGTCCTCCATGATCGGAGTGGGAGCAGTTAGGTCTACGCGAGCGGCACTTGAGCGGTCTGGACTCTTGCGGTCTGGACTGTTGCGATCAAGAGCGCGGGAGATTTCAAGAAGAAAATTCTGGAACGCCTCAGAATGAGACTCTGCGGAGAGGTCGGGATTTCCCTCGTAGCTTGTCAGCTCGCACCGTCCGCTTTCATCTAAGCGGTTGAAAATAAGAGAATTACATTAAAAGGCTACTCTATTCTCAAATTGAGTCAAGAGATAACCACTCCGGGAGTGCCAACATGGGAAACTAAGGTCACTCGGGTCCAGGTCTCACTCTGACACTCCGATTCTTCCTCGGTTGATCTCCCAGACCAACTCCCCACCCGTCGCCTAAGCTGCGGTCTCTCAGCAGCTTGCGGAAATCACCAAAGTAATGCGTCAGGCCAACTTTTGGTTTCAGCAGGAACTTGCGTGGAAGAAGATAGAGTCACCGAAACAGATGTGCAATGGAGAAGGAGACTGTGTCCTTTCGTAGCTGGCGACGCGTATTGGTTCTAGGTCTGTTGTCGATCGCTGTCATGGCGCCGGGTTTCGCTCCCAGGATCCGAGCGCAACAAGAGAGCACCCGCGAGGAAGATGGACGGAAGGTCCAGACCAGAGTCGCGCCCACATATCCCGACCTGGCCCGGCGTATGAAAATCTCGGGCACCGTGAAAGTCCAAGTCATGGTCGCGCCCAACGGTACGGTAAAAGACACAAAGATCGTAGGCGGTCACCCGCTGCTGGCAAATGCCGTCATCGATGCAGTTCGCAAATGGCACTATGAAGCACGTTCGCAGGCAAGCACGGAGACCCTGGAATTTCGCTTTGACCCAACCCAATAGCAATCGTCATGCGGCTGTCTAGAAGGCAGGAATTATGAGTATTCGCAAACAGTTGTATCTGAGTTTCGGCGTCATCCTGGCGATGGTACTGGTGCTCCTGGCGGTAAACATGACGGCGGTGTGGCGCGAACATGAGACCAAAGCCGCGGCACAGCGCTCCATCGACATGACGGAAGCGATTTCCACCGTGCGCTTCCAAATGATGCAGAACCGCCTGCACCTGCAAAACTACCTGTTGAGCGGCGACACCCGCGATGTGGAAAAGATGACCGATGGCGAACGCCTCTTGAACGGAAA
>JBAWBE010000664.1:0-2501 GCA_049589635.1 Terriglobales bacterium
AAACGACGGATGAATCGAGTTTGCCGCTGCGTCCAGTGCTCTCGTGGAAGACGCGTGTGCTCACGGTAAAAGATATTGCCGCGGGAGAAGCAGTGGGCTACATGGGAGCATACGTCACGAAAGAGCGCAGCCGCATTGCGGTGCTGCCGGTTGGCTATGCGGATGGCTATCCGCGGCTGCTCTCGAATCGAGCGCGGGTGATTGTGCGCGGCGAGTATGCGCCGGTGGTCGGGCGCGTTTCCATGGATTTGACTACGGTCGACGTTGGACGGATTCCTGGAGTTGCGGTTGGGGATGAAGTGATCCTGATCGGGTCCAGTATTGGGCCTACCGGCGCGAAGAGTGTAGATGCCGTCGAACTTGCGCGGCTTTGCGAAAGCGTGCCTTATGAAATTCTCTGCGGCATTTCGCAGAGGGTGCCGCGGGTGTACAGCTGAAGAATCGCTGTTCGCTGTTCGCTTCAGCCACGACCTCTTTTTGTCTTTCCCCTTGTTACTGGTCTCCTTTCTCATCGAAATGATTGGCGCTGGCGTCCGTTCGATGCAATCTATCCCCCAATCACTGTTGCGGCGCGTGATCTCGATACACGGTTTGCTATAGTCGGAAACGACCATGCGCTCGCGTTACGGCCAATGGATGCACGACTGGGAGACTCGTCTCACATCGGTGGACAACAACCGCGTCGTCCGTCCGATGGAGTGGGGCGTGGAATGGACTTCGAATTGGCCCGGGCGGAATGGCGCGCCACGTGGGGGAACTTCGCGCGATCTGGTTGACTACTTTGCGCGTTTCAACGATCGCATCGTTCAGAACAGCGACGAGTTTTATTCTTACAAAACGCCGGCCGACTTCCGGCTGGAGCGGCGCGAGGTGCAGGTTTTCAGCACGCGCGAAGTTCCCGATCCCAAGCTGGAAGAAAAAGTTCGCGGAACGCACGCTGAGTTTTTACGCTTCACCTCGCCGGTTGCGACCCCTTTCCCGGAGAACAATCTTGTCAATGCGCGCTGGTTTCCCGCACGCGGACGGCGCGCCGTGGTCGTGCTTCCGCACTGGAATGCTGACGCGCTCGCCTACAACAGCTTGTGCCGCGTTTTAAATTGGTTGGGCATTGCGGTGTTGCGGGTGAGCATGCCGTATCACGACATTCGGCGGCCGGCCGGAGTCTATCGCGCGGATTATGCTGTCTCGGCGAATATTGGCCGTACGCTCGACTCGGTGCGCCAGGGTGTGATCGACGTTCGCTCGTGCCTCGATTGGCTGGAACTGCAAGGTTACAGCCGGCTGGGAATAGTCGGCACGAGTCTTGGATCCTGCTATGCATTTATTGCGACAGCTCACGATCCTCGCATTCGCATCGCGGCGTTCAATCACGCCTCGACTTATTTCGCCGATGTAGTCTGGCATGGACAATCGACACGCCATATTCGCGAGGCGCTTGAGCCGGCAATCGATGTTGAGGATTTGCGAAACGCGTGGCGGGCGGTCAGCCCAATGGTCTACTTCGACAAATTTTCGCGCTGGCCGCGGAAATCGCTGGTCATTTATGCGAAATACGATCTGACGTTTCTGCCGGAATTTTCACGGCGCGTGGTCGCCGAGTTCGGAAACCACCATCTCGATCACAAAGTTGTCGAGCTGCCCTGCGGGCATTATTCGATGGGCGAGTTTCCATACAATTATCTGGATGGCTGGCAGCTGGCAAGTTTTCTGCGAAGCGCTTTTGAAACTGCGGCGTAGCGACTCTATGCGGAGTGGCCGATCGCCCGGGGCCCGCGAAGCCGCTCGGAATCGGCCTCGTAAAGCCCGCTGATGGTATTCAGCGCGGCCAGCAGTAACCGCCGTTCGGAGGACGATGCCGTGTCGAACGAGTCTTCAATTTCACACACAATCGCGTCGCGGGCATTTTGCAGCCGTAGCGCGAATAGGTCCGGATTGTCTTCCAAGAGGGCAGCTTCGAAAAGTATCTTCCACTCCTGAGTCGCACATTTCTGACTCGAATCGGCCCGAGTCGAAGCGACCGTAGGTTCCGGAATAATGGCTTTTTTCATGAATGTCCCTTGCGTATAAAAGTCGGCGCACACCGACCCCAAATCTCGGTTCGAATGCTTCGAGAGTTTCATCAACATCCCTCGTAAACGCGGATTTAAGGCCAGGGGAAGGGCTGGTAGATAGGGTTATACCTTAGAACTGTATTCGGGGATCAATCGGGTCTTTGCTGTATTACCAGATTGGTAACGGCTATCGAGTAAATTCGTGCCCGATTCACGGCGGCGTCCGAGTGCCAAGATATCATCCCAGCGCGCTCATTCCCAGGCACGTTCATTCAAGCTGCCATTTGATCAACCCTCCTCGTGATTGTCGCATCAAGGTTAAACGCGCTTCGCGGAGGCTTAATGGGGAAAAACGGCGTGATGGCGGACCCTTCCCGCCTCAAACCTTTCCATGGTGAGAACAAGCTCCTTCGGGTGGTAATCGAGACCCCGAAAGGCAGCCGCAACAAG
>JBAWBE010000665.1:0-6216 GCA_049589635.1 Terriglobales bacterium
CGCCGAATCAATCCGCCTCACACATCTCCCAGTCGACCTGACCACCTTCCTGTGGCAAATTATCACCACGTTTCTGATCCTCGCAGCCTGCCGACAAATCGCCCGCCGCTGCTTTGCCTCGGTCGAAGCCCAATGGTCCGCAGTACTAACCGTCGCGGTGCTCTTGACGATCCCGATCTCAGGCACAGGGATCAGCCTGACCGATCAATATCTCCATCCAAGAGCGCTAGCCACAGCCGCTATTCTGGCGGCGATCGTAGCGATCCTCGATCACCACCGCCTCCGTGCCGCGATCTTCCTGTTCGCGGCGGCAACCGTACACATCATCATGGCCGCCTTCGGCATGTCTCTTTGCATTTTCTTAGCCTGGAGATGGAGCGCCTCGAATGAAGAGAACAGAAACGGCGAAAAGAGAAATAACGAAAAGAGAAAGGGCCAGAAGAGGAACGACCAAGCCATTCCATCCAAGCTGATGGCGCTAGCCGCGCTCCCGCTCCCCTGGCTCTTCGAACCAGCCTCCGAAGCCTGGCGTCAAGCCGCCGCCACCCGCCACTTCAACCAGCTGAGCCAGTGGGCATGGTACGAATGGCTGGGAGTAATCGCTCCTCTATTCTTGCTCTACATCTTCGCCCGCATTGCCCGCCGCTACGAATCGTCCACTCTCGACCGCCTATCCACCAGTCTTCTTTATTACGCAATCTTCCAACTGGCGATCGCGCTACTCATCATGCTTCCGCCCCAACTCGAGCGCCTCCGCCCCTTCGAGCCCATGCGCTTTCTACATCTCGTCTATCTTCTGATGTTCCTCATCGCAGGAGGCCTGCTCGGCCAACTCGTTCTGGGCAAACACGTCTACCGCTGGCTACTTCTCTTCATCCCGCTAAGCGCTGGAATGTTCTACGCCCAACGCCAGATGTATCCGTCAACCGCGCACCTCGAACTCCCCGGCCGCGCCCCAAGCAACGACTGGCTGCGAGCCTTCGCCTGGATTCGACAAAACACCCCGCGACAAAACATGCCCAGCCAGAACACGCCCACCGACGCCCTCTTCGCCCTCGACCCGTATTACATGCAACAACCCGGCGAAGACTTCCACGGATTCCGCGCCCTAGCCGAGCGCAGCGCCCTCGCCGACATGGTCAAAGATCCCGGCATGGTCGCAAGGATCCCAAGCCTCGCTCCAAGATGGCAACGCGAAACCAATGCAACCGGCAACTGGCAAAATTTCCAGCCATCCGATTTCCAATCTTTGAAAAATACTTTCGGAGTGAATTGGGTAGTGCTGTCAAAATCAGACGCGCAAACTCAGTTGACTACAGGTATGATCTGCCCGTATGAAAACGACAGCGTCAAGGTATGCCGTATCGAGTAGCGGGGGGATCGCCTCTGCACATCTGCCACACGTGGCTAACGTCGGTTGGGTGGATAGGTTTTGGGTGGCGCAGCGCTTCCAGCGCTGCGTTTAATGCGCCATTCCAAATCGCGGCTTCAGCCGCTGAGGTGTGACGCTCGCATCTCGACTTCAACCACGCTCTCATGTACAACTCAAAATAGATTCTCCGATGCCCACCCGCCGCCCACCCTACCTCTACATGTTCCTCGTCGCCCTACTCATCCGCGTCACCGTCACCCACTTCCTTTACCGCGAATGGCTCGACCCCTTCGTCCTGGCCCACTGGGCCTTCGGCCGCATCGGCCGCTCCCTCGCTCTAGGCCAGGGCTTCGGCAATCCCATCGCCGACACCGGACCCTCCGCTTTGCTCCCGCCCGTCTACCCGTATATCCTCGCCGCCATCTTCAAACTCTTCGGTGTATATACAAAAGCGTCAATCATCGCCGCGCTCATCCTCAACGGAATCATCTCCTCCGCCACCTGCATCCCCGTTTACTTCCTCGCAAGAAAATGCTTCGGCGATCGCGCAGCCAAATGGGCCGGATGGGGCTGGGCCCTCTCACCCTACGGCATCTACTACGGAGCCGACTGGGCCTGGTCCACGCCGTTAATCACTCTTCTGCTCTGCTGCCTCTTTCTGTGGACGCTGAATCTCGAAGATGACGGCCGCCTAAAAATCTGGCTAGCCTTCGGTTTAGTCACCGGCGCGTCGATCCTCACCGAGCCTTCCATCTTGTCGGTAGTTCCACTGCTAGTCCTCTACACCTGCTATCGCCGCCATCGCCTTCAGCGTCCATGGCTCATCCCCGCAATCACAGCTGCCCTCGCAATTGTAGTAATCATCGCCCCCTGGACCATCCGCAACTACGAACTCTTCCACAAACTGATCCCAGTCCGCAGCGGCCTCGGCCTCGAACTCTACATCGGCAACAATGGATATGATCTCTCCTGGGTCAACCGCGACCTCCACCCCAACCACAACGCCGACGAACAATCCGAATACGAGCACGACGGCGAAATCGCCTATATGAATCACAAGCACGATCAGGGGATGGACTACATCCGCAACCACCCAGCCTGGTACGTCAAGATGACCCTCCGCCGTTTCATCTATCTCTGGACCGGCTACTGGAGCCTGAGCCGCGACTACCTCGCCCAGGAGCCACTCGACCCGCCCAACATATTCGTATGTACAACATTGACCATACTGATGTTGATAGGCCTGATCCGCGCCGCCCGTCAAAATCCCGCGCTGGCTGTCCGTTACTCAACCGCGTTCGTATTCTATCCAGCCGTGTACTGCCTGACCCACCCAGAGACCTATTACATCCGCCCGTTAGACCCGCTAATCAACATCCTCGCCGCGTACGCGCTCATAGGTTTTCTTTCGCGAGAGAAAAACAAAGAGGGTGCCCCATCCTAACGTCGCGGTTTGTGCGACGTTAGGATGGGTGGCGATGCGGCCAGCACGGTCACAATTGTCATGTTTCTCGAAACAAAAAACCCGGAATCGCGCGAAGCCCGGAGTCTGCGGAGGCGCACAAATTGCGTGTTCGGCACGGGCTCGCGTCCGTATTGCCCTTGCCGCTCCCTCCCACCCCCAAGTAACATCTAACCAACTTAATGCCCACCGCCGTCGCCACCGCCGCGCGCCCCAAACCCCAAGTCATCTTCGGAGAAATCTTCAGCTTTGCCTTTGACACCTTCCGCTCCAACAAAGTCCGCTTCCTGCTAACCGCGCTGGGCATGATGATCGGCACCGCCTCGCTGATCCTGGTCGCCACCATCAGCCTCACCGGCAAACAATACGTCCTGAGCCTCATTCAGGGAATCGGCACCAACATGGTCGAGGTCGAATATCAGGCGGGTGAGCACTCCACGGACAACGTCGCCGACGATCTCACTATCGACGACATGCGCGCCGTCCAACTGCAAGTTACCGGCATAGCTGCCGCGTCCCCCGTAGTTCCGCTCTATGAGCGTATCGCCCTCGGCAACGGCAAAGAGCGCGATATCCAGGCCCTTGGCGTAGAGCCCGCGTATCTGCAAGTCCGTAATCTTGTCGTGCTGGATGGCCGCTTCTTCGACGCAGAGGATTCACAGGCGCATAACAAAGTAGCGGTAATCACGCAAAAGCTGGCCGAAGATCTCTACGGCTCCTGCGCGAATGCGCTGTCAAAAGCGGTAAAACTCAACGGTCTGCCCTTCAGCATTATCGGATGCTTCCGCGAGCGCGTAGACACCTTCGGCCAATCCGAAGTCACCGACCGCACCATGCTGATCCCATACTCCGTGAGCCGGTATTTTCAAGAGAAACCCTCAGTCCGCCAGATCTACTTCTCCGCGACCGACGCCTCCGAAGTAGTCCCCATAACCAACCAGATTCAACGCGTAATCCAATCCCGCCATCGCCCGAACTCCGTCTATCGCGCCCAAAATCTGACGCAGCTCCTGACGGTCGCCGATAAAACCGCCAACGCCCTGACCGCAATTCTGCTGGCCGTTTCATTCGTGGTGCTCTTAGTCAGCGGCATCGGAATCATGAACATCATGCTAGCCACCGTGAGCGCCCGAATCCGCGAGATCGGAATCCGCAAAGCCCTGGGCGCGACCAATCGCGAAATCCGCTTTCAATTCCTCTCCGAAGCAATCCTGATCTCCCTGATCGGCGGAGTAATCGGCATCATCGTAGGGCTAGCCATCCCGTTTTCAGTCCGCTTCCTGACCGAATACCGAGTCCCAATCAGCGGCCTGAGCGCGATCATCGCGATCGTAGTGTCTTCTCTGGTAGGAATAATCTTCGGCACAATCCCCGCCACCAGAGCCGCCCAACTAGATCCAGTAGAAAGCCTCCGCTACGAATAAACTCTCGATCCCTACGCCCCGACCCTCGACCCCAAGTTCAATGCCAAGAACAGGACAGTGTATTGGAAAGGACAAACCAGAGTCCTGGAGGGACAAGGGAAAATAGCCCAGCGCTTCAGCGCTGGAAAACCGCGATGAACGATGACAAGTCCCGGAAGGACGGCCGAAGAGTTGCAACCGCCTTGTATCAGGGCATCGCTTCAGCGATGCCAAAGAGTGTCGGGGATCAAGCGCCTTTAGGCGCTGAGCTCACTCCCCCAGCCGCCCGCAAATCCGCCAGCACCAGCCGAATGTCATTAAAGCTGACGTAAGCCGGCACAGCATCCTTAATCTCACGCAGCCCGGCCAAAGTCTTGCCCACGCAAGCCGCCTCAATCAAACTCTGAGCCCCCGGAGAAATCCACGAAGGATCCAGCTTCACCCGCCCCGCCTCAATCAACCCAGCCACCGATGCAATCACAGTAGAAATCTGCCGCCCGCGAAGCCGCGCAATCTCCTCCAACGCCCGCCCCTCGTTCAAAAGCCGCAGCGTCTCCTCCGCGGGTGCGTTCATCGGCAGAGCGGCCGCTACAGCCCGCGCTCCTGCCCCAAAACTCCGTAAAGCCTCCAGAAGCCCCGCTCCATACATCTCCGCCTTGCGCTCGCCAATCCCAGAAACCTGCATCAACTCCGCAACGGTTGCGGGCCTTCGCCGGCAAAGTTCCTCAAGCGTAGAGTCATGCAGCACGACGAACGCCGGCACTTTTTTCTCGCGAGCAATATCCCGCCTCCACTGCCGCAAATAATCCGCCAGTTCCGCATCACCAGGATGCGCAACCTCCACATCTTCCTGTCCCGAATACAAGAAATCCCGAACCGCCCGCAAACTCGACCGTCGGCGCCCGCGACCAATCTCCGTACCATCCCGCTCTTCTCTATTCTTGTCATCCCGAGTACCGCGAAGCGGGCGAGGGATCTCATTCTCAACCGAAGCGTCCCCCACCCACTCCGGCCGGACCCCGCAGTTATCGCAAGCCTCGCACTTCACCCACTTCGGCACTTCCCCAAAATGCAAGCAAATCGCCCGATGCCTGCACGCCTTCGAATCCGCAAAGCGACTGATGATCCGCTTCCGCTCCCACGACCGCTCCCGCTCCGCATCGTCCTCGATCTTTCCAATGAAATATTCCAGCAGCACATGATCGCGTTTCTGCCAAAGCAAAACGCAGTCCGCCGGACGCCCATCGCGTCCCGCCCGCCCCGCCTCCTGGTAATACTGCTCAATCGACTTCGGCAGCGACAAATGAATCACCGCCCGCACCGAAGGCTTATTGATCCCGAGCCCAAACGCAATCGTCCCCACCAGCACGCGCACTTCGTCCGACATCCATCGTTCCTGATTCTCCCGCCGCGCCCCAGCCTCCATCTTCGCGTGATAAGGAACCGCCGCGATCCCGCACTCTTCCAGATATTCAACCGTCTCTTCCACGCGTTTAATAGTCGGCGAATACACAATGACGTTCCCCGGAGGACATCCCGCCGCAGACTCTGATGAAGACGAAGACGCGTAGTACCGCAGCGCCCGAGCCAGCAGCGCCAGCTGCGTAAGTGGCTCGCTCTGATGCACCACGTAATTCAAATTCTTCCGGTAAAAGCTGGCGATATAAAGATGAGGCTCGCGCATCTGCAACTGCTTCAAAATGTCATGCCGAACCTGCCGCGTAGCGCTAGCCGTAAACGCCGCGATCGGAATCGAAGGAAACCGCGTCCGCAGCCGGCTCAACTGCCTGTAATCCGGACGAAACTCATGCCCCCACTCCGAAATGCAATGCGCCTCATCCACCGCAAAAATTCCCACCGGAACCCGCGCCAGCCACTCAAAGGTGTTCTCCATCGCCAACTTCTCCGGCGACAAATAAAGCAACCGGTATTCTCCGTGACAAGCCCGCTCCATCACCCGCCGCCGATCCGACGAATCG
>JBAWBE010000666.1:0-15864 GCA_049589635.1 Terriglobales bacterium
CCCGAAGGGATCGGCGAGGAATGAGCCTCCCCAAAATTCCAGCCCTTTGCCAGGCGCGGAGTTGCCTCGAATGTTGCCGGTTTCGAAGCCGACTCGATTCACGACGCCGACATAAACGCCGTTGGCAATCGCGTGCGCACGCTGAATAGTCCGCCATGCGTCGTGCTGTGCGACTCCGAATTCGGCTTTCTCATCAGGATGCCAACCGATCGCAGTGGGATAAAAAAGAATGCTCGCGCCCTGCAACGCCGTCAGGCGAGCGCCTTCCGGATACCACTGATCCCAGCAGACGAGCGTTCCGATCTTGCCAGCGTTTGTGTCGAGCGCTCTGTAGCCCAAGTCGCCGGGGGTGAAGTAATACTTTTCGTAGTAGAGCGGATCGTCCGGAATATGCATCTTGCGATAGATGCCGGGGAGTGTGCCGTCGGAATCGAAGATCGCCGCGGTATTGTGATAGACGCCCGGCGCGCGCTTCTCAAACAATGACGCAACCAGCACGACTTTGTTTTGGCGCGCCGCCGTTGCCAGTTTTTCTGTGCCGGGTCCGGGGATCGGTTCGGCCAGATCGAAGAGGGCCGCGTCTTCGCGCTGGCAGAAGTATTGCGTCTGGAAAAGTTCGGGCAGGCAGACGACATGCGCGCCGCGCCGCGCCGCATCAGCAACACGATCAAGCGCTTTAGCCATATTGTCGGCCGGCTCGGGGCCGCACGACATCTGCACGAGCGCGACATTATATTTTTCTGGCAAGCTTTTCTCCGGTGCGTGCGAAGACGCGGCGGGCGCGTCTCTACGTAGTACTCACATATAGATGAAAGTTCGGGCTCTAGGATACCAAAGCCGAATACCAAGTCACGTCACGAGCAAGGCCGTTGCCTACACGCTTGTGGGAAACTCCAATTCTTTTTCTAGTACATTGGTTCTTCGACAAAACATTGAGTTGGATCATTGGAGGCTGGAACTTGGCGCAGAAAAAGAATTCAAAGCACGGCAATCATCCTGAGGTCGCGAGTCACAAGGGCACGGGAAATGAAGGCGCGGGCATCGACCGCAAGCTGCATGATCCGGTCGCCGATCGGTTGATCCCACTCGCTCCGCTTGATCTGAGCGAGATTCACTCGATTGACGATCTGGTTCGCGCCATGTCGAAGACCGCCTTCACGGGCCGCCAGCTTGGCGAAGCGGCTGATGTGCTCGAAGCAATGGCGCGCGATCAAGATGCATTCGTCGTGATGACGCTCGCCGGCGCGATGACGGTAGCCAAGCAGGGATTGATCATTGCCGAACTGATCGAACGCGGCATCGTGAACGCGATTGTTTCGACCGGAGCGCTCATGGCGCACGGGCTCGTGGAAGCGACCGGAAGGGCGCATTTCCGTCACAATCCTGACTTCAGTGATGAACAGCTTTATGAGGCTGGCTACAACCGAGTCTATGACACGCTTGAGCCGGAGCAGAATCTGGACGACGTAGAGCGGGTGATGCACGCCGTGTTTTCGGCATGGGACGCGGATGAGGTGATGTGCTCTTACAAACTGAACCGCGCGATCGGCGCGTATCTCTCGAAAACCGCGAAAGGGCAGCGGGGAATTCTCAAGTCGGCCTACGAAAATAACGTGCCCGTATTCGTGCCGGCGTTTTCGGACTCCGAGCTTGGCCTCGACTATGCACTCACCAATCGCGAGCGCGACAAGCAGGGCAAGCCGCGCTTCCGCTTCGATCCCTTTGAAGACCTGGAGTACTTCGCGGCCACGCTGCTGGCGCAGAAGCGGCTGGGAATTTTCACGATCGGCGGCGGAGTGCCGCGTAACTGGTCGCAGCAGTTTGGCCCCTTCATCGAGTTGCGGCATCGCCGGGGCGGGGAAGACCTGCCGCTCAAACGCTATCACTATGGACTGCGCATCTGCCCCGAGCCGGTTTACTGGGGTGGGCTATCGGGCAGCCCCTACAGCGAAGCGGTGTCGTGGGGGAAGTTCGTGCCCCCTGCAGAGGGCGGAAAATTTGGAGAAGTTTTTGTGGATGCGACTGTCGGCTTGCCGCTGATTGTGGCGGCCGTGTTGGAAAGGTTGAAAAAGAAGCCGTCTGAGCAGAAGACTCTAGCGACTTCTGCTCGAAAGTAGTTCGACTGAAATGTAGCGGTCCCTGCGACCGGCCTTCCGAGAGTTACGCGGAAAGCCGGTAGATCATTGAGCGGGGGAAACAGCCATTCAGTCGAAGATCGTGACCGCCGAGGCAATCACCGTGGTCCACAACCCCCGCTTGTCACCCACCGCTGACTGCGTGACATTGGCCGTGCGCACGATCTTATTCGAGATGCGATAGATCTCTTTTTTCTCGTCCCACGAACGGTCTGGATCGAACTCCACGTCGAGCGTGGTGGCGAGCATCTCAGCCGCCAACTCTTCGGCATAGTCGCCAGCGGCGTCTTCGGTCTCACCGAAGGAATGATGTTCACTTAGATACCCGTAGGTATTGCGGTCGGCGGGAATTGCGACGCCGATCGAAGACGCCAGCAGACGATGCGGCTCGTGCGTTGAATTCTCGGCCACCACCGCGAACACCACCTCGCCCGGATGCAGGTATTTGAGGCCTTGCGATCGCGGAATCAGCTTGCACTGAGGCGGGAAGATAGACGAAACGCGTACCAGGTTTTGTGCTGCGATGCCGGCGTCGCGGAGGGCAAGCTCGAAAGAAGTCAATCGCTCCCGATGCTTTCCAACACCCTTCGTGAAGAAGATCCTCTTGGGGACCATGTCCTTGCCCAATTCATTTTCCTCCGCAGATTTTTAAGTTGACCATGGATTGGGCAAATCTAACACAGCAATTTGTGAACATTGCATGAAAAAAGAATGTAGGGTTCTGTTTTCGCAAGATTTGGCTGCCCGGCGCCGAGATGGCGACCGGAACCGGACAGCGATTGCCGGACAGCGCTTGGAAGAGAAGGAGGGGGGACTCAAGACTGCAATCACGTAGATGCCGAACTCACCGCATGCTGCGTTCGCTGGAGATCGCAGCCCTCAGGCAGCTTGCTTCGTAACTAGAGAATGGGCCGCCTTCTTCGGCTGGAATTCTGCCACTTTCATTTCCTGCCAGTCATAGCTGAATTCCCGGCCACAATCGAGGCACACCACATACGTCCCAGTGCGGACAGCCGTCGCACGGCGGGCGTTCGGGCGCATGGTGATCGGAAAACTGTAGCGAGAGTGCCGGCAGCCAAACACCGCGTTCATCATCTTCGTAAGCATCGCATTACCTCTTTCCCCAGAATCATTGGTCAGGACTTCGCTGAAGAGCTCGCTGGGTGCTTCAATCTGTTTTACTGAATTAGATTCTTCTGGCGCGGAAAAGGTTCGGCCCGGATTAGTGCGATTCTTTGATTTTCGGTGCGCGGGGAAGGTTGTGTCGGGGAGAGATTCCTCACGTGGCGTTGAAAAATGTGGGGGAGGGAATGCCAAATGGAAAACGCCGAAAGGGAGAAAAGGAATTAAAACGCGCCCGCTAAAGACCATCGGAGCGCCCAACTACACCTGCGGGCCCTCAAACCTTCTGTGGCCCCTGCTTCTTATGCCCGGCGCACTTGTTCATAATGGCCGTCTGGAGGCGTCCACGAAGATCGTCGGGCAACTCATAGAGCTCCTGGTTGCGATAGATCTCGATGGTCTTGCGGGTCGTGTCGCAGACCACGTAGCAGTTGTGGCACCAGGCGAGATGTTCATCGAGCTCGGCTTTGGTTTGCGTATCGATTACGCCGTCGAGGTAGTTGGTTAACTCGCTGAGAAACTCAGTACACTTCACTGGTCGCCATCTCCACTAATTTTGTCATCGCTATTTCCATTCGCTGCTCTCTTCTGGAAGTAACGGCTAAGCCGATCACGCAACTGCAAACGCGCACGCAGCAGACGCGACTTCACGGCCGGAATGCTCAATTCCAATGCCTGGGCCGTCTCTTCGGTCGACAGACCCTCGACATCTCGCAACACAAACACCGTCCGGAATCCGGGCGGCAACCCTTGAATTGTCCGAGTCAAAATGTCACGCAACTCGGCCTGGTTATACATCTGCTCAGGATTGGGGCTCCAATCCGCGACTTCCCGGGGAAGGGAGTCATCTTCCGTCTTTACGTCTTCGTCCAGAGAGACCATGCGTTCCGGCCGTCTCCGGCGTAACCTCATCAGCGCTTCATTGACCGCAATCCGCACCAACCAGGTGTAAAACTTGGATTGCTCCTGGAACTGCGCCAAATTCCCATAGGCCTTGAGGAACGCATCCTGCACGACATCTTCCGCGTCCTCGCGGTTCTGCGTAATGTGCTGCGCGATACGAAAAACATTCCGATCGTAACGTCGAACCAATTCTTCAAACGCAGAATCGTCGCCGCGCTTGGCACGCCGGACCAGCTCCATTTCTTCGCTGACCGGTTGTTGTATGTTTGGTTGGATTGCGCTCATTGGTAACTTGATGCAGATTTTTCTGGGTGTGCCCCAGATTCCCCGCTGCTATTGTAACGGCTGGGAGGATTTTATGCCTCCCCGGTTTCATCAGATGGCTGCCAAAGTCATTGGCCGACGCGCCTGGGAGCTTACTTTCGATACTCCCCGGGCGTGTACCAAGGTTCCAGCAAAGCATGGCCGAACGGCCCTACAATAAGGGTTCAGACGGTCAATATCGGGTGTTTCACAGAGATCGTCACGCCGGAGCGGGAATGTCAGAGCGCGGTTCAGAGCAGACTTCACAACGGAATTCGGAACAAGGTTCCGCAGCAGCAGGTTCCGCGGGCGGGACCGAGCGCGGGTCTGAGCGCAATTGGATCGAACCAATTGTGGAACGGGTGGTGGAAGAGGTTCTTCGCAGCCATGCCGTGCAGCTGCGCACTGAGATCACGCGCCGCGTCGCATCGGAAATCGCATCCCAGCCCGCCAACGCATTTTCGTTAGCCTCCGCCGATCTGGCCCGCACAATCTCTGAAATTCAGCTGGGTTCTTCGCAAAAGGAAATCCTCCGCGCGTTGCTCGATTCCTGTTCGCGCTATGCGGCCCGCGTCGCCCTTTTTGTAGTCAAGGGAAGCCAAGCCACAGGATGGCAGGCCCGTGGATTCGCCACCAACGAAGCTCTGAAGGATTTTGCTCTCGATTCGAATACGATCGCGGTCGTGCGCGCGCTTACTGATCGCGTTAGCACAGTTTCCGGAGCCGCCGATTTCGACACTCGATTTGTGGAACAGTTCGGAACCGCCAACCACACAAGATTGCTCCCCCTCATCCTGAAGGACAAGGTTGCAGCACTGATTTACGCTGACGGTGGCGTCGAAGATAAGTCGCTGGATGCCGGCTCGCTCGACGTTCTGGTGCTCGCGACGGGCTCGTGGCTCGAGGTAAATTCGCTGCGCAAGCAAGCGCTGAAGACTCCAACGGCGGCGCAGGCAGAAGAACGTGAGTCGCCAGCCAAGGCAGCGGCGCCGTCGGCTGCTGTCAACGATCCATTTGCGGCGCACGCGCCAGTCTTCGCGATGGCTGCCGCTGCTTCGGGTCACGCGACCGCAACAGGGACAACCGTGGAACCGGCGTCTGCGCATCATGACACCTTTCACTCTGCCGCTGTGGTTGAAGTCCAATCGGCCGTGGCGGAACCGGAAGTTGTCGCTGAACCGCTGGCGGTGGGCCACGTCCACACGGAAGTTGCCCCCGACGCGCCGCCCGGTCCTCCGATGTCGCCAGAAGACGAAGAGCTCCATAACAAAGCTCGCCGTTTTGCGCGCTTGCTGGTGGATGAGATCAAGCTTTATAACAAAGCCAAGCTCGCCGAAGGCCGCGCGAACAAGAATCTCTACGATCTGTTGAAGGATCCAATTGACAAGAGTCGCGCGACGTACCAAAAGCGTTACGGGAGCACGGTTGCAGCTTCCGGAAATTACTTCGAAGATGAGATGAAACGAAGTCTCGCAGAAGACGACTTAAGTGTGATGGGTCCAAACTTTCAGGTGTAGGTGGGGGTCGGTGCGCAAGTTTGCAGTTTCGGCGTTTGCGCGAATAATTTTTCTCTTACTCATTGCGCCCGGCTTGTTCAACGCTGGCGCGCAGTCCACGCCGTCTCCAGCATCATCGGATCAAGCAGCCGCCGTACCCTCCGCGCCTCTCGCAAAAACATCCAAGTCCGTCGCGCATAAGGCTGAGCCCGGCAAGGCAAATCAAAAGAAATCTGCTGCCGGGAAAACAACCGCTCAAAAAACGCCTGCCCGCAAGACCGGCACGAAGAAAAGTCGCAAGCCCGTCTCGCCGCGGGTGCGGCGTGCGCGTGCGGCTTTTGTGGCCTCCGCCAATTTGCGTGCGATGGCGCAGCAACTGCTTCAGGACCGCACTCCGACGGCCTATGCCGGAGTCGAAGCCTATGCTCGCCGTCACGCCAAAGAAGATGCCGGAGCGCTGGCCTGGCTCGTCGTCGGCTATGCCCACACGCTCGATCACGATTACGCGAAAGCCATCGAGCCGCTCAATCGCGCCAAAGCGGGAGCCAGTGAGTTAGGAGACTACGTTACCTATTACCTGGGTGACGCCTATCTTAAAACCGGCCATAACGCGGAAGCTCTTTCGACGCTCGCCGAGTTCGGCAAGACCTTTCCTGACTCGCTTTTGATTCGCGATGCCCATTTCGACTATGCCAGCGTTCTGTTCGATGAAGGACGCTCGCAGGAGGCAGCGGCCTTGCTTGAGAAAGACCGCCTGCCGGTTCGCAGCGACATCGAACTTGCACTCGGCCGGGCGTACGATTTGGCGGGAGAAAGACAGAAAGCCGTAGACGCCTTCCGCAATGTGTACTTCAACATCCCGAACAGTTCCGAAGCCGACGCGGCGGGAGCCGCCTTGCGCAAGCTTGGGGTGGCCGGTTCACTCGCCGAGCGCCGCACTCGCGCCGACCTTCTGTTCAAGAGCAAGCATTACGGCGAGGCGGCGAATGAGTACCGCGATCTGGTAAACGAGTCGGCTGCTCCGGAACGAATCGAAATTCAGTTGGCGTTGGCGACTTCCCTTGAAAAAAGCGGCCATAGCCAGGACGCTCGCCACCTGCTTGCCTCGATGGGCGCGCAGCAAGGCGACGCCGAGGCGGAGCGGCTGTACCTGCTGAGTGAGACGGCGCGCTCGACGAGCGACGAGAATTCAGTTCTCGAAACCGTGAACCAGTTGCGCCAGTTCGGCCCTACGAGTCCATGGCTTGAGCAAGCGCTCCTTTCGGCGGGAAACATGTATCTGCTGAAACGCGACTACGATCACGCGATCGATTATTTCCGGGAATTGCAGCAGCGTTTTCCGCACGGTAATCGAGCTTCGTATGCGCACTGGAAAGCCGCGTGGCTGAGTTTTCGTCAGGGACGAACCGAGGATGCGCGCAAAGGTTTTGAAGATCAGATCGGGCTCTACCCTGACTCAGCGGAGGTTCCGGCCGCTTTGTATTGGCGTGGACGAATTGCTGAGGAAGAGAACAATCCCGGCATGGCGCGCGCGTTCTACCAGAAGCTCGCGGATCGATATCGCAACTACTACTACGCGGAGTTCGGCCGCGAGCGCCTCAAGACCCTGCACGTGAAAATAGACCCATCGTCTCCCGATGCCGTGCATTACGCCCTGCTCGATCATGTGGCGCCACTTCCCGGCACGCTCAAGATCGCCGACGTTGAGCCTCCCGATGACAACTTGCGCGTGGCGCGTGCCCGGCTACTTTCGAACGGAGCGTTAGCCGATCTGGCCGTTCGTGAACTGCAAGCGGCAGCGAGCCAGGAGGGCGGAAGCTGGGCTCCTCCCGAGATGGCCCGCGTTTACCAGGATGGGGGGCGCTATGACCGCGGGATCGAGATCATGAAGCGCACTACCCCAAATTACTTCGCGGTCGACATACCCGATTTGCCGCGAGGCTATTGGGAGGCGCTTTTCCCGCGCGCTTACTGGACTGATCTACGGAAATACTCTCTGGCCAATGGACTTGATCCATATCTGGTCGCGTCGCTGATCCGCCAGGAATCCGAATTCAACGCCGGCGCACTATCGCGGGCGAATGCCGTCGGGCTCATGCAGCTTTTGCCGAAGACCGGGAAGTCGGTCGCGAAGCAGGTGAAGCTGAAAGGCTATAAAGCGCCGCAACTCTACACGCCAGCGGTCAACCTAGAGCTTGGCACGCGCTACTTCAAAGATATGGTCGACAAGTACAACGGCCAGTTCGAGTACGCACTGGCTGCTTACAACGCTGGCACAGACCGCGTCGCCGACTGGCTGGGTGAAGGGCATTACCGCGATCCGCAGGAATTTGTCGAATCGATTCCGTTCACCGAAACGCGGGAGTATGTGCAGGCTATCCTGCGCAATGCGTGCGTGTACCGGCAGTTATACCAGACGCCGTAGGGATTTGTGCCTCAGTTCTCAGATTTCTCCTCCTTAATTCTTCTGCGCGAATGACACGAAGTTCGTGTTACACTGACTTCATGTCAAGTCCCCGGCGCTTGCGCAATGTAACCGTCACCCTCGAAGAAGAGGTAGCTCAGTGGGCGCGAATCGAAGCGGCGCGCCGTGATACCAGCGTGTCGCGGCTGCTGGGAGCGCTACTGAAGGAGCGGATCTCGGCCCAGGGCGCTCCGGCAGCGGAGGCTACAGAGCGGCTCGCGAGTTTCGGTCGCCGCCACAAACTCTCATTGCGCGGCCTCAAAATCAAAGATCTGATTAATGAAGGACGCCGGTGAGCCAAATTGTCCTTGACGCTTCCGTCGTTCTGACATGGTGTTTTCCCGATGAAAATGCCGACTTGGCACAGCTTGTCGCTGGCATGTTCAAACGCGGTGACACCGCGATCGCGCCTTCATTCTGGCCGCACGAGGTCCTGAATGCTTTGCTGGTTGGAGAAAAACGCAAGCGAATTTCCAAAGAACTAGTACGACGCTTCCTCGACGACCTGGCAACGCTCCCAATCGCGTTGGAACAGTTTCCCAGCGGGATTGTTTTCGGCAGGATTCAGCGCCTAAGCCGCGCCCACGGGTTGACCGCATATGATGCGGCTTACCTGGACTTGGCGCAGCACAGCGGCTTCCCACTCGCTACTTTGGACGACGACTTGGCCAAGGCGTGCAAGGATGCTAGCGTGCGGTTGGTTGAGTCCTGAGGCCGAGCAGGATGCCAGTTGAGGTGCGAAGCTCCTCCCCAACAAAAAATCTCAGGCCGACTGCTGGCTCGGCGCCTTCGTGAACAAAATCTCAAATACCAGCAGGCAGGCTCCTACCACGATTGCGCTGTCGGCTACATTGAAGGCCGGCCACTGATAGTGGCCTATATAGAACAGAAGAAAGTCCACCACGTGCCGGCTCACAATCCGGTCCCACAGATTTCCGATCGCGCCTCCCAGAATCAGTGACAAGCCGACTCCCGTCGAGGTCAGGCGGTGGCTGTTTTTCCAGAGCAGCGTGGAAACCACCGCGAGCGCCATCAATGAGAAGAAGATGAGCAGAGCGACCTTCCATTGGGAGGGAGAATCGGCAAAGAGGCCAAAGGCTGCGCCGGGATTTTCGGTGTGAATGATGCGGAAGAATCCTGGGATAACGGTGATGCTGTCGTGCATGGTCAGGCGATGCGCGATCAGCCACTTGGTATAGCGGTCGAGGGCGATGACGAGCGCGGCAATCAGGAAGAAGTATTTTCGCATCGCGAACTAGCCCTCCCAGATTATCGTGTTTTCGAGATGTTGGGGGAGGAACTGAGTTGGAAGATCGGTTCTCCCGTTTGAAAGGGAACTTAAGTGAGCGTATTAGATGTCTCACCGGTCGACTTCCGTTTGATACAGTGAGGCCAACGGTGAGGCGGTGAGATGGCGGTGCGAGTCACAGTCCGAGATCACGCGGCACCGCCAACAGTTGAGGACGAGAGCATCCTCAAGGGAGGTCCGTATCTCGCGCGTAATCTTCAGCCGCCTACCTATCGTCCCGACATCGATGGCCTGCGCGCTTTAGCCATCATTTCGGTGGTGACCTACCATGCTTTTCCCACTCTCATGCCTGGCGGCTTTGTCGGTGTGGATATCTTCTTTGTCATCTCGGGCTTTCTGATCTCCGGTATTCTCCTGCAATCACTGCGGACAGGAACATTCGGCTTTGCGAAGTTTTACGCCAACCGCGTCCGTCGGCTATTTCCGGCCCTTCTTCTCGTCCTGGTTGCATGCTTCGTGTTCGGCTGGTTTTTTCTGCTCCCCGACGAATACGCAAATTTGGGCAAGCACATGGTGGGCGCCGTGAGTTACATCGAGAACTTCATGCTGCGGCGAGAAATCGGATACTTCGACACTCGGGCGACGCTGAAGCCTCTGATGCATTTGTGGTCTCTCGGAATAGAGGAGCAGTTCTATCTGACCTACCCGCTCTTTCTGTGGATGATGTGGCGCTTTCGCCGACACATGTTCGCGGCCGTGCTTTCCGTCGCTTTGCTCTCGTTTTCGCTCAACGTCCTGCAAATCCACCGTGATCCAGAGGGCGTCTTTTTTCTGCCACAGACGCGATGCTGGGAACTAGCGATCGGCTGTGCAATCGCTTGCTGGCAATTGTCGAGAGAGAAACAGAAACAAAGAGAGAAACAATCTGCTCTGTCGACCATGCGATGGCTGCCGCTGTTTTCTCAATCGAAATCGATGCCCGGAAGTGCGGCGCTCGTTAGAAACATTTGTTCAGCTCTCGGCATGCTGTTAATCGTCATCGCGCTGGTGGGCATTCACCAGAACGACTCGTTCCCAGGATGGCGGGCGCTGCTCCCAGGCTGCGGCGCCGCATTGCTCATTATTGGCGGACCTGAGGCGTGGATCAACGGCAAGATTCTCGCGGCAAAATCCGCGATATTTGTCGGCCTGATCAGCTATCCACTCTATCTGTGGCATTGGCCAATTCTCACGTTCGCACGCATTCTTCAGGGACACGAAGTGTCGGCTAGCGTCAGGCTGGTTGGCGCGCTTCTCAGTGTTGCACTGGCATGGGTCACATTTCGGTTCGTGGAAAGCCCAATTCGATTTGGGCGTCGGACCTGGATCAAGCCCGCTGCACTGGTGGCGATATCAGTGGGCGTCGCCGCTCTGGGATACGCCGCCTATCGCGATGGCTTTATCGAAAGATTCCCGAAGTTTGTCGAGGACCTCGGCCGGTTGCAAGAGGTGGCCTGGTCTTCGCCCGAGTGCCGCGGCATTGCAGGTCTCGCCCAGATCGACTACTGCCGCACCACCAGCGCCAGACCGCCGGATGTGCTGTTGATCGGTGACTCTCATGCCGCCGTTCTCTACGACGGTATGGGGCCTGCGTACGAGGAGCGTTCTCTCACCATGATGAATCTGGGACAGTCTGGATGCGTGCCGTTCTACGACACGGATACATTTTCTCCCGACGGGCATGAGAGGAATTGCAGGCAGCAAGTGAATCGCATCCTCGAGTTCGCTGCCCGTGCTCCAAGCGTACGCACCATCATTCTTTCTTCCCGTGGTCCGCGGTACATGTCGGGTGCGGGTTTTGGCGAGGCAGAGGCGGGTGCGGCGCCTAAGACAACAACCTGGTCGGGTGCAGTTGCGGGCACCCCACAACCCGAGATGTATGCGCAAGCATTGATTCGCACAATCTTATTCCTGACTGCGACCGGCAAGCGGCTGATCCTGTTTATCGACTGGCCGGAGCTGGGCTTTGACCCCAGATCGTGCTTGCCACGGCCGGTCGCGCTGTTTTCATCGCGGCGTTCGTTTTGTGGTGTGGCGCGAGATCAGGTTGATGCGCGCAACCGCGATTACCGCCAACTGTTGTTTGGTTTGCAGAATGAAGTCGCGGGATTGAAGTTATTTGATCCAACGCCGTTCTTGTGCGATTCGTCTGCATGCTATGCGATGAAAGATGGACATCTCCTGTATTCGGACGATAATCACGTCTCGATCGCTGGCGCGGCATACCTATCGCAGAAGTACTTTGAGAATCCGCCCCAATAAGAACGTAGTCGGCGCGGGCCGGTTGCTGTGGTCAGATTCTCAAGCCGCGTAAGATGCGATGGCTGAACCCGTGTTCTGCTCGGCTTCTGCGCGTTTTCTCCAGTAATAGATTGCGAAACCGGTTGTGACCAGGGCTAAGGCGATCCCGAACTCCGTGGTGTACCAGAGCGTCTTGCCCGTATTCCGCATCATGTTGTCGAAAACTGTCTGGATGAAAAGATTGTGGCTGGCATGAAATATGGCCGCCGGCCACAAGCTTTTCGACTTCAGACTCAGCCACG
Organism: Terriglobales bacterium; assembly: GCA_049589635.1. GTDB lineage: Bacteria > Acidobacteriota > Terriglobia > Terriglobales > Acidobacteriaceae > Acidiflorens. Next base: position 12,255 of record JBAWBE010000666.1, read on the forward strand.
CCATCATGAAGCTGTCGGCCACGACCATCACAGTAAAGCAGGCCAGTGCATAAGGCCGACTGGTACCGGCATTGTAGTCGGCGAATAGCAGAAGGGGACTGTGCCATGCCGCCCAAATCAGGCCGCTGAGCAGGCTCAATTTCGTAAAGGACATTTGCTTAGCCAGCTCGGGGACGAGGAAGCCGCGCCAACCGATCTCTTCACCGAGGGCGGTAGATAACCCGTGAATCATCTGCGCCGTCGCCGTGAACACCAGCCAAAGCGTAAACGAGCCCCACGCTGCCATTTTGGGAAGACCGAAGCGCCGCGCGATCTGCTCGACCAATCCCCCATTCCATCCACCTAAGTGGAGCGTCCACACGGCGCCGTAGGCGATGGCCGCATAGGCGAGCGGGACGAAATAGGCCGCAGCCACGTAGCGCCCTTTCGGCCAACTCCAGGCGAGCGAGCGAAAATCGCGTCCCAGGACCTTGCAAGTCACCAAGGCGGCGAGCGCGGGACACCACATGACTGAGACGATCATCAGTCCGAACGCCATACCGAGATGGCCAGACCAGATGATTAGAGCCCAGATCACGGAGCTGAACAGAAGTGTGAAGATCAGATAGAGAATGGTGGCTTGTTTCGGCGTATCGCGCATGGAGTTTTGAGTCGTCCTATGACCCGTTTAGGGCGGCAATGTTAGCACGCGCAGTGCGGGCGAGGGCGCCCGCTCCGCACTTTTTCCAAATGATCAGAGTTCTTTCAGAACGGCGCTGCAACGCTCACAGACTGTCGGATAGGTCGGGTCTTCGCCTACATGAATGGAGTAGTTCCAGCAGCGCTCGCACTTCTGGCCGTCGGCTTTCTTGACTTCGACCTTGATGCCGCCCGTGCCGTTGCCGGAGCCCTGTGTCACAGTAACGGCGGATACGATAAACAAATAGCGAAGCTGACCCTCGTAGCGCCTGAGCAGAGCGAAGGCGGAATCGGGCGCGGTTAGATGAACCTGCGCTTCGAGGCCGGTGCCGATCAGCTTGGCGTTGCGGGCTTCTTCGAGCGCCTTGAGAACTTCGTCGCGGACGGAGCGGAGAGCGGTCCAGTCCTTGTGTTGGTTCTCGTCCTGCTCCGCCGCGCGCTCGCCTAGAATGCCGGACGCAGCAGGGAAGTGAGCGAGATGGATGCTTTCTTCGCGAGACTCCACCTTGGGTAAATGCGGCCAGATTTCTTCCGTGGTGAAGGTCATGATCGGCGCTAGCAGACGAACCAGAGCTTCGCCGATTTGCCAGACGGCGGTTTGCGCGGAGCGGCGAGCCTCTGACTTGGGAGCGGAAATGTAGAGCCGGTCCTTCAGCACGTCGAAGTAAAACGCGCTTAGATCGACGATACAGAAGTGATTTACGCGGTGGTAGATCTTGTGGAAGGCGAAGTCGTCGTAAGACTTCTTAACGTCCGCGGCGAAGGCCGCCGTCTCGCGCAGCATGTACTGGTCGAGTACTTGCATTTTGTCGAAGGGAACTGCGTCTTTTGCCGGTTCGAAATCGTACAGATTGCTGAGTATGTACCGAAATGTATTACGAATCTTTTTGTAGTTTTCACCTACGCGCTGCATCAGGGCTTCGGAGCCGACTACGTCTTCACGGAAATCGACCGAGGCCGTCCAGAAGCGCACGATCTCTCCGCCCAGCCTGCTCGCAATATCGACTGGGTCGACGTCGTTGCCGCGCGATTTCGACATGGCTTGACCTTTTTCGTCGAGGGTCCAGCCGGGCGTGACCACGCCCTTATATGGCGGCGTGGCGTGCGTGCCCATCGCACAGAGCAGGGAAGACTGGAACCATCCGCGATATTGGTCTCCGCCCTCCAGATAAAGATCGGACGGCCAGGGATATTCCGGCTCAGCCGCTACCAGCGCCAGGTAGCTCGCTCCGGATTCGAGCCACACATCAAAGATGTCGGTTTCTTTTTCGAACTTCGTCCCAGCGCAGTGCGGACACTTGATCCCCGCGGGCATACTGTCGGGCTCATTTGTGAACCAAGCGTCAGCGCCGGAACGGGCGAAGAGTTCGACCACTTTCTTATTGAGCGCCGGATCGTTGAGCGGCTTGCCGCAGTTCTCGCAGAGGAAGACGGCGATCGGCACTCCCCAAACTCTCTGCCGCGAAATGCACCAGTCGGGGCGGGTTTGGATCATGTTCGAGAGGCGCTCTTCGCCCCAGGCAGGGTCCCACTTTACTTTCTTGATTTCCGAGAGCGTGCGAGTGCGCAGCGTATCGTCTTTGCCAGCGCCGTCCGGCATGGGCGTTTCCATCGAGATGAACCATTGCTCGGTGGCGCGGAAGATTACTGGATTATGGCATCGCCAGCAGTGCGGATAACTGTGCTCGGTTTTCTCGCTGTGCAGCAGCGCGCCGCGGCTCTTCACCAGATCCATGATCGGCTGATTCGCATCCCAGACGCGCTTGCCTTCGTACTCAGGGAGACCGTTGCGGAGGATTCCTTTTTCGTCGACGTTGCTGGTTACATCAAGTCCGTACTTGACGCCGGTCAGGAAGTCTTCGGCACCGTGCGATGGTGCTGTATGGACTACGCCGGTGCCGGTATCCATGGTGACGTAGTCGGCTAGCACGCCGAGAATTTTGCGATCCAGAAACGGATGCTGGAAGTTCAAGCGCTCGAGCTTGCGTCCGGGAAAGTGCGCCAGTTCGCGCGGATCGGCCAGACCGCACTTTGCCGCCGCGTCGCTCGCGAGCTTCGTCGCGACAATGTAGACTTCGCCGCCGGATTCGAGCGCAACATATTCTTCGTCAGGATGAAAGGCCACTGCCATCGAAGCCGGCAGCGTCCAAGGCGTAGTCGTCCAGATGATGGTCGAAACTTTTTTGCCAGCGAGTGCGGGATCGATCTTCGCCGGATCGTCCAGCAGCGCGTACTTTACCCAAACCGTCGGACTGGTGTGATTTTCGTATTCGACTTCCGCTTCGGCGAGCGCCGTCTCGTCGTGCATGCACCAATACACGGCGCGCAGACCTTTGTAGACGAATCCATTTTCGTAGAACGAAAAGAAAGTCTTCACCACGACCGACTCGTACTGCGGAGTCATGGTGGCGTAGGGTTCGTCGAAGCGTCCAAAGACGCCGATGCGCTTGAATTGAGTGCGCTGCAAATCGAGATACTTTTGCGCGTACTTTCGACAGGCATTGCGAACCGAAAGAACTGGCATTTGCAACTTCTTGCCGCCGAGTTCCTTGTCGACTTTGATCTCGATGGGCAGACCGTGGCAGTCCCAACCGGGGACGTAGGGCGCGTCGAACCCGGCCATAGTCTTGGACTTGACGATGAAATCTTTCAGGCACTTGTTCATCGCCGTCCCGAGGTGAATCGGGCCGCTGGTATAGGGAGGGCCATCGTGGAGGATATAAACCGGAGAGCCCTTGCGAGCCGCACGAATGCGGTCGTAGAGTTTTTCCTGCTCCCAGCGAGCCAGCATTTTTGGCTCGTTCTGAGGGAGATTGGCCTTCATGGGGAAGGCGGTTTTGGGCAGGTTGATGGTAGACTTCAGCTCTTTAGGACTCAGGTCTTTGGACTCCGGCGGCACTTGCAAAGTTCTCCCAAATGATTGAATCTTTTC
>JBAWBE010000667.1:0-1682 GCA_049589635.1 Terriglobales bacterium
CCTCAGCTGTCTGGAACATCTAGCTAATGCAAAGCAAGAGGCGTAACAATGCAGCTGCTTTTCGCTTGAATATCTACTGCCGGAAGAAAATTTATTTTGGGGACATACATTCAGATGGGTAGAACTCCTGCAAAATCTGTTTTGGTTACTGGTGGCTTTGGTTTTATCGGCAGCCATTTGGTGGAGATGCTTTCCAAGAATCAAGACGTCGCCGTGCATGTAGTCGACAACATGGTAACCAGCCCGATTCATCTCCCGGCTTACTTGGAGCAGCTGGGGCACTCGGATCGGGTCAGCTATGACCTTTGCGCGGTCAGAGAATTCTTCTCGCAGAAAGATCCGCCGGTCTTCGATGAGGTCTACCATTTGGCCTCGGTTGTAGGACCAGTTGGGGTGTTGAAGCATGGCGGTCGGATCCTACAATCAACGGTGGATGACGGCTATGCTGTCGCCGACTATTGCCTTCGACTAAAAGCGAAACTGTGCGATGTCTCTACCAGTGAAGTCTATGGTGGGGGCCGTGATGGCTACTGTTCCGAGAAGGATTCCATGATTATTCCGCCCAAAGTCTCGGTGCGGCTGGAATATGCGGTCGCGAAATTGGGCTGCGAAGTTGCTCTAATGAATCTCAGTAAAGTCGCAGAGTTGGATGCGAGAATAGTACGACCCTTCAATGTCGCTGGACCTCGGCAGTCGCCAATGGGTGGTTTCGTTTTGCCGCGATTTATCAAGCAGGCGCTGGCTGGCGAGCTCATTACGGTTTACGGTGATGGAAAAATGATTCGCGCATTCACCCATGTTCGCGATGTAGCCGACGGGATTATGCGGACCATGTGTTGTGGCCGAGGGGGCGAAGCATACAATATGGGGAATCCCGCTAACAAGATCACAATCCTCGAACTTGCGAAACAGGTTCTCGAAATTACCCGGAGCCGCAGCGAGATCGCCTTTGTTGATCCCAAGACGCTTTGGGGCCCGCTCTTTGAGGAAGCTAATGACAAATACCCAGATGCCGACCGTGCCATGAACGAACTGGGATGGCGTCCTCAGTACGATCTACGGAGCACAATCCTTGAAACGGTGGAGTACATCCGCGCCGGGCGGGTCAATTAGCGGAACGTCATGCTCGAAAAAATTCCTCAACTGTTGCCACGGAAGTCGATCGCGGGGCCCCAAGTGACGGTGGTGATGCCGACTTACCGCCGTGCCGGCCAAATCGGCGAAAGTATTCGGTCGCTGCTGAATGGCACATTTACCGATTTTGAACTATTGGTCCGCGACGATGGCAACGGAACGGATGGCACTTCGCGGGCGGTTGCCGAAGCCGCCGGTCGAGATGCGCGCGTGCGCTACCATCGCAACCGTGAGCCTCTGCGCATGCCTGGAAATCTAAATGCTGGGATCCAGGAATCACGTGGGGAAATGATCGCTGTTTGCCACGATCACGATCTCTACAAGCCAAATTTCTTGGTTAGGTTGGTGGAAGCACTGGAGCTGCATCAAAGCGCCTTGTTCGTTCACTGCGCAATCGACGTTGTCCGGCAAGACGGAAGCTACGTCTGTAGTCACGTGGGTGAGTGGTCCGGACTGACTCCGGGGTGCTCTTGGCTGAAGGTCATGCTCAATGGCTTGAATTGTCCCGTCTGTGCGCTCACGCTGGTGCGGCGCGAGGCGCATGAGAA
>JBAWBE010000668.1:0-6117 GCA_049589635.1 Terriglobales bacterium
GTGCCATCGGCATTGAATTTCGCGCGCATATTGAAGTTTCGGTATGGCAGGAATTTTTCGACGTGCTGTTCGCCGTCTCCAGCATTTTGCTATGCGTGTTCTTCGGCGCTGCTCTCGGCAACGTGGTGCGCGGAGTTCCGCTCGACGCAACCGGCTATTTCTTCGAGCCCCTTTGGACCAACTTCAAACTTGGCCCTCAGACTGGCATCCTCGACTGGTACACCATCCTCATCGGAGTGCTCGCGCTGGTCACGCTCGCCGCGCACGGTTCGCACTATATCGGCCTCAAAACCGACGAAGACCTCGGTCGCCGCGCTCGCGGCATCGCCCTGCTCTGCTGGCCGCTTCAGTTTTTCCTTACTTGCATCTCGTTGCTCGCTACCTATTTCATTCGCCCCGAGGTCATGGCGAACTACGCCAACCATAAGATCGGCCTTCTCGTGCCGATTCTGGTTTTCTCGAGTCTCGGCGTTATGCTCTGGGCGACACCGAAGGGAAAGGAGAAAACGGCATTCATCGCGTCGAGCCTATACATCACGGGCATGCTGGTAGGCGCTGCGTTTGCACTCTATCCGGTGGTGCTCCCGGCGCGCGATCATCAGTACGATCTCACCATTGAAAACACCAGCGCCGGCGTGCACGGACTGACGGTGGGCTTGATCTGGTGGAGCATGGCCGCGGTTTTGGCGCTTGCCTATTTTGTGTTTGTCTATCGCATGTTTCGCGGCAAGGTGCAGACGGGAGAAGGACACTACTGAGGATCGGGTCATCGGGCGATCGGGTCGTCTAAACCTACGGTTGTCGATCGCCTGATGGCCTGATCACCCGATGACCCGATATGTTCCCCCCTCCCGTATAATCAGCCTATGAGCGCTCACTCCCATTCCGGCCAGCAACAGCCCACTCCGCAAGCTCTTCCCGGCGTCAACGCCATCGTCGCCGTCGGTTCTGGCAAGGGCGGAGTCGGTAAAACTACGCTGGCCGTCAACTTGGCCCTCGCACTCAGCAAAATGGGACTTCGTATTGGCCTACTCGACGCCGATGTTTACGGTCCTAACGTTCCGCTCATGCTCGGCACAAACGAGCAGCCCAAGGTGCAGGACGAAGGTCGAATCTCGCCTATCAACTCGCACGGCCTCAAAGTAATTTCAGTTGGCTTCCTTAATCCAGGAGACAAGCCGCTCATCTGGCGCGGACCGATGCTGCATTCAATCATTCGCCAGTTCATCGGCTCGGTCGATTGGGGACAACTCGACTATCTCATCATCGACCTTCCTCCGGGCACCGGCGATGTCGCACTCTCGCTGATTCAGACCGTCCCTCTTACCGGCTCGATCGTGGTTTCAACTCCATCCGATGTCGCGCTTCAGGACGCGCGCAAGGCCATCGAAATGTTTCGGCAGATGAAAGTTGATATCGTCGGCATTGTAGAAAACATGAGTTACTTCGTCTGTCCACATTGCCAGCATGAGGTCGATGTCTTCTCGCGCGGCGGCGCCCAGAAAATGGCGAAGCAGTTTGATGCGGCTTTTCTCGGCAGCATCGAACTCGATCCCGAGATTGGCCGTGGCGGAGACAGCGGATCGCCAGCAGTGTTGAAGGGTGAAGGCTCGTCGCACGCTAAATCGCTCTTCGAGTTTGCCCGCAAAGTAGTCGCGCGTGTCGAAGAGATCAAGGCGACCACCTCAGAGAACGTGATTCAGATTCAGTAAACTCGCTAAGGACTCTAACAACCTCAGATAACCCGCAACAATTCCGTCTTTCTCCCGCTCAATTCTTGTGTTATGGTTCCGGGCCATGAGGTTAGTTCATGAGCGACGCCACTCTCAATAACCCCACCCCTCAATTCGGCACCGCCGAGTATGCCGGATCGCCCTCCACCGACCATTGTCAGTATTGTCATCAGCCCGTCCCCGGCACCTATTACCGGATCAATGACTCGATGGCCTGCGCCGCTTGCGCCGAGAAGGCGCGCGGCGAACTCGCCCGAGATACGCACTCTGCGTATGTGCGTGGCCTGCTGTTCGGAATCGGCGCTGCCATTCTCGGACTCATCATCTATGCCACATTCGAGATCGTTACCGGCATCATCATCGGCTATATTTCGCTGGCGGTTGGTTGGCTGGTGGGCACCGCCATGATCAAAGGCTCGCGTGGAGTCGGCGGCAAGCGTTATCAGATCACGGCCTCTTTATTGACCTACGCCGCCGTTTCCATGGCGGCCGTTCCAGTGTGGAGTCACTACGCAAACGAGAACAAGCAGGCGGACCAACAGAAATTAACCGAAAAACAGAAAATAGCCGCCGAGCAACGCCAGCTCGAATCCGAGTTCGGCCAGCAGCATCAGACTCTCGATCACGGCTCGACCTCCCCAGGAGCGACCGCCGCTCCGCCCGCCCAAGCGAGACCGAGACCAAACTTCGCCGCCGCACTTGCGCAGATATTCGCCTTGGGTATCGCCTCGCCATTTGTTGAAGTCTGGGAAGGCGGCCCGAGTTTTGGCTGGGCCATCGGCATCGTGATTCTCGCCGTCGGAATCAGAATCGCATGGCGGCTCACTGCCGCTCGTCCTTTAGCGGTCTTCGGACCGTTCAACAACTCCACTCCACCCACGCCTTAAACTAGATCGTGGCCATTACTCCCGAACTCATCCGCAACTGCCAGCGCTGCGCCGCCGAACTCACACCCGGCGCTCTCGTCTGCCCTCAGTGCCACGCCCTCGTTCATTCGCAGGAACTCGAACGCATGGCGGCGGAAGCGAAAGCGCTCGAAGGCAAAGGACAATTCCGGCAGGCGCGCGAGCAGTGGCTCATGGGGCTGCCATTCCTGCCGCCCGCCTCCAGGCAGGCAGACTGGATCGAGCGGCATGCGCGCGATCTCGACAATCTCGCCGACAAGGTTCAACCTCGCGTCCAGTCGAGCGATAACAAATGGGCGCAGCGCCTCGGCCCCGTCGGCCCGATTGCCGTCGTGCTGGCGAAGAGCAAAGGGCTCTTGCTGGCCATTTTCAAGCTCAAATTTCTGTTGAGCTTTGTGGCATTCTTCGGAGTTTATTGGGCCATGTTCGGCCTGAAGTTTGGCCTCGGTTTCGCAGTATTGGTACTCATCCACGAACTGGGCCACTTCATCGACATCAAACGCCGCGGCCTCCCGGCCGAGATGCCCGTGTTTCTGCCCGGTTTCGGAGCCTACGTTCGCTGGAACGCGATGGGCGTCTCGCTCGAAACTCGTGCCGCCGTCAGCCTCGCCGGACCGCTCGCTGGCTTCTTCGCCGCTATCGGCTGCGCTGTTCTCTGGTGGCAAACGGGCGATCCGCTGTGGGCTGGCCTCACTCGCGCTGGCGCTATGCTCAACGTGCTAAACCTGATCCCGATCTGGGTACTTGATGGCGGCCATGCTGCATACGCGCTCAGCAAGACAGAGCGCATCGTCCTCTTAACACTGTGTCTAGCTCTGTGGCTTGTTTTGGGCGAGGGCGTCTTCTTCCTGATCGCTCTCGGAGCGAGCTATAGCGCCTTCATCGCAAAAGACTTGCCCGCCCATCCCAGCCGCGCGACTACTATCTACTTTGCGTCGGTCCTCACCGCTCTGGGCTTGGTTCTGCGCCTCATGCCCGGCAAGGGCTTCGGCATTAACTAGCCTCCGAGCCCTCACTCCTCGTTTTGAAAAATCCACTTCCGTCAGTGAACTCTTTCCCGACCCGCATCGTATAGGAAGATACATGCATGGATTCCAGGTTTGACTTGTCAGAACACTGACGCCTAACATCGAGTCACCCCCAGGAGTGCTCGTGGAGATCATCGGCCAGACTATTTCGCACTACCGCGTGCTGTCGCAGCTCGGCGGTGGCGGGATGGGTGTCGTCTATGAAGCCGAGGATTTGAGCCTGGGCCGACACGTCGCGCTCAAATTCCTGCCTCCTGAAACCGAAAAAGATCCGTCAGCCCTCGAACGTTTTCAGCGCGAGGCGCGCGCCGCTTCCGCTCTCAATCACCCTGGCATCTGCACCATCTACGAAGTCGGCGAGCAAAATGGCCGCCACTTCCTCGCCATGGAACTGCTCGAAGGCCAGACCCTGAAGAGCGCGATCCACGGGGAGCCGATGGAGCTGGATAAATTTCTCGACCTCGGCATCCAGATCGCTGACGCCCTCGACTGTGCGCACGCCAAGGGCATCATTCACCGCGACATCAAACCGGCCAACATCTTTGTAACGAATCGCAATCAGGCCAAGATTCTCGACTTCGGTCTGGCCAAGCGCGCCCGCGAGCATTCCGCGCTCTCGGCCGTAACAGCGGGCTCCGCCGCCACCTTAGACAATCCTTTCCTCACCAGCCCCGGCTCGACTGTGGGCACAGTCGCCTACATGTCTCCAGAACAGGCGCGCGGCAAGGAACTCGACGCCCGCAGCGACCTGTTTTCCTTCGGCGCGGTGTTGTATGAAATGGCCACCGGAGCCATCCCGTTCCGTGGCGATACTTCCGCCGTCATCTTCGACGCGATCCTGAATCGCCCGGCCGCGTCGCCCCTTCGTCTGAATCCCGATCTCCCGCCCCACCTCGAGGATGTCCTCAACAAGCTCCTCGAAAAAGATCGCGACCTGCGTTATCAAAGCGCCGCCGAAGTCCGCTCCGATCTCAAGCGTCTGCGCCGGGACTCCGAGTCCGGCACCATGATGGCGGTAGCGGCCTCGAGCGGCTTGCATCGCCGTCCGCCCGTGCCGCCAAAGAAGAAGTTACCGGGCTGGCTGATCCCTGCATTCGTCTTGATCCTTGTCGCCGCCGGCATCGGCCTTGTCCTCTCACGGCGCAGCCATGCCCTCACTGAAAGAGACGGCATCCTCATCACCGACTTCGTCAATACCACCGCCGATCCGGTGTTCGACGGCACCCTGAAAAAAGCGCTGGCCGTCGATCTCGGCCAATCGCCCTATCTCAACGTCTTCCCCGATCAGAAGATTCGGCAGACGCTTCAGTTCATGGGCCGCACGCCCGACGACCGCGTCACTACCGACGTTGGCCGCGAAATCTGCTTGCGCGACGGCATCAAGGCCTTGCTCACTGGCAACATCGATAGCGTAGGCGGGCAGTACGTCATTACACTGGAAGCGACTAACGCCTCCTCGGGAGACTCACTCGGCCGCCAGCAGTCGCAAGCCAATCGCAAAGAAGATGTCCTCAACGCTTTGCACAGCGCTGCCACAAAACTCCGCGGCCAGCTCGGCGAGTCGCTTGCGACCGTGCAGAAGTACGATATGTCTCTCTCGCAGGCCACCACATCGTCGCTTGACGCTCTGAAGTCGCTCACCATGGGAGACTCCAAGCACAGTACGGGCGAAGACCTGGACGCCGTTCCCGACTATCAGCATGCGATTGACCTCGATCCCAATTTCGCCATGGCCTATGCCCGCCTGGGTACCGTCTACAGCAATCTCGGGCAAACCGAGCTTTCGGAACAAAATCGTCAGAAAGCCTTCGAGCTGCGCGATCGCGCCAGCGAGCGTGAAAAGCTCTACATCATCGCGCACTATTACGCGGACAGCGGCCAACTCGACAAAGGCATCACCGCCTACGAACTGTATCGCCAGACCTACCCTCGCGACTCTGCGCCCTACAATAATCTGGCGATCATTTACAGCCAACTCGGCCAGTTCGACAATGCGCTGGAGAATGCCAAACGCGCGGTCGAGCTTGATCCCGACATGCTGACCGGCTATGGCCAGCTCGCACAGGCCTATATGGGACTCAACCGCTTCGACGAAGCGCGGGCCAGCACCAACGCCGTTTTTCAACACAAGGGATCGACCCGTTCGTTTCATACCATCCTTGCCTCAATTGACTGGGACGAAGGCAAGACGGCGGAGATGGAGCACGAACTCCAACTTGCATCCGGTGTACCGGATGCCGAGCTGACCGTTTTCGGTTTCCGTATCTTTCTCGCTGCCAGCCAGGGACAGATCGAAAAAGCTCGCGATTACGCGCACCAGGACGAAGAATTGCTGGACCGGCTGCAACTGAAAAATAAGGCAGACGTGAAAGCCAGCCTCTCAACCGTCGAGGCATTGGCTGGCGACCGTGCCGCGGCAGCCACCGACGCCAACGATGCTCTGCGCGACTC
>JBAWBE010000669.1:0-4319 GCA_049589635.1 Terriglobales bacterium
CCTCCTCAGAGGTGTAACAGCCTCTAAAGGAGGAATATCCATGGGCTCCGATCGCAGAACCTTTTTCAACCAACTGGTGAACGTAGGCGCATTGTCCGGATTGGCGGCGATGCTTCCCTCGGATTGCTTTTGCTAAGGTAGAGAGCAGCATTCGTGGGGAGACGCCTGAAGCCGGGGTGCCGCTTGACTCCGGCGGCGACGCCGCTCTTCGCCACCTCTTCCACGCTCACGCGTACATCCTCAACTCAGATCCTCAACATCCGCTGGCGGACAATCTCGCCAATCGCAGTTTCATTCGCTTGCCCGAATCCGGAGGCTTCCGTTCCCAGTTTGTAGATGGCTACAACTCCGGCGACGGCGTGTCGTTCAAGTCTGCCTATATGCATGTGGCCGGTACCGGAAACGCGAAGGCAGGCTATGGCGTTACCACACTGGCGACATCGGTTATCACCGGACTCAACGTGCACGATATGGTCACCGCGGATATTGTCTTCGCCCAGGTTTCGACCGAGCATCCTCTGGCCGGACATGTGCCCTCGGTGACCTTCCTGGGCACCCGTTTTGAAAACCTGCGTATCGCCGGTCGCGAGGTCGAGCCTGCTCTCGATCTCGAAATCTGCGGTTCGCGGCCAGACGGCGACACGCCCTACGTGCGGGATTCCGGATTTCTCGGTCGCGTTTCCCGGCAAAACGAGCAGATGCGCAGCGCGCCGGGTCTTTCCGATTCCGCCCGCGAGCAGTACCATTGGGATTCTTCCGCAGCCGCACAAGAAGGCAAGGTCGAATGCTCGCTCGTCAGCAACGTGGGCAACGCCGCTCCCGGCACTTCCTATGGGCATATCGTCGAGGTGCCGGATTATGGCACAGTATCGCTCGGCGAGCTCACAGTGACCCGCGCCTTCAACCTGACCCCGCTTTCGATCAAGTCTTATGGAAGTGGCAAGTTCAGGGGGCCACATGCCATGGCCAACGGGCAGAACGGGCCGGGATCAGGCAGCGGCCCGGGATCAAGCGGCGGCTCGGGATCGGGTGGCGGCGGCTAGCCATTCTGGTGGCGGCTGCCGCACCGTGTTTACTTTCGTGCGGCGGTCGCCACCTCGACCCACAGGTTGCCTACAACCATGCCTACCGAGCACTTCTACACGGCGATCTGAAGCAGGCCCGGGATGAAGCACATCAGGGATGTCAGCGTTATACCGACAGCAACGGAGGGTGGGCTTGGAGATTTCGCATTCTGGAATCTAGGGCAGCCCTGCAACAGGGCCACTACGAAGATGGTCTGAGACTGCTCAAGTCGGGCCCGTTGCCTTCCGATCCGGATTTGGCTATTCCTATCCTGACTCTTGAAGGAGAAGCATATCTTGAGCTGCACAACTTTTCTGAAGCGGAGCAATCCCTAACTCGGGCATCGGCGATCTGCGCAACATCCTCGTTCGTGAGCTGCGGATATCTGTTGAAGGCTTGGGGTCACTTCCAAGGCGAGAAGGGTAAGGTGGAAAGCGCGGAGCGCTCGTACAGTCTCGCGCTGGATTTTGCGCGTTCCCACGGTGATCCTGTCTTGGAAGCCCAAGCTCTCATTAGCCTCGGGAACATGTCGCTTTCGCAGGGACATTACGACGAAGCAATTGACCGTTCACAAGCCGGATACGCCGTGGCTGACCGCGTAGATGCCCGCCGCCTCAAGCTCATTGCTCGGGGGAATATTGGGTGGGCATACTACAAGCTCGGAGATTCAGAGAAGGCGCTCAAACTATTTCTCGAGTCGGAGAGTCTGGCATCACAAATTGGAGATTTCTGGAGCCAAAGCAACGAACTCACAAATATTGGCTACGTCTATTTTGACGTTGGAGAACTAGAGTTAGCCGCGCAGTCATTTCAGAGGGCTCTTGCTCTTGCCCAGCAAATTAAAGCGAAACAATACAACTACAACGCCCTCCGTGCCCTCGCGCGCCTCTACCTGCAAACCGGAGATCTCACCAGCGCCGATAAGTATGTTCAGCAAGCTCTGGGCATCGCGCGACAAGATAACAACCACATCGACGAGTTGTATCCGATGTTGGTCCAAGGGGAGATTGTCGCGAGACGCGGCGACTATGCCCACGCCGAGGCCACATTTCAACAGGTTGAGCGCGACAAAATCTGCCCCGTATTTCTCAAATGGGAGGCCGAGCACTCTCTAGCCCGCCTCTATGAAACTGAAAATCGTTCCGACCGAGCCGAGCGAGAATACCGTGCCGCACTGGCCACCCTCGAATCTGCCCGCGATTCCGTACGGAACGAAGACTCCCAACTTTCCTTCCTGACCAATGCCTCCCACATCTACGACGACTACGTTCATTTTCTGGTGGCGCAGAAAAAAAACGACGACGCTCTCCGCTGGGCTGACTATAGCCGCGCTCGCACGTTGAAAGAAGGACTGGGGCTGCTACAGAAAGGATCATCCATCGGCCCGGCGCCGATGAACGCCCAACAAATTTCTCGCCGAGCCAATGGCGCAATCCTTTTCTATTGGCTTGGCGAAGCGCAATCCTATCTCTGGACGATTACGCGGCAGCAGACCGCTTTGTTCACACTGCCGCCTCGCTCGCAAATCGAGGCCACAGTGCAACGCTATGGCAAATCTCTTCGTGGACCACAAGATGCTCGCGCCTCGTCGGGCCAATTGCCTGATCCCGACGGTCTCTGGCTTTATCGCACTCTGATCGCTCCGGCGCAGTCGCTCTTGAAGAAAGACGCGAGAGTGTTCGTAATTCCAGACGGCACTCTGAACAACCTCAACTTTGAGACGCTGATTGTCGACAAGCCCGAGCATCACTTCTGGATCGAAGACGCCGACGTTGTGAATGCCAGTTCGCTGCGAGTGCTGGAGGCGTCTGTTCTAAGTGCCAACGTCACTAAGAAGAGCCACCTCAGCAGCATGCTCCTCATCGGCGACAGTGTTTCTCCCAGTCCGGAATATCCTGAATTGCCCAGAGCCGCCGACCAAATCAAGAGCGTCGCGAGGCACTTCCCGGCGGCGGAGCAGCAGATTATCACGCGCGACCAAGCTACTCCGCAAGCCTATCTCGATGTGCTGCCCGAGAAGTTTTCCTATATTCACTTCGTGGCGCACGGGACCGCGAGCCGCTTAAGCCCTCTCGACTCAGCCATCGTGCTTTCCAAGAGCGCGGCACAACCCGACTCTTTCAAGCTTTATGCGCGCCAAATTGTTCCCCATACGCTGCGTGCCAACCTCGTCACGATCTCGTCCTGTTACAGCGCGGGAGATCGTGCTTATTCCGGTGAAGGATTGGTCGGACTTGCATGGGCTTTTTTGAGAGCTGGAGCCCATAACGTGATCGCCGGCCTTTGGGAGGTGACCGACTCGTCCACCGGCGAACTCATGGATCGCTTCTATGGCGAAATAGAGAAGGGAGCGAGCGTCGATGTAGCATTGCGGACCGCCAAGCTTTCGCTGCTCCACAGCAACACGTTTCACAACCCATTCTACTGGGCGCCCTTCCAACTCTACACGGGCTCGTGAAGGCTAATTCGATCTTCGCTGTCTCTACTCGGCAGCCTTCGCTGCCAGCGTTTCTACGACCGCAATGTTCTGTAATAGATCCTGAGGGAGGCCGTGCCGCTCCTTCAGATATTCCGAGCTGTTGTAGGAAACCCAGACTTTTCCATCCCCGTCTTCCCAAACAAGAATCTTCAGTGGAAGATCGATAGCTATGCTGGGGGCGGCCAGCATAAGAGGCGTTCCGGCTTTTGGGCTGCCGAAGATCAGCAGTTTGGTGGGGTTCATCTTCATTCCCACCTTTGCCGCTTCTCCGCTGTGGTCAACCAGCGCAAACAGCGTTACACCCTTTGATTGCAGGATATTCTTGAGCTTTTCGACCGTTTCGTCGACCGAGTGATTGCTCCGTTTGTCGATGATCCCTTTGGTGATTGCACTTGGCATGATTGTCTCCCAACTACTTTCGAACATCATCGCTCACAGGCAGATTTAGCGAATCAATAACGATAACCTGCTCATCACGTAGTAGTCACCATCTAAAGCAGGACGCCTCGCGAAAAGGCGTCCTCTTTGTTTTGCGCGTCGGTGCTACCCTGAACACTACATGTCCGAAGAGTTTTCGTTTTGCGATCTGCGCGAATTGTTTGCGAAAGCCAACGAAGAGAAGTCCGGTGATCAGCTGGCGGGGCTGGCAGCGCGCTCCGAGCGTGAGCGCGTCGCCGCCAAACGCAAACTCGCCGATCTCCCACTTGCGCAAATCGTCCAGCAGCCATTGATCGATCCGGATGATGATGATGTAAGTCGCCTGATCGCCGATGCC
>JBAWBE010000670.1:0-12866 GCA_049589635.1 Terriglobales bacterium
GCAAAGAACTCCGTTGCGAGTGGCGGCGCTTTGCTGTCCTATACCGCGTACACAGCCATCGCGAAGAACTGGTTCAGGAACTGGCCGAGCGAAATATTCCGTTCTCCATTGAAGGTCTCGACGTTCTCAACTCTCCGGACGTGCGCGACGTGCTCGCCTGCCTGAGCGCCGCGGTGAATCCGAAAGACGCCGCCAGCCTCTTTCGCGTGGCTGCGCTCCCGCAGTTTGCCATCGATCCTCATGAACTGAAGGCCGCGATGCGATCAGTGCGGCGCGACGATCTGGACTTGCAGAAAACCTTGGCGAAGCTTGGCAATGGTGGGGCTGTGCTCGCCGACATCGACAAGGTTCACGGTGAGGTCGAGCGCGAAGATGTTACCGCTCTCAACGCGCTGCACATGGTGATTCGGCAATTCGCGCTGCGCCCGTCTCCTGCTGTGCAAACCTTTATCGAGTTCGTCGAACGCTGGCAAAAGAGCGTCGTGACCGAAACCGGGCGCGCCCCCGAATTCCTTGAATACCTTGACTATTTCCGGCAGGCAAAGGGAAGTTCGATTTCGCTTCCGCCTAGCCCGGAGGACGGGGTGCGGTTGATGACGGCGCATGCCGCCAAGGGGCTTGAGTTTGCGCACGTTGCGATCCTCCGTGGCTCGTCGACTTCGTTCCCGTGCCCTTATAAGGAACCGCTGGTCGACTTTCCGCAGGAGTTGCGGCGCTCGCGCTCGGCGCAGGATGACAAAAGTCTTCAGGAGCAGGAGGAGCGGCGGCTTTTCTACGTTGCGATGACGCGCGCCGAAGACACGCTCGCGATTTACGCGAAACAGGGGACCGGCAAGGAAACGAGGCCGACGAAGTTTCTACGCGAATTCATGGATTCGTACGCTCAAAAGAAATTCTGGAGAACCCGCGAGGCTGTCGCCGTGCAGGAAGATCTTTTCGGCGCCGAAGAGGAGCGCAGGGCGATTGAGCATTCAACGGTCGCTGCGTGGCTGCTCATGGATCCGACTGCCAATTTCGTTACCGGACTCAGCGCCAGCGCCATTGATACTTACGAGCAATGCCCGCTGCGTTTCAAACTCGAGCGCGAATGGAATCTGCCGCGCGACGTACCCGCTTCACTTCAGTACGGCGCGGCGATGCATCGCGTGCTGCATACGTTTTACGATGCGCAGCGCTATGGGCGCGTGATCGGCGACGAGCAACTGCTGGAGAACTTCCGCGCCGACTTCGCAACCGCCGGCATCGCCGATCGCTATCAATACGAGTTGTATCTTCGGCAGGGACGGGAGCAGCTCACGCAGTTCCTGGAGTGGGCGCGCTCGACTTCGCCGCCGGAGGTCCTGAACACCGAACAGAAATTCGATTTGCCGATTGCCGGAATCAAGCTGACGGGGCGGATCGATCGTATGGATCGGGTTGGTGGGGCGAACGTTGGGCCCGGCGGTGTTACTTCGAAAAGCGTGGGTTCGAAAAGCGTCGGCTCGGAGGGAGTCGCGATCGTCGACTATAAAACCGGCAAGCCGAAATCACAGGAAGACGCCGACAAGAGCCTCCAGCTTTCTCTGTACGCGCTGGCGGCAAAAGAGGCTTGGGGTCTGCGCGCCGATCGTTTGATTTTTCACAACCTGGAAGACAACAGCATGGTGGTAACGACACGCGATAGCGCCGATCTCGAGAGGGCCAAAGTTAAAGTGTGCGAGGCGGCGGAGAACATCGCTGCCGGACACTTTCCCGCTAAACCCGGCTACCAGTGCAGCTTTTGCCCGTATCGGAATCTCTGTCCGGCGACCGAGAAGCCCATCTACCTTGCGCAGAAGAAAACGGCTCGGCGAGTGAATTGACACGGCGTTCGGTAGCTTCCCGCGAAAGCAGGTCCTTCGCTTCGCTAAGGATGACAAATCGGAAGGGGAGTAGACGGAGCAAAGGGTCGTTCGGAGGAATGCTCCAGCAAAAACTTTGGGGACGCTCATCGCGTCCCCATGGTTGCCTTACATTGCCTTACAGCTCTTAGTGCTTCTTGCTCTTCTTTGCTTTCTTTTTGGTTGCCATGGATCTATTCTCCCTTTTCCATTTTTCATGGAATCGTTTGCAACGATCTTCAGTTGCAACTAGTTGATGTATAGAGTCAACGCGAAACGAAGTCAAGAGAAAAATGATCGATCACGATGCGCGCAACGTTGCACCAAAGTCACTTCATCGAGTCGAGCGCAAGAATTTTTGTCGACGCGTGGCAACTCTCTCTTCGATTCGCATCATCCTCCGGCATTCGTAGCTCTCATGCAATTTAATTTCGCGCCCATGCCGCAGAGTAGCTGGCGCGGCGTTCGACTGTCGATCGATCCGCGGCGCGTCGTTGACGCAATCCCCGGCGCATCTTTAACTGGCGCGGGCCATCTATAATAATGGGCGGTTCAGGACGCGAAGAATCATCTGGAGGAGCGCATTTATGCCGGGTTCAAACGATGTTGTCATTATTTCTGGTTGCCGCACGCCGGTCGGAAAATTTCAAGGAAGTCTCAGCGATCTGAGCGCCCCGCAGCTTGGAGCGATCGTCGTGCGCGAGGCTGTGAAGCGCGCAGGTATCGATTCGAAGCTCGACGCGAAGCTGGTCGACGAGTGCATCATGGGCAACGTCGTCTCGGCCGGGCTTGGACAAAATCCGGCGCGGCAGGCTGCGATCTTCGGCGGACTAGCTCCTGAAGTGGGTGCCATGACAATCAACAAGGTATGCGGCTCGGGATTGAAAGCGGTCGCGCTTGCAGCGCAGGCGATCGAGACCGGCAACAGTTCTATTGTGGTCGCGGGCGGCATGGAATCGATGACCAACGCGCCTTATCTTCTGCCCAATGCGCGCAAGGGTTATCGACTTGGCAACGGACAGCTCGTCGACTCTATGGTGCACGATGGGCTTTGGGAAATTTACAACGACTACCACATGGGGATTACGGGCGAGAACGTTGCGGAAAAATACGGCATCACGCGCGAAGAGCAGGATGAGTTCGCGGTGAACTCGCATCGCAAGGCGGTCTCGGCGCAGAAGGAATGCCGCTTCAAGGCGCAGATTGTTCCGGTGGAGCTGCCGTCGAAGAAAAAGGGGGCGGCGCCGGTGATCTTCGATAAGGATGAAAGTCCGCGCGAGGATACGACGATAGAAGTGCTGCGTGCGTTGAAGCCGGCGTTTAAGAAAGATGGAACCGTGACGGCGGGGAACGCCCCAGGGGTCAACGATGGCGCTGCCGCAGTAGTTGTGACGAGCGCGGCGCGCGCCCGAGAGTTGGGGGCGAAGCCGATGGTGCGGATCGTCGCGCAGGCTACCAGCGGAGTCGAGCCGAAGTGGGTCATGATGGCTCCCGTCACAGCCGTGCAGAAAATCTGGCAGAAGACGGGATGGAAGAAAGACGAAGTCGATCTCTACGAGCTCAATGAGGCGTTCTCGGTGCAGGCTCTCGGAGTCATCCGCGAACTTGGGCTGGATATGGATCGCGTCAACGTCAACGGGGGCGCGGTTGCTCTGGGACATCCGATTGGAGCAAGCGGAGCGCGCGTGCTGGTTACGCTGATCTACGAAATGATCCGGCGCGATGTGCATCGCGGGATTGCGGCGCTGTGTTTGGGCGGCGGGAATGCGGTGGCGATGGCGGTGGAAAGGTAGTTGTAATCGATCACTGTCAGGGCTTCGATTCCTCGATTTTCACAGCCTCTGGTTTCGCGAAAAGCTTGGGATCGAAGTCAGCTTGGCCGTAGCCGCTGTACCAATAAAGATCGTTCTTATCTCCGCGCTGTAATCCCACTGCGAGGGGCCGTTCCGGCGTGCCGTACGTAAAAAGTGCCAAGGCAGCGGTGCCGATTTTTGCTCGGTATACCATCGTTTCTTGCTTCTGCAAAATAGGTCCTTTCGCTGCGACAGCTCCTCTGGCCTTGAAGAATTCGATCTCCTGGCCGAACTCCAATTCCCTGATCTCCTTCGTTTCCTCGTCCATTGACCCGGGTGCGCCATACGCGAAGATCGAAAGGTGACAATTAAAAGTTGGACCCGTATCGATAGCGTGTCGAGCAGTCTTGGTTAGGAGGTTGACCGTCCAATAGTCGGGTTCGCTCACAATCATCAGATTGTGGACACCCTGGTCGGGATCGGGCGCCTCCTCGATGCGACAGTATCGGGTCCCTGAGCGGTAGAAAACTTTCGGTTTCGACGCAAAGGTCCCGGCGACGACCCCGGGACTTCCGAGAATCACCTCAATCTTCGTCATTGTCTTTGGCTGTGGTTCAGCAGCACAGGTGGTGACAAGCAGACACGCGATAATAAGCACATTTCTCATAATGAATCCTGCCCAAAGTCGAGCATAGGATAAAAGGAGAGGTCAAGGAACGCAATCTGTGCCCGTAACTGGATGGCTTAACTTCACTGCCTATTCGGCCGTCGTCACAGAGCCCACCGGCAGCGTAATCGTGAACACGGCGCCCCCGCCGGGGGCTGAGGCGGCTTCGATGTTTCCGCCGTGCTCGCGCATTACTGTTTTGCAGATACTCAGGCCGAGGCCGGTGCCGCGGCCCGGACGCTTGGTCGTGAAGAAGGGGTCGAAGATGTGCGCCAGATTTTCGGGCGCGATTCCGGGGCCGTCGTCCTGAAAGACGATCCATACCGAGTCCGGGTTTCCGGGAAGGCCGCGGCCCAGACGCACGCGGATCGTTCCTTTTTCGCGGGCCTCGCGAATCGCTTGTTCCGCGTTCAGCAATAAGTTCAAAAAGACCTGCATGAGCTGGTTCGGATCGGCAACCACTGCCGGGATCGTCGGCTCGGGCACGAAGTCTACCGTGATGTTGCTCTTGCGCAGCGGATAGGTTTGCAGTTGCAACATGCGCTGCACCAGTTCGTTCAGATCGACCTGGCTGCGCCCGGGCGCAGGCGGGCGGGCGAAGTACTGCAGGTTCTGCACGATCTCGGCTGCGCGTCTTGCTTGCTGATGCAGAATCGTTACTTGCTTGCGCGCGCCTTCGCTGACGACGCCATCCTGAATCAGTTCGGCCATCCCCAGAATGCTGGTCAGGGGATTATTCAGCTCGTGGGCGAAGCCGCCGATCATCTGGCCCATCGCGGCCAGGCGTTCGGTCTGAATAATCTGGCGTTCCAGTTTTTTCTCCATCGTTACGTCGCGCACGGAGATGATCACGCCTGCCGGCTTGCCGTCGGCGTCGAGCAGCGGGCTGGCCATACCGAGCATGGAGCGGCCGTCGCCATTTTGATGGCGCGCGCCGTATTCGCATGACGCGCGAGAATTTTCGCCGCTCGCCACTGTCCGAAACAGTGTCGCCAGTTCCGGCCAACTGTGCTCGGCATCGTCCACGCTCTTGCCTATTAGCTGCTCCGGGCCGTAGCCGAGCAGTTCGCGAATGCGCGGGCTCACAAACGTGTATCTCCCCTTCAGATCGAGCACCAGAATCAGATCCGGAAAGCTTTCGAGCAGATGCCGCTGGAACTCTTCCTGGCCGCGCAGCTGTCGCTCCATGGTGCGTTTCTCGGTGATGTCGACCAGCGTGCCTTGGTAGCGGACGATTCTTCCGTCTTCGATCACGCCGCTTGAAATGTCCTGGCAGACGACGACTCCGCCGTCTTTTCTTCTGAGCTTCACTTCGCGCGTGCGCGTGCGGCCGCTCTGACTGCCGGTACGTCCGAGGACCGGCTCGGGGGCTGCGTCGACTTTGAGCGCGTCCGGCGCAAGGCTCAGCAGGTCTTCCTTGGTCTCGTATCCCAGCATGGTCACGAGCGCAGGGTTCACTTCCAGCAGTTTGCCCTCGGGACTACAGATATACACGCCTTCGCGCAGGCTTTCAAAGAGCTGCGTGAAGCGCTGTTCTTTGTTGCGCTGGTCGGTGATGTTGCGCGCCAGCACGCTGGCTCCCGTCACATCGTCGCCTTTGACGATGGCGTTGACCATGCAGTCGTAGTAGAGGCGCCGCCCGTGGCCGAACTGATCGTTCTTGGGCTGGATTGCGACTACGCCGGTCCAGGTGCGCTTCTCCAGGAAGCGAGAGAGGTCGAAGGGCGTCTCGGTGACCGGCGGAGCTGCCAGAAAGTCAGTCACCTTGTGGCCCAGGACAGTCGTATATTCAGCCCCGAGAATTTCTGTGACCCGACGGTTCACGGTGCGCAGTGTGCCATCGAGCGAGACCGCCAGGGCGACGTCATCGAGCGAATCGATCAACTCTTTGAAGTTGCGCTGCGAGCGCGCGATTAGCTGCCCCAGATGGTCGAGTTGCTCTTCCGACGGAGTGGCGCCCGAGCGTTCCTCGAGGCCCCGCAAAAGCTGCTTCAGGTCGGAGACTTCGCGCTTGCGACCGAAGGCGTAAGTGGCGAACAAGAAGGATAGGACGAAGAGACCGGCTGGAATTGCCCACAGCTTGTACGGAAGGTTTTTGAGCTGCTCCCAGGAAAAATAGGCCAATGCCGCGGCGAGCAGGACGATCAGCCCGAGCGCCCATCGCCATAGCTGAGTCTCTTCGCGCTCCAGTCGTCCCGGAATCGGAGCGGACTTCTTAGGCGCGGAATCGTCGTCGGGCATGCGCACTTCAGCCATTCGCATTCACCGCTGGCGCGGGAAACCTTGCCGAACCAAACTCGCCGGACCAATTTCGCCGAACCAGCACAGGTTTTTTTTGCAGGTAGCCATAGCGTAGCACCGAACGGACTGATTGATGCCCTACAATCGTGACCCCAAAGTTCCATCACGGTAACGGGGTGATGGCCGTCACAGCATTGGCGGTAGCCGCGGGATAGTATGGCTGCTGCGATCTCCCATCCGCAGCCGTCCTCGTAGTGTTTTTACACAGCGCCTTTCTCGCGCCGATAAGGATGGCCCGTTTGAAAACCGCGTTCTGCACGGTTCGAAAGTTGCCGTAACCCTATGCTCTATAAAACCCTATGCTCTATAAAACATTGAGTGCCGCTGTCTACGGCGTGAACGCCAGCATCATTGAGGTCGAGGTCGACGTCTCCGGCATCAAGCAGAAGGAAGATCATTTCCATACTGTTGGCCTGCCTGACGCCGCCGTGCGGGAGAGCCGCGACCGCGTGCGCGCCGCGCTCAAGAACTGCGGCTACGACATTCCACCGACTGATATCACCATCAATCTCGCGCCGGCCGATATCCGCAAGGAAGGTTCCGGCTTCGATTTGCCGATGGCCCTCGGCATTCTGGGTGCTTATGGCGGGCTGAATAAGAAAGAAATTCCCGATGCGCTCTTTGTCGGTGAACTTTCTTTGGACGGCGGCCTGCGCGGGGTGCGCGGAGCGTTACCGATCGCGCTTGAGGCCCGTTCCCGCAAGGTGAAGCGGCTGATTGTGCCTGAAGTCAATGCGCGCGAAGCAGCCATGGTTGGCGATGTTGAGGTCTACCCACTCAAGTCCTTGATCGACGTCATCCACTACATCAATTCCGGAAACGGAGTGTCGCGCCTTGAGGTCGATCGCGAGAAGTTGCTCAGCGAATCACAGCACTCTCATCTCGATTTCAAAGACGTGCGCGGCCAGCACACTGCCAAGCGGGCGCTCGAAGTTGCATGCGCCGGAAGCCACAACATTCTGATGATCGGGCCGCCGGGATCGGGCAAAACGATGCTTGCCAAACGCATGCCGACGATTCTGCCGCCGCTTACGTTTGAAGAGGCGCTTGAAACGACAAGGATTCACAGCGTTGCGGGTGTGCTCGACGCGCGAGCGGGACTTGTTGGAGTGCGGCCGTTTCGCTCGCCCCATCACACTATCTCTGACGCCGGGCTGATCGGAGGCGGTGCCATTCCGCGACCCGGTGAAGTTTCACTTGCTCACAACGGCGTGCTGTTTCTCGACGAACTGCCGGAATTCCCCCGCACCGTGCTCGAAGTTATGCGGCAGCCGCTGGAAGATGGCACGGTCTGCATCGCGCGCGCTGCGATGTCGCTAACTTTTCCGGCGCGCTTCATGCTCACCGCTGCCATGAATCCGTGCCCCTGCGGATTCCACAATGACGCCAAGCGGGAATGCCATTGCACCACCCCCATGATCCAGCGCTATATGTCGAAGATTTCCGGGCCGTTGCTCGACCGGATCGACATTCATATCGACGTGCCGGCGGTGAACTACAAGGAAATGCGCAGCACGAACGAGCCGGAGAACTCGGGCAAAATTCTTGAGCGCGTGGTGCGAGCGCGCCAGATTCAGCTTGACCGTTTCGCGACACGCAAAGAAAAGCTCTATTGCAATGCGCAGATGTCGTCGCAGAATATTCGCAAGTTCTGCGCGCTCTCTGCCGAGTGCGAACGCCTGCTCGAACGCGCAATGACGCAGCAGGGGCTGAGCGCGCGGGCCCATGACCGAATACTGAAGGTCGCGCGGACGATTGCCGATCTGGAAGGGACCACCGAGTTAGAACCCAAGCATATTGCCGAGGCGATTCAATATCGGACACTGGATCGGACATACTGGGCCTGATAGAAAGTCAGAATTTAGAAGTCAGATTGCAGAAGTAAAAAACAAAGCCGAGAAAACCTGAATTCGGTTTCCTCGGCGTTCTAGGCGTCTCTGCGGTGGAACTTGGTTTTGAGCTAGTCCGCGGCCGCGCCCGCCCTTGGCATGGCATTCTCTGCCTGCCGCAGACGTAGTGCACGATTCGACGGCAAACCAGCGTCACGAATCTTGTAGAGCAGCGCGCGATAGCTGATGCCTAGCGTCCGCGCCGCCTGTTTGCGGTTCCAGTGATGCTGCTGGAGAACTTTCAAAATTACTTTGCGCTCCAGTTCGCGGACCGCCTGGCGCGTCAGCTTCTTCAAGGAAATGGGGCCGTCGAAAGAAATCTCGGGATTCATGTAGTCCGGCTCGCGATGGACCAGGTCGCCGGTGATCGCCTCTTCGTTCCCGAGGATCACGTAGCGCTTGATCAGGTTTTCCAGTTCGCGAATGTTTCCCGGCCAGTGATATTTCTGGAGCACCGCCAGCACTTCGGTTGACAGCGCGCGCGCGCGGCAATTGAATTTGCGGTTGTAATAGTCGAGGAAATAGCGGCAGAGATCTTCGATGTCGCAGCGCCGCTCGCGCAGCGACGGCATGCGCAGATTGACCACGTTGATGCGATAGAACAGATCCTGGCGGAAGGTTCCATTTTCGATTTCCGCTTGCAGGTCGCGATTGGTCGCGCAGACTACGCGCACTTCAACTTTCTTGTCTTCCTGAGCCCCGATGCGGCAGAACTGGCCGTCCTGCAAGAGCTGCAGAAGCTTCGACTGCAGAGAACTATCAAGCTCGGAAATTTCGTCGAGGAACAGCGTGCCGCGGTGCGCCATTTCAACGCGACCTGGCTTTGCTCCAAAAGCGCCGGTGAACGCGCCTTTCTCGTACCCGAACAGTTCACTTTCCAGCAGCGTTCCTGGAATCGCCGGACAGTTCACCTTCACATAAGGTCCGACTTTCCACGGTGAAAGACCGTGAACCAGCCGCGCAATGATGTCTTTCCCGGTCCCGCTTTCCCCGGTAATCAATACTGGAACATTGGCTGCCGCCACTCTCGAGAGCTGCGCCCGGATTGCCTGTACCGCTTCCGAATGACCAAAAATGATGTTGTCAGGAGGAAGCTCACCGAGAGACTGCTGGAACGACGTTACCGACATAGTTGTCATAAGAGTCCCTGTATTCCAATCGGGGCAATGTCACCCGTCGTGCACTAAAAGTGCATCTCGAGCACCAAACGGGGGAAGAGAGAAGCTGGGCTTGGGCGGTGAAAGATAACCGCGAATGCTGTAAGCGACTTACAGCGATGATAATCCTTTGGCGAGACTAGAGGGGATGGCACGAAAGTGCCATCCCGAATTGGCCCGGGGGAAGGAAAAACCTTTCACACAGCGGCAACTGCGTTCCTCAGCTCTCGAGGAACGGTCTCGACGTTGGTGCTTAGTGGCCGCACAAATTTCAGTCCCAGGAGATGGTAGTCATCCAGGTGCGCGACCCATACCGCCTTCGCCCGGAGTACTCGCGAGGAACTGGGCAATCCACTGGCAGGTCCTACGGGGACACTCGGTATCTCCAGGGAAACCATGGCCGCCTTCGGAACGGAACGGCGAACTACCACCAAAGCTCCCCCAACCGAGACATTGAGAGCAGTGGCAAACTCCAGCGAATCATTGCCGCCCGCATCCTGCGAGCGGACAAAAACGGGTATGGCGAGCTGTAAACGTACCGACTTCCTCCCGTCCTTGTTTGTGATCCGTTTCTTCACGATCGCCCCTCGCGTAAACGCCCTGAGGCCCGCATCTTAGGGGCCAAACAGGGAAGAAGCCTGACCATTACCAGAAGATCACCCCTAAACCTCGCTCACCGCGCGGAATCCGCTGCGATCCCCTGAGGCCGATCCGGCCCTTAGTCTGACCCTTAGTCAATAATCAGAAGTGCAATCTTTTTCTCTTCTCTCTAATACTCTTTCCGATTGACACTCTGTTGCACCTCGCTTAGCATTGCTTCAATCCCTCGTTCTTAAGGTAGAGAATTCCCTCCCCAGAGTGTCGTGATCGAGTCGTAATGACTTCACACGAAGGAAGACCAGCCATGTCTACCGGCGCCAGCTCCATGAAGGACAGCCTACGCAACCCCAGCGCACGGTTCTCCGATCCTCCACCAATGAGCGACGTCGTCCGCGAACTGGAATCACTGCGCGATCGTTTTCGCAAAACCACCAACGCTCTTGCCTCGGCCGCGCACGATCTGAAAACTCCGCTCGCCATCATGAATGGCTACATCGAGCTCTTGCAGAGTCAGAAGCTCGGCCCGCTCAATGAGCGCCAGCGTGAAGTCATGGCTGACATGTCGTCGAGCGGCCAGCGCCTTCAGCACTTTATTCAGGATTTTCTGACTTACACCGTTCTTGAAACCGGCGAGCTTCGCATGCAGTTTGTCGAGAACGACATGGATGCCTGCCTCTCGGAAGTGTGCCGCATCTGGTCAAACCGGTTCCAGGAGCGCGGTCTGGCGCTCTACTTCCTCTCGAATGACAAGCTCACGCCATTTCTGTTCGACGCGCCGAAGGTTCAGCGCGTGATTTCCAACCTTTTGGAGAACGCCTGCAAATACACACCACAGGGCGGCACGGTGTGGATCCACGCCGAACCTCACATGTGGGAGCGCCGCTCGGTGAGCACGGTTGCCGCCAACGGCGACCGCCGCCGTCAAGCGATCAATGCCCCGAACGCCGTCAAGATCAGCGTCTCCGATACGGGGCCCGGAATTCGCCCCGAGTTTCAACTGGAAATTTTCGACGACTTTTTTCGACTGCCCGGCAATGAAGCCACCGAAGGCATGGGACTTGGCCTGGCCATCGCCCGCCGCCTGCTGATGGGCATGGGTGGCAAGATCTGGGTTGAAAGCGAACCCGAAGCCGGCAGCAAGTTTTCTTTCCTGATCCCCCTCAAACCAATTGTTATTAGCTCGAATTCGAGTGCGAGTTCGCCGCAGGGGACCAGCCAATGAGCACAACCGCCAACATTCTGCTCGTCGATGACGAACCAGGAATGCTGCGCTACATCCGCACGCTGCTCGAAGTAGACGAGCACAAAGTTCAAACCGCAACCACCGGTGAAGAGGCCGTCGATCAGGTGCAGAAGGGCCTGAGCCCTGATCTCGTGCTCCTCGACCTGCTCATGCCCGGCATCGACGGCTTGCAGACGCTCGAACAACTTCGCCAGATCAAGCCCGGCCTCAAGGTCGTCATGCTCTCCTGCGTCAGCGACACGCGCAAGGTCGTGCAGGCTATGCGCCTGGGCGCAATCGACTACCTGACCAAGCCTTTTCAAAAAGCCGAACTCGACTCCGTGATTTCGGCCTGCGTGGGCGGAGGCAAGGCCGAGTCCTACGCCGGTGAAGTCGAAGAACTGTGCGACGATGTCTTCTTCGTGGCCGCCAGTCCTGCGATGAAAAAAATCCGCGCGCAGGCGGCCCTGGTTGCGAATGTCGATATTCCCGTGCTACTCCTTGGCGAAAGCGGCACCGGCAAAGAAGTTCTGGCGCGCCTGATTCACAAACTTTCTCCGCGCGCTCACCGCACGTTCCTCAAAGTAAATTGTGCGGCCGTGCCCGCCGACCTGCTCGAAAGCGAATTATTCGGCTACGAAGCTGGAGCCTTCACGGGCGCCAATCACGCCAAACCCGGCAAATTCGAGCTTTGCAACAAGGGCACGATCCTGCTCGACGAGATCGGCGAAATGCCGCCCCTGCTGCAAGCGAAGCTGCTGCACGTCTTACAGGACCAGACGTTTTCTCGTCTCGGCAGCCGGACGGTAATCAAGGTCGACGTGCGCATACTCGCGGCCACTAACATTAATATTCCCGAGGCTATCGCCACCAAGCGTCTGCGCGAAGATCTTTACTACCGCCTTAATGCATTCACTCTTTCGCTGCCGCCGCTGCGCGATCGCAAAGAAGAGATTCCAATTCTTCTCAAGCACTTCATGTCGCGCATGTCGGAATCCTACGCTCGCTCGCCGCTGCCGCTGGGGCCCGCGCTAATGGAAGCCTGCCTCCGCCATCCCTGGCCCGGCAATCTGCGTGAACTCAGCAACTTCATCAAGCGTTACCTGGTTTTAGGAGACGAGAATCTGGCCGCCTCCGAACTGCAACCGCGCTCCGATGGTGGCGGAGGCTCGCAAGCCGATTCCGGCGGCCGAACCGCAGCCGCGGGCGCTGATAACGCCGGGGGACTGAAATCGCTGGCCCGCAGCGCGAAAGACGAAGCGGAAGCCGAAGCCATTGCCCGCGCGCTCGAGGAGACAAACTGGAATCGCAAACAAGCGGCCGTGCTCTTGCAGATCAGTTACAAGGCCCTGCTCTACAAAATTCGCCAGTACGGCAT
>JBAWBE010000671.1:0-17371 GCA_049589635.1 Terriglobales bacterium
GTGCTCGCGAGCAAACGACTCGACACGAGCGATGCTTGCCGGGTCCGCCCCATGGCGTTGCTCGAACTCGGCTCGACTCAGAATCGCTCGATCTTTGATGGGCTTCGTGAATTCCTCAGGGGCGACAATTGGCTTGTTCCCCGCGCGAGAGCGCAAACGAATTGTCACCTCGACATTTTCATTCGGATTAGCTGGACCGATTTCCCGCGCTCCTTCCATGGGGGCGCGTTCACTTCCGGCAAGGAGAAGCCGTTTCGTTGGAGTCGACATAATTTCCTTTCGTTGAGGACGAAGGGCCTAACACCGGGACTGAACATTGAGACCGAATATCAGACGAAGGTAAGCAGTAAGAGAGCGCAGCGATCTTCCGCCAGAATGGCTTCAGTGTAGCTCTAACCTGTAAGACTTTCTACGTCATCCCTCCCAAACAAACGCATCAAACACTCGTCTGGATTCGAAGCCGATTCGATGATAGAGCGCAATCGCTCGATCATTCGCTTCGGTCACGGTGAGCGAGATCGCGTTGAATTTTCGCTCACGCAGGCTGCGCGTAGTCGCGGCCAGCAAGACCAGTCCAAGTCCCGCGGATCGATACTCGGGCAGGACGCAGACCTGCGTGATGTGGCCGACATCGGCGCGCACCTGCGAACAGAGAATCAGGCCAATAAGCGTCCGCGTACGGCGCTGAAAAATTACGAACGATGCCTGCGGATCAAATGTGCCGCACCCCGGAAAGCGCACAATGTTGTTCAGAAAACGCAGCGAGCCGCTCAGCGTGCGGTATTGATCATTGATGTCGGAATCGACGTGCCCGCGATAGGCGGCCGTGATGAGAGCGGCGGCGGATTGGTAGTGGTCCTCGGACCAGGGTCGAAGTTCGAACTCGGGCGCGAGCGGAGGCAGAGTTTGTAGCGAAGGCTGCGGGTGCTGTGCGATTTCAAAATTCATGAACACGCGCGGATGCCGGCTGAAACCCTGCGCCAGAAAAGGCCGCGCCACCTCGCCCGTCTCGTGAGGAAGCAATTGCGCCTCGACGCGATGAATACCCGGCGATTGTTGCAGCGTCTCAATGACGTGCGTTAGAAGCCGTTCCTCCACTTCGACCCGATTCGCGGTGCGGGCTCCGTCGTGAACAAACAGATCGCCGATCACGCCCTTGCTCTGCTCGTAAACAAAAAACGAGTAGCCGAAAATACTCCCGCGCTCGATGGCGGCATAACCGGGAAGTATTTTCGCCTCCATATAACGGAGAATCATCTCCGCCGACTGACCGTAGTCCCACGCCAGCAGGTTTCCCCACGCGGCGATCTCCTCTTCAAGCAGCGGCCGAAGATCGGCGGAGGAGAAGTGGCGGAGGTCCAGGATTTCCATAAATCAGTTCTCAGCTGTCAGCTCTCAGTTGTCAGTAAAAGCGCAAATCACTCGACGGGCTTGCATTCATCGACGATATCGGCACGTCCTGAAACTGAGGTCCGACCTGTTTCTATTCCTTTCCCACCCAATATATTGCTAGTTTCTGCGCGGGAACGCTGGTTAAGTATGACACTTTGCGGCCCGGTATCAGAGCGCTGAACGCGGGCTGCGCGGCTGTGTCCGCGATATTCTGAGCCGCGACCACAAGATGCGCAGCACTCGGCACTTTACCTTCTTCATATGTTTGCGTTGGGCGATTGAGATAGAAATCCAGGCCGTATTGCTGCACGCGGCTCACGTGATAGAGAGCGACGGGCACTCGCTCGTGAGAGAAGTCTTGAATGATCTCGGCAACTGGCCGTGATGATTGTGTTGCGTCAATCACGGGCGCAGCCAGCCGAATCATCGCAGCCACGCTGACGATGACCGCAGTCATGGTGGCTAGCCGAAGCAGTTGCGGTCCAGAGCGCGTGACCAGCACCGCAGAAATTCCAATGGCGAACAGTGCGGCAATCGTCGCGGCAATGTAGGTTCCTTGGCCGAACGCCAGACGATGATTGAGAGCGACCGAAGCAGCCGAGAGGGCGGCAAAAATGAGCAGCCCGCACAGCAAGCCGTGCGCGATGGCGAGCGGCCCTGAGATTTTAGTTTTCTGTTCGCGGCGCGTCGCCAGATATTCGGCGACGAGTAAGGCCGCGGCGGGCACACTCGGCATAATGTAGCCAGGAAGCTTCGATTCCGACGCGGAGAAAAAAAGAATAGGCACGACCATCCAGAGAATAAGAAACAAACGCCAGGAATTGTCGGAACCCGCAAATGCCTGTCGTCCCTTGCTCAATATAAGGCGCACACGTTCCACAAGAGCCATAATCAGCCACAGCGTCCAAGGCATCGCCGCCAGCAAAAACACCGGCAGGTAGAACCAGACAGGCTGGGGATGGTGATAGACGTTGGTAGAGAAGCGCGCGAGATTGTGTTCGAGGATGAAGACGCGAAAGAAATCCGGATTGCGCATTTGAACTGCGATGTACCAAGGCAGCGTGATGACGAGAAATAACACAATGCCGGGAATCCAGAGGGTGTGGAGGAGGGCGTTCGAATCGCGCCTGACGGCCGCGAAAAGCAGAATAATCACAGCGGCAAGTGCAGGCGCAACCGGACCTTTGGCCAGCATGCCGAGCGCGAGACACAGATAGAAGATGGCGAGGTTGAGGCGGCGGCCGCTTTCGTACCATGTGTACCAGGCGAGCAAGGCAATCGTAAGGGCCGCCGTCAGGGGCATGTCGGTCGAGGCGGCATGTGCAAATCCAATTACGCCAGCGCAGCTGGCGGCGATGAGCGCGGCGTCGAGTTCGCTGCCGGGGCGAAGACGGCGCAGGAAAAAATAAATAGCCGCGATCATAACGGCGGCATCAATCGCTCCCGGCAAGCGCGCAGTTCGCTCGTTGACGCCGTCATTGCCGGAGCCGAACGCGCGCGCTACACGATAGGCCAACATCGCCTGCCAATAATAAAGAGGAGGTTTTTCCAGCCAAGGCTTGCCATTCAGCGTGGGCGTGATCCAATCCCCGCGATCGAGCATCTCGCGCGCAACTTGCGCGTAGCGAGGTTCGTCGGCCCCGAGCAGGCCAAACGCTCCCAGGCCGTAGAAGAGGAGAAATCCGCAGCACGCCACGAGCAGCAAGAGTTCGGTTCGCGATCGCATGAGTACTTACGCCGGCTGCTTCCGGAACAGCGCCCCTATGCTGACGATCGTCCAGACCCCTTCCAGCACGAGGAAGCCGATTTGAAACGGATGAAGCGCGATCCACCACAGGATCGCCGAGCCCGCGCCGTTCAGAATGTTATACGCAGGCCGCCGCGCGTTGATCCACTCCATCTGATGGCCGACGTAGGCGATCAGGATAAGAAGCGCTCCGACGAAAGAAATGAGTTGCCGCATTAAGTCCATAAATTTATTTTGCGATCGTGTTATTCCGACCCTATTTCTGATTCTGAACTGGTAACCGCCGGCTCTTCGCGCAGTCGTCCCACCACGCGCGAAACAGCCATGGCAAGCGGTCCGTCAAGCGAAAATCCGCTGGCACATTTGTGACCGCCGCCGCCAAAGTGCTCGGCAACGATCGAAACATTCACTTCACCTTTGCTGCGCAGGCTCACGCGATAGCGCCCATCCGGTAGTTCGCGGAAAAAGATCGCAACCTGTACGTCGCCCATCGAGAGCGCATAATTCACCAGCCCTTCGCAATCTTCTTCGCGGGCGCCGAAGCGCGCCATCTGCTCCTGCGTTACCCAAATCCAGGCGAGCGCGCCCTCCCGATGCAGGTGACTGAGCGCCGCTCCCAGCAGGCGCATCTTGGCCGTCGAATGTCCAAAATAAATGTGTCGCGCACACTGCGCCGGATCGGCGCCCGCCAGCGCAAGCTCGCGCGCCACCGTGAACGTGTGCTCGTTCGTGCCTTCAAACATGAACGAGCCGGTGTCAGTCATCAGGGCGGTGTAGAGACATGTGGCAATATCGCGATCGATGGGAACGCAAGCCACGCGCGCCAGGCGATACACAAGTTCGGCGGTCGCCATTACGTTGGAATCAATCCAATTGATGTGCCCGAAATTCCGACCGCTAACATGGTGATCGATATTAATAAGGAAGCATTGGTCGAGGCCCTGGAGCAGCGCCCGGCGCGTGCTGTCGCATTCGAGCAGAATGACCGCGTCGTTTGCAGGCACGGTGTGCGATTGGATGGCGCGATCCGCAAAGGGCAGGTTCTGGTAAATGCGCGGGATGCCGTCGTAGATCACCACGTCGGCGTCTTTGCCCATCTCGCGCAGAATCTGGCCGCAGGCAAGGGCTGAGCCGATGCCATCGCCGTCGGGCCGCGCGTGCGAGGTGACCACAAATCGCTGCCGCGCGCGAATCGCCTTGAGAACCTGGTCGAGCATAGGGAAAGCCGTCAGCTATCAGCTGTCAGTTGAGGCGCGGTGTTCAAGCCGCCGTGTCGCATCCTTCATGAATTGTGTGGTCTGCGCTGCCTGTTCAACCACTGGCTTTTATCGAAGGCTGATAGCTGAAAGCTGCTCTTGCTATTTCTTTCTCCGCTTTTTCGCGCGCGCCAGCAGTTCGTCCACCCGATTTTCCAACTGGAGCGAGCGATTGACTTGAAAAAAGAGTTCCGGGGCGCGGCGCAGACGCAGGCGCTCTACCAATTCGTGGCGCACAAAATTCTTGGCTGCGTTTAATCCTTCCAGCGTCCGCTGCGCCTCGGTGTCGTCGCCTTCGACCGAAACCAGAACGTGGGCTGAGCGTCCGTCTTCCGCCATGTGCAGGCCGGAAACGGTGGCCAGCCCAATGCGCGGATCGCGCAGCTCGCCTTCGAGCAAAGTCTCAATCTCCTCCCGCAGAGCTTCGTTCAGGCGCTCGCGATGATATTTGACTCCACGGCGTTCCAAGGTAGACCTCGAGTGGAAGGAAAACCGACTAGCATAGCAGAAAATGAAACGGGAAGGACGAGCGCTTTCCCCTCCAGCTGAAGCAGATGCCGACGTGTCGACTACAGAAAGTCAACGAATGAGTCCGCAATTTCAGCCCCGTGGTTGTTGGCGATGCGGGTGGCGGCCCGCTCCACATTTTTCAGGAGCCCGTCGAGATAGTCGCGCGAGTGGGAAATAGCGACGACGCCAATGGTGGCCTGGTTCCAGAGGCTCGAAGGATCTAGTTCGGCGACCGAGACATTAAACGACGCCCGCAGCCGGTCTTTTAAGCTGCGCAAGACCTGCCGCTTGTCCTTGAGAGACTGCGCCGCTTCGATGCGAAGCTCAAGCGTGAGAGACGCGATCATAGTCAGGCGGCCATAGTCAGGCGGCCATGGCCAAGTCATAGCGTACGCCATAACTCTGTCAACCATAACGCCGTTAGCCACAACTCTGCTAACGACAGCTCTGCTAACGACGATGCGATCCCGACTCTTTCGCCGTTACTTCGCCCGATTGCAAAATCTGTGGTAACCGTTCCATCGATCGTGCTACACTGTACGTGCTAAGTTTGACTTCAAGTGAGTTGAAGGTCGGTACCGCCAACCAGCGTCACCCCACTTCCACAAGCAACGAATCTGCTCAGCATATTTCAATCAGAAACAAAGAATAGGAACATTTACACATGGCAGAACAAGGAACAGTGAAGTGGTTTAACGACGCCAAGGGTTATGGCTTCATCAGCCGTCAAAATGGCGAAGACGTTTTCGTGCATTTCTCCGCGATTCAGTCGGGCGGCTTCAAGAGCCTGCAAGAAGGCCAGACCGTCCAGTTTGACGTGACCAAAGGCCCGAAAGGCTGGCAAGCGGAGAACGTAACGGCTGTCTAACTAGCCGCGAAAATCTCGAAGAAACAGGTGCCCGGCATTCGTGAGAATCCCGGGCATTCTTGCGTTTTGGAACTGCGTGGCCGTAACAATAGATGTCTTAGATATCCACTCAGAATCAAGGATATCCACTCAGAATCAAGAGCTGTCGGCTAAATCCGAAGCGATCCCTTAAAGAGCCAAAACAGCTCAATGATGAGGATGATGACGACGAGAAATTCCAGTACGAACGCGCGGCTCTGGTGGAATTGGTCGACCATGAAGCGGTAGAGCTCCTCGGCGGTGTGGACTTTCTGGTTGACCAGGTCTTTGTAGTCGGTGACGCCGATCTTCGACGCGGCTACTTTATAGAGGCGTGCGGAGAACATGTCGCTCAGGAATTTGATGGCGTTGTCGGCGCGCTCGGTTAGTTCATCCACGTCGAGAAGCACCGTATGCAGGCGCGTAGCGCGGCGTGCCGTGCGCCAGCGGGCCCAGATGCCGGTCGAGCCGTGGTCCATGAAGTCGTAGACGCTTTGCAGTTCGCGCGTCAGGAGTTCGTCGTAGTGTCGGAATTCGAGCAGCTGCGAGTTCGCGTACTCGAGGAGTTGAATCGCGGTCTCGGCGCCCGCCTGGTTGTCGTAGAGAAACGCCGCGTTCCAGCCGATCACCGCCAGGTCGTTTGGATAATACGAGATTTTTGACTGGAGAATCTCCTGCCGCTCGCCGTCGGAGAGTGCTTGGTTTTCTCCGCGGACGATTTGGGCGATCCGTCCGCCTTGGGCTGCGAGTAGATCCGAGGCTGAGAGATTACCCGCGCATTCGCGAACGTGAAACACAAAGTAGTCTTCGGTCAGCCACTCGTCGTAAATCTGGGAACTACTGGAACTCGCGTCGTCATTGTCTTTGTCTTTATTCCTGGGTTCCTTGGTCTTGGCTTCATACGGTTTGACCAGCGCGGGATAGGCCCGGTCGAGCTTCTGCTCGACAATCTTTTTGGCGAAGCTGGTGAAGTCGGTGTCCCAGACCCAGCGGCTGGCCAGGCGAACCAGCGTGTCCCAATCTCCCGCGAACGGCAGTTCGAAAACTACGCTGAGGACGCCGTAATCGTAGTACTTGATCTGGGTGTCCAGACGCTCGCCGCTTTCAAGCACCAGCGGTTCGACCCGTTCGACGACCGGTGGTCTCTGATAACGAACGTATCCAGGCGCAGGATGCTTGAAGCTGGCTTCCTGGCGCCGCGCGCCGAATATCGTGCGCAGCAGATCGAGCCGGATCTCCTCGGAGACGTCGAACTGGATCAGGACGAGGACGGAACCCTGGAGTGTTTTGTCTGGCGACTGACTCGGCAATGAAGAGGGAACCGATTGTGGCGGAGACACCTGCGTCGGTGACTGCGGCCTCGATTCCAGAAGCGTACTCTTCTCGGTTTCCATGACAATCAGCCGTCCCCAGTCAGAGGACTTTCCTACTGTCATGGTAACTCATGGTACGCGGCACCGGATGTCGCCTGCTCCGGCAATCTCCTTCTCAAAACGTCCAAAGAACAGGAATCCTCCTCTGGTTCAGTGCTCGAATGCCAGGATCGCGTTCTTCCCTCCAAGCCTTCCGCTCGTGAAGTCTTGTACAAGTCATTGTTTTTAAACTGGATAGTGTCTTCGATGGAGGACGGCGAAAATAAATCAAGAAATTGCTTGCAATTGATCTAGTGTTATAGTTAAGTATATCACTATGGATCGAGTGATCAGCTCGCACTGGAGTTACGCGAACCAGAGCTCGGATCCAACTGAAGAACTTTAAGGAGAAGGACAAATGAAATCCCTTGGTTTAATGCTGTCCGTTGTTCTCGTGTCGCTTTCTAGCATCGCGGTCGGGCAATCCGACGCGCACATGTCCCCTGCGCCTGCGGTGCCGTCCGAGGCACAGAAATCCTTCACAACCCTAAAAAGCCTGGCGGGAGAGTGGGAGGGTCCCGTCAACGTCCCGGAGATGCCCGCGATGTCAGACGGCAAGCCGCTTCATGTCTCGATGCGCGTAACGTCGAGGGGGAACACGCTGGTGCACGAGTTGCAGGAAGCGGGAACACCGCTGGATGCGACCAAGTACGATCATCCGGTCACGATGCTTTACGTTGACGGAGACCAGCTCACACTGGTTCACTATTGCGACGCGGGGAACCGGCCGCGCATGACCGGCAAGACGTCCGCCGACGGCAAGACGGTCGAGTTCACCTTCAAGGATATCAGTGGGAATCCGGAGTACCACATGGACCATTCGGTGTTCACCTTCATTGACGCCAACCACCATACCGAGGACTGGACGTTCATGATGAAGGACAAGCCGATCCACGCGCACTTCGATCTGCACCGGGCGAACTGAAGCTCGCGGTATCTTTCTTGGGAAGACTTGGTAAGGGGTGCGTGGAAATATCGATGGACCATGAGTGGAACGACAGTCAGCCGATCTACCGCCAGGTGCGCGAGCGCGTGGTCGCGATGGTACTCGACGGTGTGCTCAAGGAGGGCGATCCGCTGCCCTCGGTGCGCAACGTCGCGGCAGAATATCGGGTCAATCCGCTCACGGTCCTCAAGGGGTATCAGCAACTGGTGGACGAGGGGCTGGTTGAGTCCAGGCGAGGGCGCGGAATGTTCGTCAATGCGGGCGCGCGCAATCTGTTGCTGGAAGGGGAACGGCGGAAGTTCCTGGGAGAAGAATGGCCCAGGATTCACGCAACCATCCAGCGGCTGGGATTGAACGCGGAAGAGCTACTGAATGGTGCGGGCGGCGGGTCATCTTTGGACGCTGCCCCGGGCGCTGCACCGTCGAAAACCGGCGACTCAGGCGCCCCCCGGACACCCGGCACGAAAGAGGAGCGCTGAAACTATGGCATGCATAGAAGCTCGCGGCCTTCGCAAGGCCTTCGGCACTACCATCGCGCTGGACGGCATCGATATGCGGGTGGAAGAGGGCCGCATCCTGGGACTGATTGGTCCGAACGGAGCGGGCAAGACCACCGCACTCCATGCGATCCTCGGCCTCACGCCTTACCAGGGAGAACTCAGGGTGCTCGGACGCGATCCCTGGAGGGAGCGCGATCAGCTGATGCGCGATGTCTGCTTTATTGCCGATGTGGCCGTGTTGCCGCGCTGGATAAAGGTTTCACAGGCGCTCGAGTACGTCACAGGCGTGCATCCGCGATTTGATCGCGCGAAGGCGGAAGGTTTTCTGGCGAAGACTACCATCCGGCTGGGCAGTCGGGTGAGGGAATTGTCGAAGGGCATGGTGACGCAACTCCACCTCGCTCTGGTAATGGCGATTGACGCGAGATTGCTGGTGCTGGACGAGCCGACGCTTGGCCTCGACATCATTTATCGCAAGCAGTTTTACGATTCGCTGCTCAACGACTACTTCGATGGCAACCGCACCATCGTAGTCGCGACCCACCAGGTGGAGGAGATCGAGCACGTGCTCACCGATGTGATGTTCATCGACTACGGCCGGGTGGTATTCAGTCGCAGCATGGAAGAGTTGGAGTCGCGCTACCTGGAAGTGATGGTGCGCCCCGAGCAGGTTGTGGAGGCACGCGCGCTCAAGCCGATGCACGAGCGGCAGGCGATCGGTGGCAGCATCCTGTTGTTCGATCTGAAGCTTGAGGGGACGGATCTCCGAAACTTGGATCGTCAGCAATTGGATCGTCAAGAATTAGATCGTCAACGACTGGCAGCGCTGGGCGACGTGCGCACACCAAGCATCGCCGACCTGTTCGTTGCCGTGATCGGAAATCAGCGTGGCCAGGCACAAGCTAGCGTGGTGCAACCTGGCCAAGCGCAAGGAGCGGCGAAATGAATACGCAAGCAAGCGCCATGTCCGAGTCTCCTTTTGAATCGCGAGCGGCCGCGACAGCGTCCATCTCGGAGAGCCAGCGGATGTACTGGCTGGTGCGACGTGAATTGTGGGAGTACCGCTCTATCTATATTGCGCCGCTGGCGGTCGCCGGCGTTGCTCTGTTCGCCTTCTGTCTCAGTTCGTTTGTTGGCATCTGGGAAGAGCCGCTGCGGCTCAATCCGGCGGAACCTCACGGGCCGTACGACATGGCGGCAGGTCTGATGATGCTTACAGGCGTTGTTGTAAGTGTGTTTTATTGTCTCGACGCCTTGCATGGCGAGCGCCGCGACCGCAGCATTCTTTTCTGGAAGTCGCTGCCAGTGTCGGATGTCGCCACTGTGCTTTCGAAAGCCAGCATTCCGCTTGTTATTTTGCCTCTGCTGACTTTTGCGATCACGGTGGGCATGCAGTGGATCATGCTGCTGGTGAGCAGCGCAGTGGTGCTGGCGAGCGGTCAGAGCGTGGCGATGTTGTGGACGAAACTGTCATTTTTGCGGATGTCATGGCTTCTGCTCTACCACATTCTCACCGCCCATGCCCTCTGGCCCGCGCCAGTTTATTGCTGGCTGCTGCTCGTTTCAGGATGGTCGCGGCGGGCGACTTTTCTATGGGCGGCGTTGCCGGTGGTAGCGATTGCTGGCGTCGAGCAGATTGTTTTTCACACATGGCGTTTCGCTTTCCTGGTAGGAGGGCGATTGATCGGCGCAGCGCCGACCTCGACATCACCCGGTATGTTTCCCACGGACCCGATGACACATGTGGCTCTGGGTAGTTTCCTGAGTAGCCCTGGGTTGTGGATCGGCCTGGCCGTCGCTGCCATCTTTCTCGCGGCGGCGGTGCGGCTGCGACGCTATCAAGGTCCGATCTGATTCCAGTCCGATCGAATTCTATTTCGCAAAGAGAAGCGGAGGCAGAATCACACCGTCTTGGCCTTGACCAGCCCCATGGCCACGTCCGCAGAGGGAGCAATGGCTAGCTCGGAACCGGCGGATTTCAAGCACAGTTCCACGGCTTCCGCCATGCTTTGGCATTCCTGCTGCTTCAGGGTGAGCCAGCTATTAAAAGTGGCTTTCTCCCGCGCTACGCCCTCCATATTCCGGGTGATGCGGGCCATGTAGTGGGCCTTGATGCTTTCCAGTTCCGCCTGGATCTGGGTAATTTCTTCTGCTTTCCTGCCCCACTCCGCTTCAATCTCCTTCGTCTGCTGAGCTTCGTGTGCATCCAGGGCGTCCTGGCGCGCTTTGGCGTCTTTCTGCACTTGCTCGACTGGAGTGCCGGATGCGTCGAGAGCCATCAGCACCGCTGCCTGCTTCATCTCCTTCGGCAACTCGCGGATGTGTTCGCTGTGCAGCATGTTGACCACTTTGTTGATGCTATATCCGTGCCGTGGACTCATGATCCCGGCCGCGCGATAAATGTCTTCCAAGGGCGACAGGTCGACCTGGAAACTTGGGACCTCCCGTGCAGAACGCCCCGGAACCTTTTGCGTGGGGTGAATTGAGTCTGGCATAAGGTTCTCCTTTTCGCTTTTGCCGTAATCATTGTCGTTGCCACCGCCTTCGCCATCCCACTGGCCGCTTTCGCTCGGGCGCTTCTGCTTCTTCTGCCAGGGCAGTTCGAGCCACTTGTCTCGCATACGTTTCCTTCTCTCGCCAACTTGCATTGGAGGTTGTTTGGATTTGAGTTCAGGCCACAGTTCGGGCCGCGGGTCGCGCGGAGGTGGAGCATCAAAGTCTGGGGCTCGGGAGCGTGGACTGTCCTCGTCATCAACTTTATGACCAATGCCGGGCGCTGCCATCGCGGTCGAGGTCTCAACGCTTAGGGATGGAGTGCGCTCGACCGTCGGACGCGCTGTTACCGAAGCTTGGCTTGCAGAGGCGTCGCTTGTCGAAGATTTGACCGGCGGAATCTTAGTTGCAGGAACTCTGGTTGCCTGAGCTTGAATTGCCGGAATCAGCGGATCTTTGCTTCTCGACGTTTTTTGCTGTGGGATACCGGCTGGTCCTGCGTCGTTGGGGAGTGCGTCCTCTGAGGCATGTCGCTGAATGCCTGCCAGAAAGTCCATGCCATCGCTTCGGCAGTACCGGACCGTCCCGAAAAAGTGATCGTGGCGCCACTGAATTCGTAGCTCCGATCCGACGGCCAGGCGAGTCTTGATCCGTATGCACACCCCACCTCGCGACTTGTCTTCCATGCGCGCGGCGATCGTCCGCGAGATCCCGTCTGTGTCCCGCCACGCCGCTTCCACCATCGTCATCACGGGCTTCCGGAACTCGGTTACCATCCGTTTCCGGAACTCGGTCAAAACGGCGCTCATGCCATAACTTATCGGCAATAGGGTGCGCCAGTCCAGAATCGGATAGGCGCTGCCCTTTGCCCGTTTGACGCAACGTTCTCAGACGAGTGGAGAAGGCCTAGGATGCGGCTCGAAGTGAATAAACGCGTTTGTCGCGCCTTGGTAAAGCGCTATGGCGCGACGGCAAAGTCGTGGAGGTATCCCCAACGAAGTGCTCCGCGACTCCAAATCTTAGCGCTTCCTTGCCAGCGCCAAAAGCAGCGCTGCCCCGACCGCAATTCCCGCCACTGCCAGCCCGGTGCGCTTCATTGATTTCTGGACCGCGGCTTCATGCGGCTGTACCCACCCGTCTTCGGGATAATGACGCGGAGCCGCGTCGAACAGTGGGAGACCATCCGGGGTTTCAGTCGATTCGCGCAGGGCCATCTGTAAAACTTCGGCTAGATGCAGCGCGTGGCGGTCGGTTTCCTGGGCGATCTGCTCGCGGCAACTGAAGCCGTCCGCGACGATGAGCCAGTCGGTCGGCGCCTGCCGGACCGCAGGGAGGAGTTCGAGTTCGCCGATCGCGCGCGAGATTTCGTACTTCTCTTTTTCGAAGCCGAAAGCGCCGGCCATGCCGCAGCATCCGGGAGCGGGCGCGGTGAAGTCGATGCCCATGCGGCGGAGGATGGATTCTTCGGCGGTCATCTTCATGAGGGCTTTGTGATGGCAGTGGCCGTGGATTAGAGCTTTGCGCGCCAGCTTCGGAATGGGGAAGTCTTGCGCGTGCTGCTCGAGGAATTCGCTTAGCAGGAAAACCTGCTTTGAAAGCGCGCGCGCGCGCGCATCGTTTGGGAACAGGTTGATCAGTTCGTCGCGGAAGACGGCGGCGCAGCTGGGCTCGAGGACTACTATCGGCGTGCCGTTTTCGATTTCTTCGTAAAGCTCGTCCATGATTCGGAGGAGGAGAGCTTTCGCGCGGTCTAATTCGCCTACATCGTAGAGGGGGCGTCCGCAGCAGAGATGGGCGCGCGGGACCTGAACTTCGAAACCTGCGGCCTCGAGAACTTCGGCGGCGGCGATGGCGGTCGAAGGGACGAAGTGGTTGTTGAAGGTGTCAGCCCAGAGTAGGACGGAGCCAGTGGCAGGCAGTGGGCCGGTCGCGGCAGAATTCCTGTCGAGCCTCTCTCGACCTGATGGACGAGGGCGCCCGTTGCTACGTTTTTCCCACCATTGTTGGAAGGTCTCTGGGGCGAAGGGTGGGATTCTGCGGCGCGGCGCCATTCCTGCGGCTAGCTTTGTTAGATCGCGCAGGCCGGGGAGCTGCGTTGTCAGATTTACCAGGCCTGGCAAGTGCGATGCTGTTCTTACTGCGATGTCGAAATTGGCTAGGACCCTCGCGCTGAGCGGACGGCTATTTGTTTCGTAATAGTGAGAGAGAAATTCGGCTTTGTAAGTTGCTACGTCAACGCCTACCGGGCAATCGCTTTTGCATCCTTTGCAGGCTAGGCATAAATCCAGCGACTCTTTAACCGCTTCATTATTCCAGCCATCTTTTATTACCTCGCCTTGTGTCATCTCCCAGAGCAGATGGGCGCGGCCGCGGGTGGAGTGCTCTTCTTCGCGCGTCACTCGGAAGCTTGGGCACATTACTCCGCCCTCGTATTGGCGGCATTTGCCAACTCCCACGCAGCGTAGAGTGGCGCTGGCCAGGCTGCCATGGTCTTCGGGAAATTTGAAATGCGTTGGCGGTTGCCAGGGATCATAGTTGGGGCCGAGGCGCAGATCTTCGTCGAGGCGGTTCGCGTTGATGAGCTTGCCCGGGTTCATCTTCCAGTCGGGATCCCAGAGTGATTTAAAGTCGCGGAAGGCCTGCATCAGCTCTGGTCCAAACATTTTTGGCAGGAGTTCACCGCGGGACTGGCCGTCTCCGTGCTCGCCGGAGAGTGAGCCGCCATAGCGCACGACGAGATCGGCCGCTTCTTCCATGAACTGGCGGAATTTGCGGATGCCTTCGGCGGATTCGAGGTCGTAGTCCATGCGCGTGTGCACGCACGCGTGACCGAAGTGTCCGTAGAATGCGCCTTCGTAGTGGAAGGCTTGCATCAGCGTGCGCAACTCGCGCAGATAGGCGCCTAGCTTTTCTGGAGCGACTGCGGAATCTTCGAAGCCCTCCCATCGGATGGGTTCGCCGGGCACATGCGAACTGACCCCCAGGCTCGATTCGCGCACATTCCAGAGGTGCCGGGCCTGGCGCGGGTCGTTGATCAGGCGCATTTCGGGCGGGGCTGGGTCGCGGTCTAACTTCTCCATCAGATGATGGGCCTTGGATTCGGCTTCGGCAATTGTGTCGGCGCCGAACTCGACCATCAGCCATCCGCAGCCTTCGGGGAGCAGCGCGAGGCCGTCGAGGTTGAGGCCTTTGCGGCGATTGGCGTTTACGATGATGTCGTCGAAACCTTCGAGGCCGATTGGGCCGTGCTCCATGATTTGCGGGACGTGGTCGGCGCAGACATAAACGTCGGGCCATCCGATTACGACCAACACACGCGCGGGCGGGCTTTGCACGAGGCGGCAGGTGGCTTCGAGAATGGTGGCGCAGGTGCCTTCGGAGCCGACCAGCGAACGCGCGATGTGGAATCCATTTTCGGGGAGCAGGTGATTGAGGTTGTAGCCCGAGACGCGGCGCGGGATGTTTGGAAACTGGCGGCGGACTTGATCTCCATAGCGGCCGGCGAGCTGCTTCAGGCCGGAATAGATTTGGGCGCGGCGACCGCCTTCATTCACGATGCGGACGAAGTCTTCTTCGCTGGTTGCGCCGACGTGCAGGCGCTGGCCGTCGTAGGTCAGGACTTCGAGCGCCTCGATGTTGTCATCCGTTTTGCCCGCCATGATCGAGTGCACGCCGCAGGAGTTGTTGCCGATCATGCCTCCGAGGGTGCAGCGGCTGTGGGTGGCGGGATCGGGCGCGAAGGTCAGGTGATGCTTCTCGGCGGCGGCGCGGAGGTGGTCGAGGATTACTCCCGGCTGAACGCGGGCAATGCGGCGCTCGGGATCGATCTCGAGGATATTCGCCATGTACTTCGAGAAATCGAGGACAACTGCCACGTTGCAGCATTGGCCGGCGAGGGAAGTTCCGCCTCCGCGGGCGAGGAGCGGAGCGTGATGGTCGCGGCAGAGGGCGACGGTGGCGAGGACGTCTTCTTTGTCGCGCGGGATGACTACGCCGATTGGGACCTGGCGGTAGTTGGAGCCGTCGGTCGCGTAGAGGGCGCGGGTGCTGGAGTCGAAGCGAACCTCTCCGCGGAGATGGAGGTGGAGCGCGGCTTCCAGGGCTGGGGAATCGAGTTGGGCGGGCGGGGTTTGCGTATCGAGCATGGGGTACAGAGCATTATTCGAGGTGCGGCGGATTAGCGCAAGGAGAATGCTGGATCAGAGGTTAGAAGTGAAGCGGCGGCGCTCTTTCACGACTTCTATGACAAAAGTATGTGTGAAGTGGGAATCTCCGATAATAATGTCGATTGCTCAGTTGTCCGTGAGGCCCAATTTTGAAAGCGGGACATCCGGTAATGCCTTCTTCTGCCGTTCTGCTTGGTCCTTTTCCATGGCTCGCACCTTATTCAGAAGGTCAACCGCGTGCTGCTTGTCACCTTCAAAGGTAGCCTTGACTTTGGGGTCTAAAAAGTACAGCTGATTGCCTTTCAGCTTTATCGTCTTCTGATTTGCGGCGGCAAAGTCGTACAGGCCGTTGGTCGCATCAAGCCACTGTTTTTCCTGTAATAATGCTTTAGCAAATTCATCGTCAGCGCCCTTCCTTTGAGCCTCAAAGGACTCCAAGTATGCGGGGTCGGCTTTAGACATTCTCGCCCGAAACTCATCTATAGCTTCTTGTTGCTTGCCGGCATAGCTGACATCCAAAGACGCAGCCGCTTGCACTTGGCTCTTTACGGACTGTATGACATTCTCATTCTCAAATGACTCCGCGGAATAGAGTGCTGGCTCTATGGGCTTGAACCGAGCGGCGTCTGCGTTATATTCGCGGCTGTTTTCAAGCCGTGCTCGTAATAGCTGAACCAGAATAGCTCTGCTCTGAGGTTTAATGGCGCTGATTGGCTTCGATGAAACTGCTTCATCCAAGATTGATTGAGTGGAATCTAGGCCTCGGTGCAGAGCAGCCCAAAAGCAACCACA
Organism: Terriglobales bacterium; assembly: GCA_049589635.1. Taxonomy (GTDB): domain Bacteria; phylum Acidobacteriota; class Terriglobia; order Terriglobales; family Acidobacteriaceae; genus Acidiflorens. The sequence continues at coordinate 16,101 of JBAWBE010000671.1, forward strand.
CGCTACTACGGCAAGAATTATTGCTGTTACGACAAGGCTTGTGGGGGTCGTCAGCTGAAGGCGGCGGTTCTTGGCTCGAATGCCCAAAAGTGTCGCAGCGTTAGGAATGCCGAACGCGATGGGGGTGGCTATCAGTATTGTCTTGGTGGTGGCATTGCCTCTAGCATGTTGCCAGGACAGCCAAAATGCAGTCATCAGGTTCACACCAATGACCATTAACCAGTCCCGGCTTCGTTCGTTCATTTGAGTCATTGCGCCGAATTATATCTTCTGAAGGCGGCGATTGTGTTCGTCCAACGACCGCGGGAAATTGCACACTTCATGCAGAGGAGATCTGCAACATCTTGAGATAACATTTCGTACCCCCAAAAACTGATTGGATCGCCGCCGTATATGGGAGTACCATGCTTCTGCTGCTGAGGATCGTCATGCGCGGTCGTTTCCGGGATTTGAGTTCAACTCTTGAACGCAGTCACTGGGGATTATGAAAATCACTGACACAATCGAAGCTCTGTTGCGCACCAAGGGACACGGCCGGATCTTTTCGGTCAGGCCCGAGCAGTCGGTTTACGAGGCCATTGAAAAGATGGCGCTGGAGGGCATCGGCGCGGTGCTGGTGATCTCGGAGAATAAGTTGGTTGGCATCATGTCCGAGCGGGATTATGCGCGCAAGGTCATCCTCAAAGGCCACTCCTCGAAGGACACGCCGGTTAGCGCGATCATGACCACGCCCGTCGTCTTTGTGACTCCCAAGAACACTGTAGATGAGTGCATGTCCATCATGACCCACCGCCGGTTCCGGCATCTGCCCGTGGTCGAGAACGATGTGCCGGTGGGGATCGTTTCGATTGGCGATCTGGTGCGCTGGACGATCTCGGGACAGGCTCAGGCTATTCAGGAGCTTGAGGGGTATATTTCCGGGCGATACCCTGGCTAGGGGTCGTTCTCCCTGCTTTTTTTACATATTTTTGTCCATTTGTTGACCTGTTCCGGGGTACAATTCCCGCGTTGTGGGCGTCTAATGGGGAACTGAGGTAAACGGGCCTGAGCTTTTCACGGGCACGTCAGATCTAGATTCTGGAGGCTTGCATGGAAGACGCAACAGCCGATGTGAAATCTGTAGATCAAAGTACGGTTCGGCACGAAGATCGTAATACCTGGATTTTTACGGCCTACGCCATTTGCGGGATCGTGTTTTTCGGGGTGCTCGCTTACTACACTTCGTTGTACCTCGCGAAGTAATTGGATTAACTTACGGCGGGGACGCAATG
>JBAWBE010000672.1:0-10194 GCA_049589635.1 Terriglobales bacterium
GTCTTCAGGCCGGGCGCGAGAGGCCTCCATTCGTCATGGCCAAAATAAGCATGCGTCGCACCCGAAGCGACAATTAAAAAGTCAAAATCGACGGCGTGGTCTGATGTGATAACCGTCTTCGCGGACAGGTCAAAATCGACTACTTCTTCAAGTATCACTTCAATATTGGAACGGTTCCGCAGAATCCAACGAACGGGGGCCGCAATCTCGCCCGGCGATAGCCCAGCAGTAGCAACTTGATAGAGCAACGGCTGAAATGTGTGATGATTCTTGCGGTCGATCACCGTAATATCGACGGGCAGACGATAGGCTTCGAGCGCAGCGTTCAGGCCGCCGAAGCCGGCTCCGACAATGACCACCTTTAGTCTATTTGCCATTCGCTAATATAGATTCGATCGACCGACATTCAGACGAAATGAATTTTAACCACGCGGAGCTTCAAGGCGGAGTACCCGGGAGCTTCCGGGGAGAGCAGGAAGCTCAGCTTCCAGCGGCGACAGAAGAAAATTCCCGCCCAAGCGAAGTTTCCACCTCATCACGCCAAGAACGGGTGCCGGGGACCTCGGCTGTGGAGGGACGCCCAAATGCTCCTCGATCGTCGATTGCGTACCTCATTCCGTCTGTGCGGGACATCGTTTTCATTTTTCTGTTTTGGTCGCTGCTCGCAGGAACACTCTCGAATCGACCTCTCGCTGATCCCGATATCGGTTGGCATATTCGCACCGGCGAACTGATCTTGTCGACGCACGCGATTCCGCGCGGCGATCCTTTTTCGTCGACCATGCATGGCCAACCGTGGTTTGCCTGGGAGTGGCTTTACGATCTCGTGATCGGAATCCTGCATCGCACCTGCGGACTCAACGGCGTGGTGTGGCTGTGTGCGCTGATCGTCGCGGCGACATTCACGATGCTGCTGTCGCAATTGCTCAAGCGCGGAACCGGACTGTTGCTGGCGATTGTGCTCATGCTGCTCGCCGAAGCGGCTGCGACCATTCACTTGTTTGCGCGGCCCCACATTGTGAGCTGGTTCTTTATGCTTGCGTGGTTTGCCGCGCTTGAGCGATGGGAACGCGGCGGAGGCAGAGAGAATGTTCCACGATGGTTGCCATGGTTCTTTCCGGCATCGACTGTGCTTTGGGTGAATCTGCACGGCGGATGGCTGGTTGGCTTTGCATTGCTGGCGGTCTACATTGTGGCCGCAACGATTGAGAGCCTGCGCGACTCAGACGCTTTTGCTGCGCTCCGGGCGGGGCAACGGGCGCGGGCCATGGCGTGGGCTGGAGTCGCTTCGGCGGTGGCAACGCTTGCGAATCCGTTTGGGTGGAATCTTCACGTGCACATCTATCGCTATTTGGGCGATCGCTATTTGATGAATCGGATCGCCGAATTTCGTTCTCCGGATTTTCATGGCTGGGCGCAACGCTGCTTCGCGATGATCCTGCTTTTGACGGTGGTGGCATTGGCCGGGCATCGACGGCAAATTCGTCTGAGGCATTTGTTGGTCATACTTTTGGCGGTGTATGCGGGTTTGCTTTCGGCGCGCAATCTGCCGGTTTCCTCGATGCTGTTAGCGTTGGTGATCGGACCGCTGCTTTGGGACAGTGTGGTCGCGCTTGCGACCAGGCCGGGAGCGTGGGGATGGCTTCGGGGCAGCGCGCGATGGGTTGTGGAATTTTCTGGGAGGATGGGAGCACAGGAACTCAGCCTGCGCGGGCACGCATGGCCAGCGGTCATTGCGGTCGCTTCGCTGGCAATCTGCTTGCACGGAGGGTGGATTGGTTCGAGGCGGGTCGTCGATGCACGATTTGACCCGAAGAAAGTGCCGGTGGCAGCGGTGGATTTTCTGCAAAACGAATCGAGCCGCGAGCCCATTGTTTCTACCGACTCATGGGGCGGCTATGTGATCTATCGGCTCTATCCGTCGCGACAGGTGGTGGTCGACGACCGTCACGACCTGTATGGTTCGGACAGGGTCAGGCAAATCCTGACGCTGATGCAGGGTGAACCGGGCTGGCGTGAATTACTCGAAACGTGGCACATTCGGACTGTCTTGTTACCGGCAGATTCGACCCTGGCGAACCTGCTGAGGGAATTGCCGAAGGACTGGCGGGTGACTTACCAGGACGATGTGGCGGTGGTGTACGAACTTGTGGCAGGCGAAGCTGCATTGCCCCATACCGAGGTTCACCAGAAGCGATAATCTCTGAAACCTGTGCAGGGCCGCGTCATCTGATCTAGTTGATTGGCTCTAGTTGATTGGCGGGCGGGCGGCGTCAGGAAGTCAAACCACGGTCGTGTTGTCGCGGTCAGTAACCTCTAAGAGAGAATGCTCATGCGGATGCAATGTCGATTCAACTGTCGGGAGATGTGCCGGTGAGCGCACAGTGCGTGCCGTTCCGACAGATTCCGCATAGCACGCAGCTCTTTCTCGATTACCTTTCCTATACTCCTTCAGTTCAAAAGTTCTATCCGCGCTCCCCACTTTTTTCGGAGTGGCTCAAAGACGAAGCGCCGCGTGTGCAATACGACGCCCCGCGTCGCGCGAAAGTCAGTGAAATTCTCGCGCGGCAGAATCGGGCATGGGGCGCTTCGGAACACACGCTTGCGAACATCGATCGCTTGCAGCGGGGTGCGGTTGCAGCCGTCACTGGGCAGCAGGTGGGACTTTTTGGCGGCCCGCTGTTCTCGATTTTCAAAGCGCTGACCGCGGTCAAACTTGCGGCAGAGGCTACGGCGTCGGGCGTAGAGTGCGTTCCAATTTTTTGGCTGGCGACGGAGGATCACGATCTGGCGGAGGTAAACCACGTTTCGCTTGCGGCGGGGCAGGGTCCGCCGGAGCTGGTTACGGTGGGAAGTCATGGCGTCACCGATGCTCCTGTGGGAACGATCGCGTTTGGGTCGGAAATTACCCCGGTTGTTGAACGCGCCGCGACGTTGCTGGGCGATTCAGAGGTGACAGCCTGGCTGCGCGATTCCTATCGTCCGGGAGAAACTCTGGGCAGCGGTTTTGGCCGGTTGTTCGCACGCCTTTTTGCCGAGTGGGGCGTCATCTTGCTGGATCCGGCGGACAAGGATTTTCATGATTTGGCAAAACCGTTATTCCTCGCTGCTATCGAACGGGCACCTGAATTAGATGAGGCGCTGCTGTCGCGCGGCAAGGCGATTGAGGGCTCTGGCTATCACCAGCAGGTGAAGGTGACGGCAGCTACGACGTTGCTGTTTGAAGTGAAGAACGCGGCGCGCACGGCGATGCGGCGCAAAGGCAACGGGACGGGCGCCGAGTTCCTGTCGGGCCATGAAAAACTCTCGACCAAACAATTGCTTGATCGCATCGATGCGACGCCGGAGAATTTTAATCCCAATGTTCTGTTTCGTCCCGTTGTGCAGGACTATCTGTTGCCGACGCTCGTTTATACGGGTGGGGCGGCGGAGGTTGCGTACTTCGCTCAGGTTGGCGTCGTTTATGAGAAATTGCTGGGGCGCGTGACACCCGTGCTGCCGCGCTTTTCGGCAACTTTGCTCGAGCCGAAGCCAGAACGCGTTCTGAAGCGCTACAAATTGTCGTTACCCGATGTATTTCAGGGTCCCGAAAAAGTGCGCGAGTTGATCGCCGGGCAGTCACTGCCGGCGGATTTGCAAGCGCGCTTTGAGGAGGCGCACGCGACTGTCGAGAAATCGATGACGGCGCTGCGAGAGTCGATCGGGAAGCTGGATTCCACGCTCATTGGCGCGGCCGACCATGCCAGAATGCGAATGTGGTATCACGTGAATCGTCTGCAAGGGCAAGCGGCGCGAGCTGAGATTCAGCGCAATGAGGTGATTAGCCGTCACGCCGATGCGCTCTCATACGCGCTCTTCCCGAACAAAATTCTTCAGGAACGCGAAATTGCGGGCGTGAGCTTGGTGGCGCGCTACGGTCCCGGTCTGCTGGCGACGTTGTATGAGAAGATTCACACCGATTGCCACGATCATCAGTTGATTTCGGTCCAGTAGCTTTTATTTCGACTCGCCCAATGCCAGGTAGGTTCCCAGCCCAATCATGATGGCTCCTGTCAGCGTGCGCTGACGCCGACGGAAACGCGCGGAGCCGCGAATGCGTTCGCCCAGCGGGCCAGCAAGCAGCGTCACTGCAATATCGGCTGTAGTGTTAAGGGCAACTGAGAATGTTCCGAGAAAAACGAACTGCAGGAAGATGTGTCCCTGTCCGCGGCTCACGAATTGTGGAATGAAGGAAAGAAAGAACAATGCCGTCTTCGGGTTCAGCGCTTCCGTCATGATGCCTTGCCAGAAAGGGCTACTCCTCTGGCGCGGGTCAGCGAGAGAGATAGGCTCATCGTTTCTTGCGTCGAGAATCATGCGGATCCCGAGAAAGCATAGATAAGCCGCGCCCAAATATTTGACCGTTGCGAACGCAATAGCGGATTTTGCCAGGATGATAGAGATGCCGGCAGCGGCAGCGAAGACGTGGACCATGCCGCCACAGAAGGTGCCGAGTGCCGAGAGCAGTCCTTCGCGTCGTCCCCCAGCCAGTGAGCGTGCAAGCACGTAGAGCATTCCGGGTCCGGGCGCAATCGCGAGCAGAAGCGCCGCACCGAAAAACACAATTAGATGAGATGAGTCGACCATGTCTTGACGATTATATGGAAGGACGCGAGCCGTCCATTATGTCGCGCAATTCTGCCAGCGATTCGACGCGCGGCACTCCCTTTTCCAAGTAGGCGCGCGGCACATCCATCAGCACGGCCTGCATGCCCGCACCGGTCGCGCCCAGATAGTCGACGGAATAGACGTCGCCGACGTACAGGCTGTCGTTGGGCTGTGCGTTCAGCGATCGCAGAGCCTGGCGAAAGATTTCCGGATGCGGCTTTTCGTGTCCCACCAGCCCCGAGTCGGTGATAGTGAGAAAACAATCGGCGATGCCGCAGCGCCGCAGCACATCTTCAATTTTCCCGTCGGCATTGGAGATGACGGCAAGCTGGTATCGTTCGGCAAGCCGCAGCAGGTGCTCGCGCGTACCGGGGAGAATCTGGTCCCAATTGGCGGATTCCCGAATGCTGTTGACGAGTTGGTTGCGGAGCGCATCGTCCTTGACGCCGATTTCCTCGAATAGTTGCGTGTAGAACATCGACCAGAAGCTGTGATCGTGGTTGCCGTCGTTGATCATCAGCGAGTCGAACTCGTTTTTGATACGGCACTCGAGGGCACGAAACTGGTTGGGGTCGACGGTGGTGCCTCGCGTGGTAAGCGGTGCGTGGATGCGTTCCCGGTTTGGAAAGAGCAGCGTGTTGCCGACGTCGAAGAAAATTGTTTTGATTTCGGATGGCATGGTGGAGACTATCTTTTGGCATTGTAATGCCCGGGAATAATCAGAAAGGCACACGCTCGCTGACGTTGAAAGACAAAACCGGTAAGATCAAGATCTGGAATGAAATTACCACCTTTATTGAGCGCGGCGCCTAAAACCTGTTCCTCGATCCTTGTCGCCGTTGGGCAAGCGCACGAATGGGTTGCCGGTGGCGGCCGCCCTATCCATGCGGTTGCGGCGGCGCTTGTGCCATCGGTTTTCGTACTGGTGACTACGCGCCAAGAGGTCTACAACGCCCTGTGGGCGCTGGTTTTTGGATTCGCGACCGTGAATATTCTGAGTCTGGGCGCACGTCGGATCGATCCGAAGGGCGGGTTGCATTTTGGCGAGGTGCTGGCGATTCTGATTGTCCTGGTTTCAATCGTGCTGCTGGGCTGGGAGATGTTGTATGTCTTCCACATTTTGCCCATCCACCTCTCGCGGCACTGACACTTTCGCTGATGCTTTCAATCTGCTGAAGCCTTCGCCGCTTCGATCTGGATGCGGTATGATTCGCCTGTGAGTAAACGGGATTCCAATTTCGACGTAACGTGTCCATGTTGTGGAGCAGTGCTGAAGATTGATAGCGCGACGCGGGGTGTGATTTCTCATGTCGCTCCGGTCAAGCCGAAGATGTTTCAGGATATGGAAGCGGCGGCGCGGGCCATGAAGGAGCAGGACGGGCGGCGCGACTCGATTTTTCGACAGTCGGTTGAAGCGCAGAAACATGCCTCCGAATTACTGGAAAAGAAGTTCCAGGAAGCGGTGAAGAAGGCAAAAGAAACGCCGGATACTGGAAAGCCGATTCGCGATTTCGAACTGGATTGAAGTTCTATCACCGCCGAGACGCCGAGGAAGACAGATCCTTGGTTAGCCATTCTTCTAAGCGCCTTCCGATGGCCTAAATGACTCGACCTCTCCTTCTTGGTCATCGCGGCGCGCGCGCCTCACAACAGATTCCTGAAAATACGCTTGAGTCGTTTCAACTCTGTTTGCGGGATGGCTGCGACGGTTTTGAGTTTGACGTTCGGCTGGCAGCCGATGGCAGCGCTGTCATTTGCCATGATCCGGTGATTCGCGGGCTTCAAATCGAGAGGACGCCTGCTGAGCGACTCGCTCTCCCTACGCTGGAAGATGTGCTGGAACGGTTCTCGGAGCGGGCATTTCTCGACATTGAGTTGAAGGTTACTGGGCTTGAGATGCAGTTGATCGCCGCATTGGGTGCGCACCCGCCGGGGAAAGGCTTCGTGGTTTCGTCATTTCTGCCGGAGGTATTGACCGCGGTCAGCGAGCTCGACAAGAGTGTTCCACTGGGATTTCTTTTCGATCGACCGAATCAAGTCGAGCCAGCGGGGATTGCAGCCGCGTGGATGATTCCACACTTCACGCTGCTAACCCGCGAGCTAGTCGAAGACGTCCACGGGTCTGGCGGGAAGATCATGACATGGACTGTCAATCGCGCTGACGAAATGCGTCAGTTCGCGGCCTGGGGAGTGGACGCGATTATTTCTGATGACACTGAATTGCTCGTGCGAACTTTTCGCTAGAAAGCCAATGCAAGAAGGCAACTTCTTCGCGTGCCCGTTGCTCTCGAAATCCCCCTCATTTACATTGTTGGCTTGGTGCGATCGTTTACAGCGATCGCTTAGATTGGATCATTCATGCCCACTACTGGTGAACGTTTCGAGCGAGCGGTTCAAATCATGGAGCGGCTGCGCGCTCCGGGGGGATGTCCCTGGGACCGCGAGCAGACCTTCGATTCGATCAAGCCTTACACATTGGAAGAAGCGTACGAGGTGCTGGAGGCGATCGACGATCGGGATTGGCCGGAGTTGACGGGGGAACTCGGAGACCTGCTTTTGCAAGTGCTCTTCTATTCCGAGATGGCACGTGAGGCTGGATATTTTTCGGTGGACGACGTTCTCGATCGTCTTGCGAACAAACTTGTGGATCGCCACCCGCACGTGTTTGGCGATGTGAAGGCAGATACCTCGGCCGAAGTGTTACGCAATTGGGAGGCGTTGAAAGCCGAGGAGAAGAAAAAGCGGCTCGAGGCCGGCGGCGGGAAGGGGAGCAAGCTGGGCGTGGGACAAGAGGTTCAGGCTGACAGAGGAGGTAAGGTTGATGGGTCGGTGCTCGCCGGGATTTCTTCGCGCGTGCCGGCGCTCCTTGAAGCGCACAAGCTGAGTTCGCGGGCGGCGCGAGTTGGGTTCGACTGGCCCGAGATCGAGGGGCTTTTTGAGAAGCTCGCCGAAGAGACTGCTGAATTGCGGGCCGAGCTAAAAGCCGCGCCTATCAAGAGTGCGACCGGCAAGGGCATTGCAGGCTCGGGCAAACCGCAGGTTTCGCCAGAGGTACATGAGAGGCTCGAAGACGAGGTCGGGGATCTTTTTTTTGTGGTCGTCAACATCGCGCGCCATCTTTCGCTCGATTCAGAATCGGCGCTGCGCAAGGCGAATCGAAAATTCAAACGCCGGTTTCAATGGATGGAAGAGCAACTACGGACAAGCGGGCGAGTGCCTCAACAGGCGTCGATGGACGAACTTGAGGGATTATGGCAGCAGGCGAAGCAGCAGGAGAAGACGGCGTGACTGATGCCGAGCAGCCTGCTACCACGCCTCAAAATGTTGCTCAGGAGCGTACCTCTCATGGACATACTTCTCATGTTCATGCCCTGGCGTTGACGATTCGCAAATGTGTTTCGCTCGAGGAAATGCAGGCCTGCTTCGCCCTGCATCGTGAAATATGGAGCTACTCCGACGCGGATCTTGTTCCCGTGCGGCTCTTCGTCGTGGCTTCAAAAATCGGCGGGCAGGTAATTGGAGCGTTTGACGGCGAAGCGTTAGCCGGATTCGCACTCGCGCTGCCGGCAATTCGCAATGGACATTCGTACCTGCATTCGCAAATGCTGGCGGTTCGCGCGCAATATCGCAACGCGGGCGTGGGCCGTCGCTTGAAGCTTTTTCAGCGCGAAGAGGCACTCTCCCGCGGAATCGAATTGATGGAGTGGACCTTCGATCCGCTGGAGATTAAGAACGCATATTTGAATATTGAAAAACTCGGCGCGATCGTCAGGCGCTACAGCGTCAATCAATATGGCGAAAGTTCATCGCCGCTTCAGGGCGGATTGCCGACGGACCGCCTGGTTGCAGAGTGGTGGATGAATTCGCGGCGTGTACACACTGTGCTGAAATCTGACAAGCGACCCGCCTTTGAAGCCAAAACGCAGATCGACGTTCCGGCTGAAATCTACGCATGGAAGGCCGCGGCTACTACGCGTTCACGGGCGCTCGCAGTGCAGGATAAAAACCGCGAGGAGTTCATCCGGGCATTTGCGGACAAATTGTCAGTGCTGGGATATGAACGCAACGAGCGCGGAGACGGTCGCTTTCTGCTTGGGACTTGGGATGAGCCGCTGAATTATTAGCGCGTCTTTGTGGGGTATTGGGTCGTCTTTATCGGCTTCTTTGTACTCCGTATCGTCAGGCATCGAACGTAGCATTGGCCTTCGCCTCGCTGATAAGCATCCGATCAATGTGCTTGCTGTTTTTAGCCCGATCCCAATATACTTTTCACGCTCTGGCCGAGCTCTTCTGGCACGACACGAAAGAAATCCCTAAACAGATGAAGATTGAATCGGTAACTCTCCGTGAAATTCATATGCCGCTCGTGCATTTTTTTGAAACGAGCTTTAGCCGGGTTTACAGCCGTCGCATTCTGCTGGTGAGCGTTGATGCCGAGGGCGTCCGCGGGTGGGGCGAGTGCGTCGCCGGCGAAGATCCGTTTTACAGTCCCGAATGGATCGATACCGCGTGGCCGACGATCAGCCGCCATCTGGTGCCAACGCTCCTCAAAGGTGATGTGGAGTCGGGGCGCGACTGTGCGGCGCTTTTCAGGCGAGTGCGCGGGCATCGCATGGCGAAGGCGGCACTTGAGAACGCCGTGTGGGACGCGGAGGCCCGGCAAAAGAATCAGCCGCTATGGAAGCTCCTCGGCGGCTCGCGGCGCGAAATTGCGTGCGGCGTTTCGATCGGCATTCAGGATTCGCTAGAGCAACTTCTCGACAAAATTGCCACGGAACTGGCGGCCGGTTATCGGCGCATCAAGGTCAAGGTAAAGCCGGGATGGGACCTGAATATTCTGGAGAAAATTCGCTCGCGCTGGGCCGATATTCTGCTCAGCGTGGACGCGAATTCCGCTTACACGCTCGACGAGGTCGAGCACCTGCGGAAGTTCGATGCGTTCAAGCTTCTTATGATTGAACAGCCATTGTGGGACGACGAGATCTATTTGCATGCGCGGCTACAGAAGCAGATTCAGACTGCGATTTGCCTCGACGAATCCATTCACCAAGCGCGGGACGCGGATTTTGCGCTCGAAATCGGCGCTTGCCGCATCATGAACATCAAGGTCGGACGGGTGGGCGGCTTCACTGAGGCCAGGAAGGTTCACGACGTCGCCCAGCGCCACAATGTGCCGGTATGGTGCGGCGGCATGCTCGAGTCAGGAGTGGGCAGGGCGCACAATATCGCGCTTTCGACGCTGGAAAACTTTCGTCTGCCCGGAGACGTGTCGGCCTCGAAACGATACTGGAAAGAGGACATTATCGAGCCGGAGGTGGAAGTGAGCGCGGATGGAATGATCGCCATCAGCGATGAAGTCGGCACGGGATACCGTGTGCGCGAGGATTTAGTGCAGAAATTTACAGTGCGCGAGGAGACGTTCCGAGCGGGCAAGGTATGACGACTCCAGGAACAGCCTCGAGCGTTGTCACCTCAGCGGCTGAAGCCGGATTTGAAGAAAATCGATAATCGCAGCGGTGAACCGCTGCGCCACCCAACACACCATCC
>JBAWBE010000673.1:0-15991 GCA_049589635.1 Terriglobales bacterium
CGCCGGTCTCGATTCTTCAAGCATCGTTGCTGCCATGGCGCGCAAACAGCCTGCGCGGACTTACACGATTACGTTTCCAAAAAAATATCGCGTGGGCGAATCGACGCTTGATGATCCCGCCGTGCCTCGGCGTCTCGCTAAGACTTTAGGCTGCGAGCATCGGGAAATCGTCGTCGAGCCCGATGTTGTGAATTTGCTTCCCGAACTTACGTGGCACATGGATGAGCCGACGGCAGACCCCGCGCTCATCACGGCATTTCTCGTCTGCCGCGAGGCTCGCAAGCAAGCGACTGTGCTGCTCTCCGGCGTAGGCGGAGACGAGATTTTCGCCGGATATCGCAAACATGTGGCGCATGCCTGGGCTCAGGAATATCGGCGAGCCCCGGCTTTCGCACGCACCGCCGCAGAGAAGGCCATGCTCGCGTTTCCGGGTTTGCGAGGCACGGCTTTGAAGGGCCCCGTTCGCATGGGCAAGAAGATGGCTCGGAGCGCGGCGCTCAGTCCATCCGAAGCGTTTATTCGAAATTGCACTTATCTCGACGCGCAGCAAAAACGTGATTTGTACGCTCCCGCTCTGGCTGCCTCGACAGGAATCGACCCATTGCTTTTCGATCCGGCTTCACGCCATCTCGCGGCCTTCAATAAAGTTCGCGACGCTCGCTTTCTCAACCAGATGCTTTACCTGGATACGAAAATCTTCATGCCCACGCTCAACCTCAACTACAACGACAAAATGAGCATGGCGTCATCAGTCGAAGTTCGCGTGCCTTTTCTCGATCGCCATCTGGCAGAATTTGTAGCCTGGAACGTGAAGCCAGACTGGAAGCTGAAAGGCAAATGGCGGCCGACAACGAAGTACATCTTCCGCGAAGCCATGCGCGGCATGCTGCCTGCGGAGGTTTTGCGTCAGCCCAAGGCCGGATTCGCGGCTCCCATCGATTATTGGCTCGCGCACGATCTGCGTCCGCTGGTGGATGATCTTCTTTCTGAATCCCAGATTCGCCGCCGCGGACTATTCAGGCCCGAGATTGTGCGCAGCTACGTCGATGCGCAACGCCGAGGCACCGAAGACTGGTCGATGCAAATCTGGCAATTTCTGACACTCGAAATCTGGATGCAACTATTTCTCGACGGCGGAGCGCGCGCGTTTACAGAAAAAACACATGCGCGAAGAATCTCGGCCGAGCGAACATCTGCGCGGCGAACGTCGACTCGGACAACCGACTCCGCGCTGCAACCAATTCCCGCATGAAGCAACTCTTACAAGACGCGCGCAATGGAGAGCTGGCAGTCGAGGAAGTTCCATCTCCGCAATTACTCCCGGGCTGCGTGCTTGTGCGGACCGCGGCGTCGCTCGTATCCGCAGGCACCGAGCGCGCGTCGGCCGAGTTCGCGCGCAAGAATCTCTTCGCCAAAGCAAAAGCCCGCCCCGATCTTGTGCGCGATGTCGTTGCCAAAATTCAACGCGACGGATTCGCTGCCGCGCTCGGCACCGTGCGTTCGCGCCTCGCGCAGCCGCAACCGGTCGGCTATAGCAGCTCCGGAACGGTTGTTGCCATCGGCGATGGCGTTTCCGACATCAGGGTCGGCGATCGCGTAGCTTGCGCCGGAGCCGGTTACGCGGTTCATGGTGATGTTGCGTGTGTCCCGCGCCTGCTGGTCGCAAAAATTCCCGAGGGCGAAACTGTATCGTTCGACGATGCGGCCTTCGCGACCGTCGGCGCGATTTGCTTGCACGGCATCCGCACCGCTGGAGTTGCGCTCGGAGAGACCGTTGCGGTGATCGGCCTGGGACTGCTTGGCCAGATCACGGTGCAACTGCTCAAGGTTGCGGGCTGTCGCATTCTTGGAATGGATTTGGTGGAAGAGCGTGCCGCTCTTGCGGTACGAAATGGGGCCGATGCAATCAGTACGAACGCTAGCGATTTTCGCAACCTATGTTTCCAGAAAACAGGCGGCGTCGGAGCAGACGCTGTTTTGATCACCGCGGAGACTCCGATGAGCGGTCCCGTCAACTTGGCTGCTGAGGTCGCTCGCGACCGCGCGACCATCGTCGCCGTCGGAACCATCGGCATGGAGTTGGAACGCAAGCTCTACTACGAAAAGGAACTGACGTTCCGCGTCTCGCGCTCGTATGGGCCCGGCCGATATGACACCGCGTACGAACAGAAGGGTCGCGATTATCCCATCGGCCATGTGCGCTGGACGGAAACGCGCAACATGGACGCGTTCCTGCATTTCGTGGCCGATGGCAAGCTCGATCTCGCTTCCCTCATCACGCATCGTTTTGCGGTCGAGGAAGCATCGCGCGCCTATGACTTGATTCTTGGCCGCACGGGCGAACCTTTTCTCGGAGTACTGCTCACGTATGCGCGAGTTTTGGGCGTGAGTCCTGAGAGTGTCGTGCTCCCGCACACAAGTCCCGGAGGGACGGCGGAAAGTAGCCCAGCGCTTCAGCGCTGGGACGCGCCCGTCCAATCGATCAGGTCCCGGAGGGACGACCGAACTTCGCTCGGGCCTCCGAAGCTTGCTGAAAAAGCCGTATTTGGCTTGGGCGTCCTCGGTGCCGGAGCTTTCGCACAAAGCATGCTATTGCCCGCGCTCAAAGAGATCGACGGCGCGTCTTTCATCACAGTCTGCAATGCCACTGGACCGCGCAGCCGCGGTGCCGCCGACAAATTCGGCTTTTCCCGCTGCGCGAATTCGGATGACGAACTCTTGCGCGATCCGAGCGTCAATGCCGTCCTGATCGCGACGCGTCATCACCTACACGCGAGCCAGGTGCTCGCGGCGCTCGCGGCCGGGAAAGCAGTTTTTTGCGAGAAGCCTCTGTGCCTGACTGAAGCGGAGCTGGCGGCGATAGTTCACGCAAAAGTCCGCGAGAAAGTCCCCGCAACGTTGCCTGCAAGCGACAGCCCAACGAGCGCGCCTTTGCTGATGGTCGGTTTTAATCGCCGATTCGCTCCCATGGCCGTTGATCTGAAGAGATTTCTAGCGCAGATTCACGAACCGCTTTCCGTGCACTATCGAGTGAATGCCGGCTACATTCCGGCCGATCATTGGGTTAACGATCCCGACCAGGGCGGGGGCCGCATTCTGGGCGAGGTTTGTCACTTTGTGGATTTTCTCTGCTTCCTCGCCGACGCGTCTCCGGTCGAAGTGCGAGGTGAAACCGTCGGCAACCCCGGCCAATACAGCATGGACAACATCGTGGCAACGCTTAAGTTTGCCAACGGAACCGTAGGCACGATTACTTACATGGCAAGCGGCGACAAGTCAGCATCGAAGGAGCGTCTCGAAGTTTTCGGCGGCGCGTCGGTGGCGATCCTCGATGATTTTCGCCGGCTCGAACTGGTTCGCAACGGGCAAAGGAAAATTTCCCGCGCACGCTGGAAACAAGACAAAGGCCACAAGTCGGAGATGCGGGCATTCTCTGAGGCAGTGCGGGGCAAAATCCCGCCGCCGATTCCGTTTGAACAAATCGTCGGTTCGACATTGACAACTCTGCGCCTCCAAAATGCCTGCCAGACGGGCCAATCGCTGGAAGTGGACGTGAGGCGATTCATCGCTTCATCTTTTCAGGAACCGTCAACTCTCCCGGAACAGTCAACCCACTGACCATGCAAGGAGCACACGAGAAAACGAGTCGTACATGCTGATTCTGGGCCTGAATATGTTTCACGCCGACTCTTCCGCGGCGATCATTGAAGACGGGAAGATTCTTTTTGCCATCGCCGAAGAGAGGCTGAACCGCCAAAAGCACTACGGCGGATTTCCGTCGCTTGCAGTGAAGGCCTGTCTCGATGCGGCCGGCGCGAAACTTACCGATGTTCAGCACGTCGCGGTAGGCCAAGACAGCGACGCGCATCTCGCGAAAAAAGTTCAATACGCACTGGCGAATCCGGCCAAAATCCTGAACTTCATCAAAATGCGGCAGCGCAAGGAATCCATGCGGGACGTGCGCCTGCTGCTTGCGCAGGCGCTCGAACTCGATCCGAAAATGCTGAACTTTCAGGAGCACCATGTCGAGCATCACCTCGCGCACATTGCGAGTTCTTACTACTGCTCGCCCTGGGAAAAAGCGGCAGGCTTCAGCTATGACGGTTCCGGCGACTTCGTTTCCACCATGATGGCGCGTTGCGAGGGCAATGACATCCACATCCTCGAACGCGTTTTCCTTCCCCATTCGCTCGGCAGTTTTTACACCATGATCTGCGATTTCATCGGCTACAAAAAATATGGTGATGAGGGCAAAGTCATGGGTCTCGCCCCCTACGGGAAAGACACCTACGTCGATGAAATCCGCAAGATTGCCCCGCTGAAGAACGGCAGCTTCCAACTCGACATGAGCTACTTCAAGCCGCTTGGAAGCAATCAGGGAATGCAGGTACTGCCCGACGGAACAGTACGCCTGGCGCGGCATTTCAGCGACAAAATGGAAAAGCTCTTTGGGCCTCCGCGCGAGCCGCACTCGGAAATAACGCAGCGTGACATGGACCTTGCCTATGCCATGCAGCACTGTTTTGAAGAAGTGTTCTTTCACACGCTGAACCAACTGCACAAGCGCGTCCCCGATGAAAATTTGGCGATGGCGGGAGGCTGTGCGCTCAACAGCGTGGCCAACGGCAAACTTTTTTCTCGGACTCCGTTTCGCCGCACTTGGATTCAGCCCGCCGCGGGTGACGAAGGTCTGGCCATCGGCGCGGCGCTGCATACGTATCATGCGACCTTGCAACAGCCACGCCAGCAGCAGATGAATCACGCATATCTCGGCTCCGAGTTTTCCGAGTCGCAAGTCGAGTGTGCTCTCAAAGCAGCGCGCGTGAAATATAAACGCCTCGAGCGCGAGCCGCTCCTCGATGCTGTCGCAGACGAAATGGCAAAAGGCAATGTCGTCGGATGGTTTCAGGGGCGCATGGAATGGGGGCCGCGCGCTCTTGGCAATCGTTCCATCGTGGCTCACCCAGGCTTGCCGAACATGAAAGAAGTTTTGAACGCCCGCATCAAGCATCGCGAGTGGTTTCGTCCCTTTGCTCCTGCGATTCTCGCCGAGGCGCAACATGAATATTTTGAGCAAGATCATCCTTCGCCCTACATGCTGCACGTCTACAAAGTTCGTCCCGAGAAGCGCAAGAGCCTGGGCGCAGTGAACCACGTCGATGACACTGGCCGATTGCAGACGGTGACGCGCGAGGAGAATCCTCTGTACTACGACTTGATCAAAATATTTTCGAAGAAGACTGGAATTCCCGTGATCCTGAATACCAGTTTCAACGAGAATGAGCCGATCGTGTGTACGCCTGAGCAGGCGATCGACTGTTTCCAGCGGACAAAGATGGATGTGCTTGCAATCGGCCCGCTGATCGCCCGCAAGACGGAACAGTGAAAACCGGAACGGTGAGTGATGAGAGACGTATGCATCATGACTGAGAATCCAATCTCTGGAATCGGCTCGGGAATCGAGAGCAACGGACATGCCTGAAAGCGCGCTCGCGACCGCGGCGACTGCCGTCATCACTCTTCGCAAAACTCTTGCCGTTCGCGGAGTCCGTGTGCTCGCCTGGGATAGCGATGTGCTCTACGCGAGCCGCGGCTACGATTTGATTTGTTGGAAAGCTCCCTCGCATGGAGGGCGAAGAGCCAGTGACCAGCGATGGCAAGCGATTGCCAGCTTTCGTCCCGCCTGGTGGAGAAACTTCACCTCGAGCGCGCGCCTCACTTCTCGGCTCATGCGCGATGGTTTTCACGCACTCGCCGTTCTCCAAGACGCCAGCTACGAGCACAGGGAAGATAATTTCCCTACTGACGGGTTGAGCTTTATCGCCGCGGTCGCCGGTGCGATTGTCACGCGAACTCCTGGCGGCGATGACTTTCGCGTGACCCACAAAATTCGCCGCGGCACGCGCCCCTTGCACATCACGGCCGTCCCAAGCGGAATCGTCTATTGGGGCGAATATTTCGACAATCGCGAACGCGCCGAGGTTCACATCTACTCGTCCGCCGATCACGGCGAGACGTGGCAGGTCGCCTACACGTTCCCCGCCGGCGCGATCCGCCACATTCACAACATCGTTTACGACCGTTGGGAAGATTGCCTCTGGATTCTAACCGGCGACGATGGCGCCGAGTGCAAGGTGCTGCGCGCAAGCTGCGATCTCCGTTCGGTCGAGGTAGTATTGGCCGGCAACCAGCAAGCTCGTGCTGTTGCCGCGATCCCGATGCCAGACGCGATTTATCTCTCAACGGACACGCCATTCGAGACGAACCACGTGTTGCGCTTGGGTCGTGACGGGAGCATCGAATCCGTCGCTGATCTCGCAAGCTCATCCATTTCCGGATGTCGCGTCGGCGAAGCAGCCTTCTTTTCGACGATGGTCGAGCCGAGTGCCGTAAACCGAAGCGAAGAAGTTCATCTCGTCGGCTCGACTGACGTTGGCTCTACCGATGTTGGATCGCCCGATGTCGGATCGGCGGGCAACAGTAGCTGGCAAGTGCTGGCTCGCTGGCAAAAAGATAAGTGGCCGATGCGTTATTTCCAGTATGGCAACGCTTTTCTGCCTGACGGCGAGAACTCGACAAATTACCTCGCGACGACCACCATTGCCGTCGAGCGCGACGATCTGGTCACGACAGTGTGGCAGGTCGAGTTCCGACAGGACTCGCCGATGCAAAGGCCGCTTTCCGCATGAGTGCTGCCGCGCGTTTGCAATACTATCGTCGCGTTCTGCCCGCTTACCTCGGCTCAGGGCGCAGCCAGCTCACCTTCTGGCATGAGACGCCGGAGATCAATCCGGACGCCTTCGATTCCCATGCCATCGCTCGGGCAGCGGCCAATCGCCAACTCGGTCCTTACTACATGTCGTTTCGCGAAAAAGCGGACTATGCCGGCGCGCATGACGCCAACGGAATTCCCATGCTCGACTATCGCGGCGCCATCGGCCTGCAATATAACCCGATCGCCATTGCGCAATGGGGACTTGGAAACTACAATCTATTTTGCGGACACGCCTTCTCCAAGCGAGGATTGTCCGAACACGCATTGTCCCAGCACGCATCGTCAGAACATAGCAATGCTGCCCGCCTGCAAAGCACTCTCAAATCCGGCGACTGGCTCGCCTCCAGCCTCGAACAGAATCCGCATGGCTGTTGGGTCTGGAACCATCACTTCGATTGGGAATATCGCGAGACGCTTCGCGCGCCGTGGTATTCAGGCCTGGCGCAAGGGCAGGGCGTTTCACTTCTACTTCGCGCACATGCGCAAACCGGCGACGCTAAATATCGACAGGCTGCCGAGCAGGCATTCGTTTCTCTGACCAAGCCGATCGACCAGGGCGGCGTTCTGTTTGAAGACGACGAAAACAATCTATGGATTGAGGAATATCTCGTCCATCCGCCGACCCACATCCTGAACGGATTCATCTGGGCGCTCTGGGGAGTGTTCGATTTCTGTGCCACCAGCGGTGATGCTTCCGCCAAACAGATCTTTGATCGCTGTGTTCAGACGTTGCTTCAGAATCTTGCGCGCTTCGATACCAGCTACTGGTCTCTCTACGAGCAATCCGGAACGCAGCTGAAGATGCTCGCTAGTCCCTTCTATCATCGGCTGCATATCGTGCAGTTGCGAGTCATGGCAAGCCTGACCGGCAAATGCCAGTTCGCCGAGGTCGCCGATCGCTGGGAGGGCTATGCGCAGCGGCGCGCCAATCGTTCGCGAGCCTTAGTTGAAAAAAGCATCTTCAAACTGCTGCATTACTGAGGAATTGCCAATCGAAGAACTACGACGAGAAGAGCCCACGCACAGTTCGCCTCGCGGCAGCCCTATTTGCGACTCTGGTCCCTCTCCTCGTGTAACGCTGTAACCCGCTACGGCCGTCATGTACGCTTCTCTTCGAGCCTCTAATTAACAGTCGCTGTGAAAATTCTCTACGTCTCGCAATATTTTCCGCCGGAGATGGGTGCGCCCGCCGCGCGCGCCGACGAATTGTCGCGGCATTGGGTGCGCATGGGCCACGACGTGACGGTCCTCACCGGCTTTCCCAATCATCCCACCGGGGTTGTTCCGTCCGAATGGCGATCGCGCTTTCGCCGTGTGCATCACACGGAAATAGTCGACGGAGTCACCGTCGCGCGCACTTGGCTTTGGCCGTTGCCCAACCGCAAAGCTCATGAGCGAATCCGCTCCTACGCGTCGTTTTGTATTTCGTCTGCGCTCCGCGGATTGACCCTGAGTACGCCCGATGTGGTCATCGGTACTTCGCCGCAGCTGTTGGTTGCGCTGTCCGCATGGTGGCTCGCGCGCTGGAAGCGAGTTCCGTTCGTGTTCGAGGTCCGCGATCTTTGGCCGGAATCGCTCGCTGCGGTTGGCGCGGGCCGCGAGGGCACTCTTCTTCATCGCACGTTGGGCGCGATCGCGGGTTTTCTCTATCGTCGTGCCCATCGCATCGTGGTTGTGACACCCGCTTTCAAGGACCACCTGATTCGGCATTGGAACGTGCCCGCCGAGAAAATCTCCATCGTTGAGAACGGCGTCGAAACCGATCTTTTTCGTCCTGCCTCCGCCGCGGCGATTCAAAAAGAATTCGCACGCGAAGAAGTTCAAGCCGAGGTTCAGACAGACGACCGCTTCGTGGTCTGCTACATCGGCACGATGGGCATGGCGCATGGCCTTGAAACTCTCATCGCCGCGGCTGAGGAGCTCCAAACGTCTCTGCCGAACTGCTTATTTTTGCTGATCGGCGAAGGCGCGGAAAAGCACCGCATCATGGAACTGGCCACCGCGCGCGGTCTCGCCAACATCAGATTTCTCGATCAGCAGCCTCGGCAACGCGTCCCCGCACTCGTTTCCACGGCGGATGCGTGTCTCGTGATGCTCAAAAAGACGGATCTCTTCAAGACTGTAATTCCGACCAAGATGCTCGAATACATGGCGTGCGAGCGCCCGGTGATCGTCGCGGTCGACGGTCAGGCTCGCCAGATTGTCGAAGAGGCGCGCGCGGGGCTCTTTGTGCCGCCCGAGGAAAGTCACGCGCTCGCGGAAACGGTTCGCGCCCTCGCGCTCAATCCTGAGCAGAGACGGCGCATGGGAATTAACGGGCGGCAATATATTCTCGCCAAACTTTCGCGCAAGCAAACCGCGCTCGACTACATTACGGTGCTGGAGGAATTGCTCGGATCGAAAGAAGCGGCACGAGCCGCCGCCGCATAGTGCGCGCTGTTCGTTGTGCGAATTAACCCCGCGGTAACCCCAATGACTTCGGAAGAGAACCAACCCAGAAGAGAGAACATCCAGAAGATCGATGCCATCCTAAGGATGGTCATCCTAATAATGAGCGCCGCTAATGAGCGGCAACCACTGCCAGAGCCGTCGTCAGCGACAGGGCCGCATCGGCTGTGTGATAGGCAGCAGCCTTGGCCGCGCTCCCCGGGACAAACAAAACATCGCCCTTTACCATCGGGATGTCGGGCGCCTTCGCATAAAGAATCTTCTTGAGTGAAACCGGAATTTCCTGAACTCCTCCGCTGGTCTGCCGGAGAATCCGGGTCTTATCCAGAGACGCTGTCCGGTTGCTTCCACCCGCCAAGGCGAGCGCCTTCAAAACGCTCAGCGAACTATCCTCAATCAAAAACCCGGACGGATGTTGCACGTCTCCAACCACATAAACGATGCCGGCACGCGACACGATAATTGTGTCTCCGGCGAGGACGTCGACGTTGTGCTGCGTGTCTTCCGCAAGGTTCGCTGACAGTTGGATTTCGATCTTATGATCGGGATCGTCGCGATGAATGATGGTGACCATGCGGCCTGCCTTGTCGCTCAATCCGCCCGCCGCCGAGATCATGTCAAAAAGCGTCCGATTGCCCGCGATCGTGTATGGACCGGGATGAGCCACCTCTCCGACCATGGTGACAGCCTGAGATTGGGCCTCCTCGATGAAGATCGAAACGTGCGGGCCACGCACAAATCCTCCATCCTCGAGCCGCTTCTGAATCAGTTCTTGCGCTTCATCTATTGTCAAGTCGGCCACGTGAACATAGTCGATCAGAGGCATGTAAAGGTCTCCCGATCCACTTATGCGCGATTTGGTTGAGAGGTCCGGCACTCCAAATACGGTGATCTCGAGCAGATCGCCCGGTCCCAGCTTCACATTCGAATTCGCCAGCAAATGATGGGGCTCCGCGGATGATGTGGATGACGATGCCCATGAGGATAACGACGGTGGGGGATCGCCTGGCTTTGGGGCAGAAGATGATTGCCCTCCATCCGATGTGGCTGGCGTCTGCGTGCCTGTTTGTGCGGAGGATTGGGTCACGGGCGTTTGCGTCAAAAGAGTCTGCGCTGAAATGGTTAGCCCGGAAAATCCCGCCCATAGAACGAGAATCGTTAAACCGAGAATCGATACCTGCGAAGTACGCAGGAAAGACGTACGCAGGAGAAAACGGCGATTCCGCCCTAGCATGCAAACGCTCCTAAGTTGCGAGTGTGACGAGTCTAGCATGGCCTTGCGCGCCATCCGCGCACAGGGATTGTCGCTGTCGATACCCGGACTCGGAAGTATCAACACCCAAATGTGCAATCTGTGTTGCTGTCGTCAGCATCCGACGTTATAGTCCGAGAAAATGCACTTCTTGCAGCCGGGTCGCTGCAAATCATGGAATGTGTACGGACAAATATTGTACGAACGAACACTGTTCGGACAAACACTGTACGGACAAACACTGTTCGGACGAACATTGTACGGACAAAATGGTCCGTGCACTTCCCACACGTGGAAATACCCGGTATTTCAGCCGGAAGGAAAGTCTGATTGACGCTCCTGTTTTTTGGACTCTTTGCATTTTCGCTCGCGCTTTCATTCGTGGCAACGCGCCAGGTTCGCGACATAGCAACTCGCCGCGGCTGGGTCTCCACGCCCGGCGGACGTCACCTGCATGAAACTGCGCGCCCTCGTCTCGGTGGCGTGGCGATCTTTCTTGCCTTCTCACTGAGCCTGACTTTATGGTTGGTGCTGTCGCTGATCTTTCCGCGCCTTGTCGCGGGAGTCCTTCCCACAACGCTGCTTCGTATTTACCTTCCTGCTTGCATGATTTTTTGTCTCGGTATCTATGACGATCTCTACGGCGCGGGACCGTATGTGAAATTCGCCGTGCAGGCGATCGCCGCCGCCATGCTTTTCGCGGGCGGAATGCGCGTCCTCGACTTGCCATTAATTTTTCCGCACACGCTGCCGTGGTACGTCGGCTTGCCACTCACTGTGCTCTGGGTCGTGGCCGTCACCAACGCCTTCAATCTGATCGATGGGCTCGACGGCCTGGCCGCAGGTTCTGCTTTGTTTTCGACTCTGGTTTTCTTCGTGGTTGCGCTCGTCAATCAATCGTGGTTGTGCTCGCTGATGAGTGTCACTCTTGCGGGCGCGATCCTCGGCTTTCTCCGCTTTAATTTCAATCCCGCGACGATTTTCCTTGGCGATTCCGGCAGTCTCTTTATCGGGTTCATGCTGAGCGCGCTGGCCTTGGCCGGCGCCGAGAAAGCGCCAACCTTCGTTGCCGTCGCAATTCCCGTTGTCTCCTTCGGGTTGCCGATCCTCGAGACATCGCTCTCCGTGATCCGCCGCATTATCAGCGGGCGTCCCATCTTCACCGCGGACCGCGAGCACATCCATCACAAGCTCTTGCAATTGGGCCTCTCGCATCGGCAGGTCGTGATTGTTCTTTACGCAGTCTCCGCCGTGTTCGCCATGCTGAGCCTGTTCCTGCTCTGGCCGACCGGAAGCACTCTCGGCTTAGTGCTCGCGGTGGTCGGAACCGGCATCTGGCTGGGCGTTCAGCATCTCAACTACCTCGAGTTCGGCGAACTTCGCCGCATGGCGCAGCGCACCATTGAGCAGCGTCAGATCGTCATCAATAATCTTGCGGTGCGGCGTGCGGTCGAGGAACTCAAATCCGCGGACAACTTCGACCAGGTCCGCAACATCCTGGTCGCGGCCTTTGAGACGAACGATTTCGATGCCTTCGAACTGCAAGCAACCCCTGTGCTGGACTCCCATTCCATCGAGCCCACGCAGCATATCCGCTGGAGCAAGTTCCCCCGCATGCTTGCAATTTCCAACGACCCTTTGTGGAAGCTGACGCTCGATCTTGTGACCACGTCGAATCGTGCTTGCGGATCGCTCGTTGTCTTCCGAAGCTATGGCAACCGCGACCTTCAATTGGATGTAAACCTGCTCACCTCGCAATTTCCGGTAGTTTTGGCCGATGCCCTTGATCGCGCCTGGGCAATCCCGGACTTGTTGATGAGCGCCCAGCAAACCCAAGTCGCGTCCTATGCGGCCAATCTCTAGCTGCGGCAAATCTCCAGCCTGCGATTCCCGAACTTGTAAACTCTTGTGATTCCAGTCGAAAGCGGCAATCTCTCCCATCCCACCTTCCCAAATCCGGCCTAAACCTGCGGCAACAAAATAGATATTGCTGACTCCTTTTTGCGGCTGGGTTAATATGGTGGCTTCATGGATCGCAGCATTCTCAGATTGCCGGATCCTGACGCGCAACTTCGTAATGGTGAGCGGCGCCGCTCTGTTCGTCAGAAGCTTCACACGCCCGTTTATGTCAGCTTCAACACGCCACAGTCGGGCGCGGTGGTTGACCTGAGCGAGTTGGTTGACCTGCACGAGAACGGCTTTGCCGTTCAGACCGCGCGTCCCTCTGCTCCGCAAAACGCGGGCCTGCAAAATACGGATCTGCAAAATACGGATCCGCAAAATAACGATCTGCAAAATAACGACCCGCAAAGCGCCGGTCCGCAAACTGGCCACCATCTGGAAGTGAATCGCGCCGTCACCTTGTGCCTCGATCTCCCCGAGACAAGGCAGTTCGTACACGGCAGCGGTCAGGTCATGTGGACTGACGATACCGGCCGCGCTGGAATCCGCTTCTCCTTTCTAAGCGACAGCTCGCGCCACGTTCTGAAGGAGTGGCTGTTCGCCAATCTCCTGGTCGCCTCGACGAATTACTCGACGCGGTCGAAACAGCTTGCTCGTCAGCAGGAGGAATTACGCGCCAGCGAATTGGTCATGTTTCAACCTTCTACAGCCCGACGTTTCACGTCCGAAGATTCCACGGCCGATCTGCTGGCCCCTGCGCCGCAAGCAGAGCCGGCTCAGCCTCCGATTCGGGAGCTTGCTAACGATTCCGAGACCTCGAATGACGTCGAGGATTCCGCTCGCGCCCGGCTGCTCTCAGCTCTCGATGACGTTCGACGGCAAATTAAGGAGATCCAAGCCGGTGCAATCGACGGCGACACTCGCGCCAACTCCGCCGCCGTTTTGCGCTTCATCGCCGAGCGCGCGGTCATCTTTACGGGAGCATCTGGCGCGGCGCTTGCGCTTCTCACGGATGACAAAATCGTTTGCCGCGCTTCAGTCGGCGAACCGGCTCCTCCGGTTAGCTCTGAAGTGGAAGCGCAGAGCGGATTGTCTGGAGAATGCCTTCGAAATGGCATTCTGGTTTCGTGCGCTGACACGGAAAGCGATCCGCGCGTCGATCCGGAAATCTGCCGCATGTTCGGCATCGGCTCGTTCATGGCCGCGCCGATCTTTGCTGACTTTCGCGTGGTTGGCCTCATCGAAGTCTTCTCTCCCTATCCCCATACTTTCAGCGAGCCCCACGAAACTGTCATGGAGCGGCTGGCAGAGTTGGTTCCATGTTCCGGGGGCGAGCCGGTAAATAAGTCAAAGGCCGAAGCACAAAAGGTCGAAGCACAAGAAGAATTACGACAAGATGCACGAGCACAAGTACACGAAGGTGAAAACGAGCAAGTAAACGAGGGAGAGAACGAGCAAGAGAACAAACGAGAAGCTGCAAATAATGACGTCGCAATTCTGCCGCCCGAGATCGCGTCGCCAAAACAAGCAGCCGCCAAAGAAGATGCAGCGCCGGAGCCGGAAGAAATTCGCCGGAAGGCAGCCGAGCGCAACGCCGTTCTCGAGCAGATCCTCAAGCAATCTTCTGATCAAACCCCCGCTCGCGCTTCTGAGCGCTTGTCGGAGCGCGCTTCCGAGCCGTCATCCGAACGATTATCGGAGGAAGACTTCGAAGAAGTTACCGAAGCCAGCTTGTCTCCCGCGCGCCGTTTCCCCTTCTCTCATCTTGCGCTGCTCGTGCTGACGATCGCGGTCGCGGCGATGGTTCTCGGCTATCTGCTTGCGCCTACCATCGAAGCCTTCTGGCTGCGTCGGGCGCAAGCGGCCCAGCACTCATCGGCCCCAGCAGAGTCCAGTTCTTCCACGCAAAGCGCGGCTGACAGCCACCGTGCCGCGCTTTCGCTCTCGCCCGCGGAACTGCGCCAACTCGCCGACCGGGGCAATCCCGATGCCGAGTGGCAACTCGGCGTTCTCTATCACGATGGCGATGGCGTTCCCAAGGACGACGCGCTAGCCGTTCAATGGTTCGAGCGCGCGGCCGAGCAAGGATATGTTCGCGCCCAATCCACGCTGGGCGCTTACTATTGGGCGGGCCGCGGAGTTCCACAGGATTTTTCCAAAGCCTATTTTTGGTCGCAGCTCGCACTGGCCCAGGGAGATGAGAACAGTAAGTCGCGCCTCGAAGGCCTATCCGCCCAAATGACGCAAGCCCAAGTCGCGGCCGCGAGGCAGCAAGCCGAAGCCTGGTTGCATGCGCACAATCAGACCGCGAACTCGAAGCCTAATTAGGCGACGCTCCTCGTGCTTCTCTCGCACTCGCTGATTTCGTATCTGATTCCTCGCACCAACTCCTCTTACTCCCGGAGAGTTACTCCCAGCGAGGCGATTCATGTCGACTCAGTAACTAATTTTAATGATCTGTCCATTCGTCCCAACCAGCCAGCCCGCACTCGGACTCGCGAATGCGACCGCCCAGCAACCGCTCACTCCGGGCAGGACATACCATGTCGTTCCTTCATCGGGAGTCCACGCTGCACCGCCCGTATCGGCCGTAACGACCACGTAGCGCGTGAAGTCCGCGCATTTCGCGCGCGCGCCGCAGCCGCCTATCTGGCGTACATAACTCAGGCCAAAAATTGCTCCGGTCACCGGAGGCGCGGTCGTCAGCGTCCAGGTTTGTCCGCCATCGTTCGATGATGCGGTGCGCGCGTTATCGGGATCGCTCGGATCGAGATCGCCGCCACCGACAATTCCGTTCGCGGCATCCCGGAAGTCAACCGTAAATGCACCCGCGCTGGCCGAGCTCACCAGCGGAGTGTCATAGGCATTCCAGGTATCCGCGCCGTCGGCGGTCGCCAGGATGCGCGCGATCGGTGCACCGCCGGTCGCGATCCACGCGTTGTTCGCGCCTTGGGTTGCCACGCACGTGCCGCTGGCCGCAAACGAAGCCTCCCCCGGCAGCGCAGGAGGCATGTTGTTCTCGATGCTTTGCCATGTCGCCCCGTCCTCGGTGCGAATATCCGGAAACACTCCGTTGACTGAATCGCTGTGCGAGATGCCGCGCTTCGGCGTCCAGAATGCGAAGCAGTCGTAGAACGCGCCCGCTAACTCGTTCTTGAATTGGCGCGTCCAGGTCGCGCCCCCGTCTTCAGTTTTGTAAATGCGGAAATTTCCAGGCTCGTTTCCGATCGATTGCAGATACGCAACGTTCGCGCTCACCCCTTGCACGTCCCTGAATTGCAGCCACTCCGCGCCTTTGACCTGACCCGATCTCCAGGTTGCTCCGCCGTCGGTTGTGACTAGAAAAGTTCCGTGCCTTCCCGCCGCCCAAACTACCTTCGCATTCACCGGACTGACCGCGATCAAGCCTTCAGTCGTTCCACTGTTCTGCGGAGTCAATTTCGGAAAATGCGTTTGCGCGCGAGCACATGTAATGCTCAGCATCGCAAAAACAGAAGCGAAGATCACGAAACGCACTACTGAACTTTTCAACATGGCAGTCTCTCCGGAGGGAATTCGTGGCGTGGACGCCGAGTATAGGCCGCCGCAAAATCGGTGTCAAATCGCCTTTGGGA
>JBAWBE010000674.1:0-11191 GCA_049589635.1 Terriglobales bacterium
CCACTCTGCGTCATCGACGCGGAACCGAACCCACTCCGACGCATTGTGCGCAGCCTTCGGAATGCGAGCCCGTTCTGGAATCTGGCGGTTCGGTGGGTCGATCTCGTGAATCGCCGCCGGATGAGCCAAAATGTATTCTTCGAATTTTTTCAACAGAAATGCGTGTACGACCTCAGGCTTGTCGTGCGGCACTTGCTCATTGCCGAAACGCTGGTCGAATTGCAGGGTGTGGCAGCCGGCACACTGCTTCGTGAACTCCGGCGGGGCCATATACGCATTGCCCTGGCGAAGACTCACGTGCACATCATTGAGCGCGACGGGGTGCGTTTCGGTTCCATAGGGCCAAGTCCCCATATCAATCGCGCGGTGGCAGTCATCGCACGTCATCTGCACGCGCGTGTTGTTCGGGCCCATCAGATTCGGCTGCAAGTGAACGTAGTGGTTTAGCCGGACTCCACTCGGGTCGGACTTACCCGAACGCAGCGCCGCAAATTCCGGATGCTTGTTTTCAAAGCTGGTGATGGTGGCAACGTAGTGCGGTTGTCCATCGCGCGTGCGAAGCCGGGCATGACATTCTGTACATGCCGCATCCGACGTCGATTGAAGCAGCACGGCGCCCTTGTGTTCGACGTGGCATGTAGAGCATGCGGGAGCGAAGGTCTGATTGGCATGGTGCAGCGGCGCGTCGTGGCACGTGAGACAAGCTTTGTCGGTCACATGCGCAGTGAACTCGCCAGCCTGCGTAACGTGGCAAAGCCCGCACTGCTGCGTGAATACGGCATGTGCCCGCGAAAGTTGGCCGCTCGAATAGACCTTCTGACCGCCCTGAGCGCGCTGCGTGATAAACCATCCAAGTGCGAACAACGGGATCGTCACTGACAACCAGAAACGCCAAGTCCGAAAAGGATGCGGATGCGCGAAGTACTGAAGGTCAATCCGCTTTGCCAGCTTCTTGGTTGTTCGCGTCCGTCTCAGCATCGTTAATACTCAAAGTCTCGAATACTCAAAATCTCGTATCTCAGAATTTCAAGGCCACCACCGCGTGTACCGCAGCCAGCAGCAGCAGCGCATAGGAGAGCGGAATATGTACCAGCAGCCACCCGTGCAGAATTTTGTGCAGGCGGCTCTGCTTGTCCAGTTGACGCTTCTCCTCGCAAATGTTTTCCAGGTCATCCAGATTTGAGTGGAGTTCGGGAGGAAGCAGCACGCGAAAGCGCTGGAACATCGCCTGCGCCTGTGCTTCGTTTCCCAGGCTCATGGCGTGAGCCCCTGCTCTTTCGAGGTAAGGCAACATTTCGTCGTCCAGGAGCTGGCGTAACTGCGTGCTCACCTGCTGGTTGGCTTGCAGTCCGGAAGCGACCGTAAGCCCTCCCTGTGTGCCGGCGCTGGCCGACATGGCGCGCTGCCGTTCACTGGCGCGCGAAACTTCGCCTTCCAGTGCCGAACAAGTTTCCTCGACTAGTTGGCCTGCCTCTTCAGCTAGTTGCCCTCGCACCCGGTCGATCTGCTCATAGATCGTCTCCAGCGGAAGCTGCGCCGTTTGGAAGCGCGGCATGAAGTGCTGCAACGCCGCGCCCAATATGCCGCTCACCCAAACGAAGACGAACAGCCACATTAGCGCCCGAGTGAGCAGTCCGCCGAAATGAAATCCGCCGTGAAAGAGAATCAGTGGGAAACTGACAAAGCCAAGCCAGAGATGGCCGCGCATCCAGGACTGCGCGCGTCCCACACGCCACACCGGAACTTTCTTGCGCGCGCCCAGCAGTCCCACGAAGATCATGAAGAGGAAGGCGGTGATTCCGTAGGTCAATCCCAAGGCGCTCCCGCCGCGTGCTCCTTGCGGCGAGCGCAGGCTATAGGGGATGTACGCCGCGGTCGCTACGGCGAGTCCGGCAATGCTGCCGAAGAACCATTTGCGGTGCGTGTGATCGATCAGCAAGCGGCTTCAGCTCCTGGCTTTAGTTCTTGACTCTGTGCTTACTCTTGGCGGGCGCGGGTTGCGCCAGTAGACCGGCAAAAAACTCCGGCGGATTCACCCGATGCGCCGCATCGTGCGGGCAGGCATAGACGCAGCTCGGCTCCGCGTGGTCATGACACAAATCACAGGAGGTCGCTTTCACCCGCACGCCCGCGATCTTGTGTCCGGGATGCGCGAGGTCATCAAGCTCGGCGGGAAATGGATGCAGATTGATATTTCCGTAGGGACAGTTGTTGGCGCACAGACCGCAGCCAATGCACCAGTCTTCAATGATGACTTCCAGCGTGTTGCGGCGGCGGATGGAGCCGACAGGGCATCCCACCATGCAAAGCGGATCGCGACACTGCCGGCAGGAAGTGGCCACGAGATATTTATCGAAGCGCAGACCTTCGCGAACCAGACGGCTGACGCCTTGATGGGCATCGGCGCAGGCGCGCACGCACTGATCGCAACGTGTGCATTTCTCGAGATCGAGAACTAGAAGGCTCTGCGCCTCCATCAAGCCCTGGGCCAGGAATTGATCCACAGGGACGTTCTGCGCCTGCACGGTGTGCCGCAAGTTTTCTTCGATGCGTTCGCGGGCGATTGCCTCTAGCTTTTGACGAACTTCGGGGAACCGGTCGAGCATGAGCTGGAAATCTTCAGCGGAGATGCGCACGACTTCCACATGATCAAGAGCCGTGCAGGTCGCCGAGCGCGGAATGCCACTGAGGAGCGCGATTTCGCCGAAGTACCCGCCGCGCGCGAGGTATGCCAGCACGAGTTCGCCGCCGGGACGCTGCTCTGAAACTTTCACAAAGCCAATCCGGACCAGGTAAAAGCTGTCGGCGGGATCTCCCTGGCGGCAAATCAGCTGGCCGGGATTGAAGCGCATTAACTCGACGCGATCGCGCAGGTGGTCGATAAAGGCCTGAGTGAGCGACCTAAACACAGGAACGCTGCGCAGGTGCGAGTCGAGCGCCCGGGCCCTATAGTTTCGCTCCAGTTGGGCGCGAAAAGTCTTGTTGCGCTGCAAAATGTCGAGCACGTTGCGCAGCATTTCCAGCATCACGCAGTCTGTCCGGGCGCGCACCGTCGCCGAGCGGGGGTAATAACTCATGCACGTCATTTCGCCGAACATGTCGCCGGGATTGAGTTCAGCGATGGGGTTGTCGTACGGCAGATCGACCGATGCATCGATGGGAATGAAAGGGCGGTCGGATTCTTCGGGGCGACGGTCTCCTTCGCGGGGCGCCAGCAAGCTTTGCAGTTTGCTGAAGAAGCCTTTGCTGCTGCCTTCCGTTTTGACGTGGGCGATCGGGCTGGAGAGAAAAACCTCCGCCTTGCCTTCGAGGATGTAGAAGGCCGTCGAACCGAACTCGCCTTCCCGGCAGACGGTTTCTCCAGCCTTGAAACGCCGCTTTACGACTGCCTTCTGGTTGAGTTCAAGAAAGGTTCCGGAGACATTCTCGAAAATCGGCAGCTGCAACAACTCCGCGGGATTGAGCACGTCTCCTTGGCCGAGCTGCGTCCCTACGACTCGCTTATTAGTGAGCGCTCCAGTCGGACAGGAAACCATGCACTCACCACACGACACGCACGACGACTCGCTCATCGGCAAGTTGTTATCGAAGGCTATGCCGGCCTGGTATCCCTTGCCGCGGCGCGCGAGCACCCAGTTGTGCCTAATATCGTCGCAACCGCGCACGCAGCGGTCGCAGAGGATGCAGGCTTCGTGATCGACTGCGATGACGGCCGAAGAGTCGTCTTTGCCGCGCGGAGTTGTGCGACGCGGGAAGCGCGGCTCTTTAATGCCGGCGTCGCTGGCGAGTTGCTCCAGTTCGCAGTCTCCGGATTGTTGCTGGCGGGCGCAGGGCGAGGGATGGTCAGACATCAGCAGCTCGACCAAGGTGCGACGGGCCGCCAATACCAGATCGGTCGCGGTTTTCACCGCCATGCCAGGTTCAACCTGACGAATACAGGACGCGGCATAGACGCGCTGGCCGACGTCGACTACGCATACGCGGCATACTCCGACTGGATTTTCGTTTTGCTGGTGGCAGAGAGTTGGAATGGTAACGCCGTTGAGCCGGGCCGCATCAAAAATCGTCGTCCCCGGCGGAGCCGATACTGGTACACCGTCAATGGTCAGCTGAATTTCGGCGGCGGGTTTGGTGCTCATGCCGTCCCTCGTGGGAAGCAGACTCCCGCCGAGCAGCGGCGATTGGTGAGGTGCTCATCGACGACTTCGCGAAAATGTTTCAGCACCGACGCGATCGGCACGGGCACCACCTGGCCGAGGCCGCAGATCGAAGTCATTTTCAACGCGTGGGTGAGTTCATCGAGCAATGGCAGATCGGTGCTTGAGGAGCGGCCCTCGGTCCATCCCGAGAGCATCTCGACGAGTTTCTGCGAACCCACGCGGCAGGGAACACACTTGCCGCAGGATTCGTTGCGGTAGAAGCGAACCGCGTTGAGCGCCATGTCGAGCATGCATCGCCCTTCGGCGCAAACCACAATCGCTCCCGAGCCGACCATCGAACCGGCTGCTGCCACAGCGTTCCAGTCGAGTGCGAGATCAGCCATCGAAGCGGGTAAATATCCGGAAGATGGTCCCGAGGGCGCGTAGGCCAGAAGATTACGGCCTTCGAGGATGCCGCCCGCGTAGTTGTAGATCAGATCAGAATATTTCGTGCCCATCGGGACTTCGTAGATTCCGGGACGATTCACATCGCCGCTGATGCCCACGAACTTCATGCCGAAAGCGCCATTCGTTCCCTGCGCCTTGAACCACTCGGCCCCGCGGGCAAGGATAACGGTGGCAAAGGTGAAGGTCTCCACGTTGTTGATGGCGGTCGGCTGGTTCCAGAGTCCATTGGTGCCTGGGAAGGGCGGCTTGTTGCGTGGTTCAGCGCGTTTGCCTTCGATCGCCTCGAGCAACGCGCTCTCTTCGCCGCAGATGTAGCCGCCGGGACTGACAAAAATCTCGAGGTCGAACGCTAACGCGCTTCCGAGAATTCGCGGGCCGAGAAGCCCTTCGCGATAACAGCGGTCGATTTCTTCCTGGAGAATTTCACGAGGCCGCTCGTACTCGTGCCGGATGTACAGGATTCCACGGCGGGCGCCGGTGACCAGTCCTGCCACGATCATCCCCTCGATCACCAGGTACGGGACGTTCTCCATGATGAAGCGATCTTTGATCGTGCCGGGTTCACTTTCATCCGCGTTGCAGACAATGTATTTCTCTTTGCCCGGAGCATTGCGCACGATCTCCCACTTGCTGCCGGTAGGAAAGCCAGCGCCGCCCATGCCCCGCAGGCCGGCTCCTTTGAGGGTGGCGACTACGCCGTTCCAATCGGGATTCTCGACAAACTGCCGGACCACAGAATATTTAGGATCACCGCTATAAGGATCGGAGACGACCGGAGTCCGACGATCATGATGTTTTTCTGCCGGGAGTTCGCGTCCGGAGAGTACGTCTCGCACTAGCGCCGAAGCGCGATGTTCGTCGAGATTGCCGTAGATCTGATCATTGATCGAGAGCGCGGGTGCCTGATCGCAGCGTCCAAGACAGGACACATTGCGCACCGCAACTTTTTCCGAGCCGCCGCTGAAAGCTTGCTCGAGCCCACGTTTCAGGTTGGTTCCGCCACGCAGATGGCAGGCCATATCGGCGCAGATGCGCACTTCAGCCTGGGCTGGCGGTGTGAGATGAAAGTGGGGATAAAAACTGGCCACCGCATGGATCTGGCTGAGCGGCACCTGAATCTTTGCGGCGAGATCATGCAACCGGTCGGCCGGCAAATAGCCAAACTCGTGCTGAATGGACCTAAGTTCGTCGATCACACGCCGGGGTCCTCTTGTCTCCGCGATGGTGACAGGTTTGTCGAAATCTTAGCGTCAAATGTTCGGCGTGGGGAATGGCGAACTTGGGGCAGACCGAGTCGGCACACGCCGTGTCGACGATTCCGGTACGTACCATGCAGTCAATTGTTTTCGCGCCGGAAAGTGGGTATAAGCAAGACGATCGCCCCAGAAAATGTACACGGTAGACTACCCACGGGTGGCGTTGCGAACTGCGGCTTGTCTGACCTTCGCCTTTGTTATTGCGGCACCAGCTATTTCCGCGCCAGGCGCTTCATCGTCCACTCCGGCCCAGAATTCCGTGGTGGGCAAGTACAACGGGCCGGGCGGATGCGCGTCCAGCAGTTGTCATGGAAGCATCCAGCCGAAGACCATCACTCGCGTCGCGCAGAACGAGTACAGCATCTGGGCAGGGCAGGACAAACACGCGCGTGCGTATCAAGTTCTTTCAAACGACGTTTCCGTCCGAATGGGAAAGATTCTGAACTTAAATTCTCCTCCCAACCAGAACCAGAAATGTCTGGCCTGCCACGCGCTCTCGGTCGCGCCCGAGATGCGCGCACAGACCTTCGAAATCAGCGATGGCGTTAGCTGCGAAAATTGCCACGGCCCGGCGGCTGGCTGGCTCGGATCGCATACGGTCAAAGATTGGGAAAATCGAACTGCCGACGAGAAGGCCCAACTGGGCATGCGAGATCTCCGCGATCTGGCGATACGTAGCCACACATGCCTTCATTGTCACGTTGGAACTGAGGAAAAATCCGTCGATCACCAGATGATTGCCGCGGGCCATCCTGACTTGACCTTCGAATTGAATCTTTTCAGCGCGGTGATGCCGCGACACTGGAAAGAGGCTGACGAGAGTCCGTGGTTCGGAACCAAAGAGTGGGCTGTAGGCCAAGGCATGCAGTTGCGCGATAGTCTGCAACGTCTTGCGCGCCGCGCCCGCAGTTCCAGCTGGCCGGAATATTCTGAGCTTGATTGCTTTGCCTGTCACCACAGCTTGACGGCAGCCAAAGACAGTTGGCGTCAGGAAGTCGGCTATGTCGGCCGCACGCCCGGTGTTCCCGCCTGGAATGCGGCCCGGTATGTAGTCTTTCGCTACGCCGCTGCGGAAACCGATGCTGCCACCGCGAGCAAGCTCGAATCGGAAATGGCGACGCTCGGCGGATTGATGGGCCAACTCAACGGCGACCATGAACAAATTGCGGCCTCGGCTGATCGCGCAGCGGAACTCGCACATTCCCTTGCTGGTTCGCTGAATGGCCGAAGGTACGATCAGGAGTTCACGCTGCAGGTAATGCGGAAAATTGCCGGCGACTCCGGCGCCCTCTCTCAGCAGGGACAGCGCGCCGCCGGGCAGGCTGCCATGTCGCTCGACTCGCTGTTCAGCGTGTACCAGCAGCATGTGAAGAGTCTCGACGTAGCGGAAATCAAAGCTGCGATCGCCGGACTCTTTCAACAACTCGACGATCCATCGGCATACAACGCACCCCGGTATGCTGCGCAAATGCAGAAGGTGAGCGCGCTCCTGTCGGCGGAAAAGGGAAGCCGCTAAATTATGGGCGTCAACCCCGACGGTTCTCCGCTAAGCCCTGAACATCAGCGCCTCGCCGAAGCCTCCAATGAAACGGTCGCGCCCTGGCGCAAGTGGGGACCCTACGTCAGCGAGCGTGCCTGGGGCAGCGTGCGAGAAGACTACAGCGCGGACGGAAACGCCTGGGAATTTCTGACTCATGACATGGCGCGCAGCAAGGCTTATCGCTGGGGTGAAGATGGCATCGCTGGTTTGTGCGACCGTTACCAGTTGCTGGTGTTCGCGCTTGCGCTATGGAATGGCCACGATCCGATTCTCAAAGAACGGATGTTCGGGCTCTCCGGCAGCGAGGGAAATCACGGCGAAGATGTCAAGGAATACTGGTTCTATCTCGACAGCACGCCCACCCATAGCTACATGCGGATGCTCTACAAGTATCCGCAGCGCGAGTTTCCATACGCGCAGTTGATCGAAGAAAATCGCCGGCGATCGGGGCAGGCAGGAGCGCCCGAGTACGAACTGCTGGATACCGGGATCTTCGACGACAATCGCTACTTTGACGTGTTTGTCGAATATGCGAAGTCAGGGCCCGAAGACGTCTGCATTCGCATTGAGGCCTTCAACCGCGGCCCGGAAGCGGCCGAACTTCATCTACTACCTCACCTCTGGTTCCGCAACACGTGGGCGTGGACCGATCCTGCGGGCAGCGAGCCCCTCATGACCCTCGATCGCGCCACCAACGATCACGTCACGCTGGTTGCAGATGATTTCCAAAAGCCCGCGCTGCACAATTTGCAGTTTCCATATTCTCTGGGACGCCGCTACCTTTATGCTCCGGCAGGTGGGAGTGCGATATTCACGGACAACGAAAACAACGCGATGCGCCTCTACCAAAGCGCAGGCAATCGCAAGCCATACGTGAAGGACGCATTCCACGGCCACATCGTGAACGGAGAGAACTCGATAAATCCGGCGCAGGAAGGGACGAAAGCCTGCGTTCACTACAAATATTCTGTCCCTGCGAAAGAGTCTGTAGTCCTGCGCCTACGCTTGACGCCGGAGAAACTGGGTCAACCTCAGACCGATCGCCCTCTCGACGACGTGGACAAGATCGTCGCGCAGAGAAAAAAGGAAGCCGATCAGTTCTACGCCGTCGTGCATCCTCCCAAGGCCACCGCGGACGAAAAAGAAATTCAGCGGCAGGCTCTGGCGGGAATGCTTTGGGGCAAGCAGATTTATTTGTGGGACGTTGACCTGTGGCTGGAGGGCGACAATCCCAAACTGCCGCCGCCCGAATCTCGCAAGCGCATCCGCAATGTGCACTGGCGGCATGTGAACTCGATGCGCATCCTATCCATGCCGGACAAGTGGGAATTTCCATGGTTCGCTGCTTGGGACCTGGCGTTCCAATGTATCAGCCTGGCGTTGGTCGATCCGGATTTTGCCAAGGAAAATTTGTGGGTGCTGCTCTTCGAGCAGTTCCAGCACCCGAACGGACAGATTCCCGCCTACGAGTGGGAGTTCTCCGACTTGAATCCACCGATGCATGCCTGGGCATGCTGGCGCGTCTATCAGAATGAGAAGCAGCGCACCGGCAAAGGCGACTCGGAGTTTCTGGAAAAGTGTCTGCATAAGTTGCTGATGAATTTTGCCTGGTGGGTGAACCGCGTGGACAGCCAGGGAAACAATGTTTTTGAAGGCGGATTTCTGGGCTTGGACAATATCGCGGTGGTCGACCGCGGCGAACGGTTTCCGGGAGACGCCATCCTCGAACAAGCGGATGCCACTGGCTGGATGGGCTTCTTCTGCCTCTACCTGATGCGCATCGCGCTCGAATTAGCGAAGCAGAATCGTGTGTACGAAGGCGTTGCCACCAAGTTCTTCGAGCACTTCATCTACATCGGCGCGGCCATGAAAAAGATGGGCGGCCGGGCATATCAATTATGGGATGAGAAAGAAGGATTTTTTTACGATGTCCTCCGTTATCCGAACGGAGAATTTCACAAGTTCCGTCTCCGTTCGCTGGTCGGCCTGATTCCGCTGTATGGAATTGAAGTGCTCGATCGCGAGGAGCTGAAGGCTTACCCGAGCTTCCTGCGGGACGTCGAGTGGTTCATTCAAAACCGGCCTGACCTGGTCGGCGATGCATGTTACGCGGTGGACGATGGCCGCAAACGTTACGTGCTCTCGATCGCCGATCCGAACCAATTCGCGCGCTTGCTCGAGCGCATCTCCGATCCCGAAGAGTTTCTCTCACCCTATGGCATCCGAAGCCTATCAAAATTTCACAAGCAACATCCGTTTCGCTTCGGAGATCGCACTCTCGGTTACGAGCCCGGTGAAGCCGAAGTCAAACTCAAGGGCGGGAATTCCAACTGGCGCGGTCCGGTATGGTTCCCGACATCGTACCTGCTCATCCATTCTTTCTTACGGTTCAGTGATGCGCTCGGCCCGCAATTCTCGGTACAGATACCGGGAAGCGACGGGAAGCTGGTAACCGCGTCGTCGATCGCAGAGGAAACCGCCAATCGCATGATTTCTATTTTCAAGCGCGATCAAAATGGTAAGCGGCCCTGCTTCGGCGCATACGCGAAATTCCAGGACGATCCGCATTGGCGTGATTGTCTGCTCTTCAACGAGTATTACCATGGGGACACCGGCATGGGACTCGGCGCCAGCCACCAGACCGGCTGGACTGGATTGGTCGCGAATCTGATCGACGAATGGCGCCGCTGAAATTGTGTTACAGGTCGCGCAAGAACGCGCTAGATCTGGATGGTGTAGCTCACGACTCGAATTCCTCCGGGGAGTCGGAGACTGCAACGGGACGAGTTGTCAATGT
This sequence comes from Terriglobales bacterium, assembly GCA_049589635.1. Classification (GTDB taxonomy): domain Bacteria; phylum Acidobacteriota; class Terriglobia; order Terriglobales; family Acidobacteriaceae; genus Acidiflorens. Next base: position 10,201 of record JBAWBE010000674.1, read on the forward strand.
AATCGCTGTTAACAACACTCGCCGTTATGTTGGTGAATGTGCTCTAATTCTCGTTGTGCCGCACGATGACAATTGGAAATGCAATTGACGGGATGTTGGCAAGAACTACCCGAACGTGGAATTACCCTTCGTGGTGGAATCTACTGATCGTATTGCCGTGGGCTCTCGGGCTGGCTTTCCTGATTCATGAATGGAGGACGGACGGTCAGATTGCGGGACGCCAACAAACGGCGTCTGGGATTGTCACTGCTTACGAGCCTGCCAATCACAATCAATACGTCTACAAGTTTGTGGTGGATGGCAAATATTTCACAGGGTGGGAGAGTCCTAAAAGAAGCGAACTTGCTATCGGCAAGCAAGTGATTGTGTTTTACGACCCACAAAATCCGAGCAGAAACGCCCTCACCGATTTCCACGACGTGAGTACATCCGCACTGGGCCCAGTCCCGATGCTATTGTTCGGAATCGGGGCGGTCGCTGCTTTTATTTTCTACAAGCGTCGTGGCAGCAGGACGACTCCCCAGCCACACCTGCGATCCTAACTGTTGCAAATCGCCAACCCTCGTTTCGCCGTCTTCAGGCCCGCTTCTGGCTCCGAAACGCCTTCTCAATCAGCGTATATCGCGCTGCCCCAATCAGTCCCGCATCGTCATTCAATACGACCGTGATCGGCATCTCCTTAAGCAGCGACGCCATCCGTCCCTTGTCCAGATACGATTGCATGAAGATCGGATCTTTCATCAGAGACAAATTCTTCGCGGCCACGCTTCCTCCAAGGAAAATGCCGCCGGTGGCCCAGAAACTCAGCGCGATGTTCCCGGTCTGCGCGCCATAGATACTGACGAACATCTTCATCGTCTGATTGCAAATCGCAGCTTTACCCTCCGCAGCGAGTTGCGAGATCAGCGCCGGAGCATCGGGCGCAGCCGCCATCTGATCCTTCAACCACTGCGGCTCCTCCGCTTTACCTGCATCTCGAAGAAAGTCGTAG
>JBAWBE010000675.1:0-6244 GCA_049589635.1 Terriglobales bacterium
GTGTAGCATAGACCTCTGAAACCTCAGACCCTGCCCGATTGCCAGTATTTTTAATCGTGAAACTGACACTAATACCGTCACCGCGGATCACCTTTAGTTCGGAATAACTATATGCTGTATAGGATAAGCCGTAGCCAAAAGGATACAAAACCTCTTTGTGTTCCGAGTCATACCACTTATAACCAACCTTCAATCCTTCGTCATACGTGGTCTGAAACACCGGCAGGCCTGCGGCAATTTTCTTCCATGCGTCAGGTTCGCCGTTGGTGGTGGACTCAACAGGTGGCTTGACGATACTCGTATGGGGCAAATCCGCTTCACTTTTAGGAAAGGTTATAGGAAGCTTGCCGCTTGGATTAATGTCGCCAAAAATTACGCGGACGACCGCTTCAGCGCCCCGGATGCCGCCATACCATGCTTCCAGGATGCCGCTCACTTGATCCGCCCATAGCATGGTCACCGGACCGCCAGTCTCAAGGACGACAATCGTGTGTGGATTTGCGGCCGCTATTCTGGCGATCAAAGCATCCTGATTCTCGGGAAGAGACAGGCTATCGAGATCCATGCCCTCGCTCTCCCATTGATAAGCGAAAACGATGGCCACGTCCGCCGTCTTGGCCAAAGCGGCCGCAGCCGCGGGATCCGTGCCCGGGTCATACTGAACTTTGGCGTGCGGAGCCCCGGCTCGAATGGCTTTCAGCGGCGATGTCGGAAACCATATCTGGGCCTGCCAGGTAGTTCCACGTTTTCCCGGAGGCATGATCGCATTTCCCCCGGGCGGATCGACCTGAGCCGACCCCGCACCAGAAATCATTCCAACGTCGGAGTGCGCTCCTATGACTGCAATGCTTGCAATCGTGGATACATCGAGCGGCAGTTGCGCGTGCTCGTTTCTCAACAGCACGATGCTTCCTTCTTCAATCTTCTGCGCCAGTTCGAAACCGCCGACCACATCTACCACGCTCTTTTGCGGCGGGTCATCGACCACGCCACTCGCGAACATGGATCGAAGGATGCGGTGAACGTGATCATCCAATTCGCTCATGGGAACTTTGCCCGATAGCACCGCTTTTTTCATCGCCTCGCCGTAAAAGATTTCGCCCGGTTCCTCGTGGTCCAATCCAGCGGCAGACGCCTTCGCGGTGCTGTGCGCTCCCTGCCAGTCCGACAAAACAAAACCTTTGAAGTTCCAGTCTTTTTTCAACACATCGGTCAACAGGTGCTTGTTTTCGCAGGCATAGTCGCCGTTCAAACGGTTGTAAGAGCACATGACCGCGGCCGCGTTCGACTCGCGCAAACCAATCTCGAAGGCCAATAAATCGCTCTCTCTCATCGACCGCTCGTCAATGTGGACATTAACAGCATTTCGACCGCTCTCCTGATCGTTCAGGGCATAGTGCTTGATGTCACCAATAACGTGTTGCGCCTGTTCTCCACGAATGACTTGGCCAACCATCTTGCCGGCAAGGATGGGATCTTCCCCCATGTATTCGAAAGTGCGGCCGTCGCGCGGTTCACGCGCCAGATTCACACCTCCGCCCAAAGACATGTTGTAGCCTTGGGCGCGAAGCTCTCGGCCAATGAGCGCACCGTATTCATAGGCGGCATCCAAGTCCCAGCTCGCCGCGCCGGCGATATTGGACGGCAAAGCCGTAGAATAGCGGCCATTTTCTCCGCTCACCCTTACGCCGTAAGCGGCGTCTGACATCTGAATCGCGGGAATCCCCAATCGTGGAATACCGACGACGTATCCCGCGCCGCCATTCGAGTTGACGGCTAATGGACTCATCGGACTCAAGCCCTTCATGCCGGTTCCGTGCAGGAGCGTGATCTTTTCATCGAGCGTCATCTCTTTGATAACCAAGGCTGCCCGCTCGTCTGGAGGAAGGCTGCTATTCATCCAGGGCAATGATGTGTTCCGATTCGAAGGTGTCTGCGCGGAGGCCGACCAGAGCGCAAGGCTTACAAAGGCGATCCCAAACCTCAAGGAGTTACCCCGCAGTAAGTGGTTATCTAAGTTCATTGACTTTCGACTTTTCGTCACTTTCAATCTATCAATTCCCGTCGTAATAGCTACCGAACGATGTGCGGCTACTAGTGCGGCAATGGCGGCGGTTCAGCAGACATTTTGGATGTTAAGGGCTCATCCGCTTTCTCGTGCAGTTCACGGACTTTTGCAAATTCCTTTCGCGACGCCTCCGCGTCCCCCATCGCCTGATATGCCCTCCCCAACCGGTAGTGCGCATCGGGCTGAGCGGGGTCCAACTCTACCGCACGTTTTAACGCGACGACGGCCTCCGAATAGTGTTTTTTCTCCGTAAGAACTCCACCTAAGTCGAGATAGGCGATGCGTATGTCATGATTCGTCGCGACCGCCCTCCGAAGAAAATCCAGAGCGGCGTCAGCATCGCTTCTCTTGATCGAGATATCGCCCAGGTAAGCTAGAGCTTGAGGATGGTTGGGATCAAAAGCGAGTTCAGCCTCAAACTCGCGCTTGGCGTCGTCGTATCGGTGCGACTTCCAAAACAAATATCCCAAGCCAAAATGGACGTTCGATTCTTGCGGGGAAGCCTTGGCCGCCGCCTGGAACTCGACGATCGCTTCCGAGGTTCTCCCCAGTCCGTCCAGCGCTTCGCCGCTCAGGACGTGCGCAGACGCAGAATTGGGATTGAGTTGCAATATCTGATGGAACTCGTCTAAAGCACAGGAGTAGTTCTTCGCCCAAAGGCAACTCTGCGCCAGGACTCCGCGAAGTTCAACGTTGGCAGGATCGGATTTTGCAGCCGGCTCGAGATATTGAATCGCTTTGGCAAAGCGCTTGGCGCCGTAATACGACAGTCCTAACAGAGTCGACGCCTGCTGGTCATGCGGGTCGACCGCCGACGCTGCTTGCAGAGGGGCGAGCGCTGCTTCAAAGTGTCCCTGCTTGAACTCTGCTAAGCCCAGATTCAGTTTCACCCCAGGCAATTTCGGATTCAGCGCGATCGCCTTTTTGTAGATGGAAGCCGCTTCGTCGTACTTATGCTCCTTCGAAAGGATTACACCTAGGCTGGCAAGCGCCTCGGCATCGTTAGGATTTTGTCGGATCACCGAACGCCAAACGTCAGCCGCCTCGGCGAGCTTGCCCTGTTGTTCGAGAGCGAGCGCGTCCGAGGGCTCGGACATCTGGGCAACAACAGAAGTGGACAGCAACAGAACAATCACCGGGCCAAGAAGCTTCCATTTCATGTTCGGAAAGCAGACCGACAAAATTCGTCCATGCCGAAATTCCAGAATATCACTCGCGATCAACTAAAGAGCACGGCCCCTTGCCCGAGACCTACACGAGCACACAGTCACTACCAGAGAACCTTGCGCCCAACTTAGGTCCCGCCCGCTACCGGTGAGCCGGATCGATGTAACGTGCCTAGAAAATCAGCTTTGCACCGAATTGAAACACTCTCGGGTCATAAGCGGACGTGACCTGACCGAATCTGGAGTCAAGGGTACCGGTGTCGATGCCATTCCCATTCGAATTGTTTTCGTCGCCCCGGAATTGCGTGTGGTTCCAGGTATTAAATGACTCGGCGCGAAATTCGAAGTGAAACCGTTCCGTAAACGCGAAGGTCTTGAAGAGCGAGAGATTCCAGTTGTCGCGGCCGGGACCACGGACTGCGTTGTGTCCGAGGTCACCCCATGTGCCATCTGCGGGAGTCGAGAACACGGAAGGATCGAACCATTCCGCGACCTTATGTGGAGTCGGGATCGGCCCGCTTACATCTGGCCGGTTACTCGCTTGCTGGACAATGCTACCAGCACTCGTGCCGCCGAGCACAATGTTAATGGGTGGTCCCGATTCCGCGGTGACGATGCCCGACACTTGCCAGCCACCAAGTGTTGCCTTAGCCAAATGGTTAGAAGTGTTGTTAAAAATCGGAAGCGTGTATACGAAGTTGACGAACGCCACATGCGTGCGGTCGAAAAGCGATGGTCCTTCATCATACCGCCATCCGACATACGGGTCCGAAACGTTCTCTAGATCGGCTCCGCTGCCATTGGCGCTGCTGGGGTCAATCGCCTTTGAATAGGTGTAGCCGAACTGGAGAGTAAGATCTTTTCTTAAATTCGCATGCACGTCGGTCTGGAGCGAGTTATAGCTGGCGTTCGCTTCATCTTCCGACATTCGAATGCTGCGGTACCCGACGTAAGGAACATCATAGTTGTAAAGGTTGCCCTGGTTATTGGTGCTGACCAGGCTCGGCAGGTCGCTGAATGGCGGCAGGTTGTACTGACGATAGTCGTTCAAATGCCGGCTCTGGTTGCCGACATAAGCTATCGAGAGCACTGATCTTGGCCCGAGCGCTTCCTGAACGCCAAGGCTGTACTGGTAGGTTACCGGTAACTTGTAATTGTCCTTGTCCATGGTGGTGAGATCGACGACGGGAATCGACACGGGACTATCTTGCAGAACGCCGACCTGCGGGTTGAATAGCAAAACGTTGCTGAGCCCGGCTGTCGCATTGAACGGTGAGTTCGCCCCCGCGTTGTACATGTCGTTGCCCTGGATGCGTGAGTAATTGATGCCGAATCCGCCGCGAATGACCATCTTGCCGTCGCCCCTTGGATCAAAGGCAAAGCCGATACGAGGCGCAAGAGCAGCCCAATGGTTGTCGACCACATCTTTCGGCACTCCATTCTTACCGGGGATTCCGATGCCGTTTAGGTAGATCGGAGTGTTGGCCAGAATTGGATTCGGACTCACTCCCAAGCCGGGAGAAGTAGGAAGAATCGACGAGTAGCCTGGCGCAAGTACCTCCGCCTGCGTAACAGGAGCAAACAAGCTGGGATAGAAGTTGCCCAGTCGGTCATTGGCTTCGTAAGTATGCGGAACTCCGTCCCAACGGAATCCCAGGTTCAACGTAAGCCGCTTGCTTGCCCGCCAGTTGTCTTGTATGTAAGCAGCCCAGGAAACGTTATTGTATTGACCGCTGTCATGGACCGCGTCTTCGCTATAACCTCCGGCGTAGCCAAGCAGGAAGTCAGAGAAACCGTTGCCGGTGTAGGCGCCTGCACTAAAGTCGTAACTCCCCTGTGGAACCGTAAATATGGACTGCGCTTTTTTCCAAAGAGCCCAACTCGCGCCGATCTTGATCTGGTGAGGGCCCTTATTCCAGGAGACGTCGTCCCTGAGTTGATAACCATTGGCAATGTTAGCCCACGGCGTCCAGTTGGAGGTATATTCTCCGCCTGCCCCGGCAAGATTACCCAGATTGATTCCCGGAATACTGCTGCTCGGGCCGGTAAATATTCTGTTAGTGTTAGCACCCGCCGGGAGTGCAAATACGCCGGTCGGGGTGATATTGATGCGGTTGCCGTTGTAGTTGAATGACGCTTCGTTGAGCAGCGCCGGACTGATCACGTAGGTTGTATGCACAACCGCGCTGTGCGAAGGGTTGCCCATCGTGTCACCGACCGACGGAGAGTTATCGCCACTCCATTGCGTAGTGCCAAAACCGATCGTCGCCTGCTCCGCCACGAAGTGTCCAAAGACCGAGAACTTACTGTTAAACGTATGGTCGATACGGACAATCTCTTCACGCACATTGGTAGGCGAATTGGCTCCGCCCTGAAATACGCCGGAGTTGCCGGTCGCGGGGAATATCTTCGCGTTCAGAAGCGTAGTCGCATTGGGGTTTATCAATGCAGGATTCATCACGTTATTGACACCGTTATAGACAAACGGTACCTGCAGCGTCGGATCGGGAACGCCCCCGGTGCAGCCACTCATTGCCTGACCGGCGTTGGTAAAATTGGCCTGCTGCGCCGCCGAGAGTTGGCAAACCGCAGGAGCATGTAGATTCGTGAGAGTTTCCGGCGTATTCAGCTGGGTAAAATCTCCCCCATAACTGGACGTAGCCGGGAAGTTCTGATTCAGCGACCCGCCGTTGATCAGGCTGCGCCATTCCATATTGTAGAAGAAAAACGTTGGTCGATTCTTCCACAAGGGGACTTGACCCCCCACATTGAATCCATAGGTGTTGAATCGCAGCTCGGTGACGGGCTGCGGAGCGGGATTGAAATAGCCGCGGGCATCGAGCGCGTCATTGCGGAAGAACTCCCACGCCGAAGCATGAAACTGCTGGGTTCCCGATTTAAAAACCTGAGTGATTACGCCGCCCGCCGTTAGTCCATATTCCGCGCTGTAGTTGGAGGTCAAGGTTCGGAACTCGGCGATCGCGTCGAGCGAGGGGAGCACGTCGTAACC
>JBAWBE010000676.1:0-4621 GCA_049589635.1 Terriglobales bacterium
TACAGCCTCGTCGCCTCCGACCATAAAAATCAGGCTGCCACCGGCAGCCGCAATCTTCGATCCTGTCATCGGAGCATCTACATAATCGACGCCGCGCGCCTTCACGCGTTCGGCAAAACGCATCGTCGCCGATGGAGAGATGGTGCTCGAATCCGCAATAATCATTCCCGATGTAAGCGACGCCTCCGCTCCGCCCTCGCCAAATAGCACGCTCTCAACCGCCTTCGTGTCTGAGACGCACATCCAAATTACTTCTGCGCCCTGCGACGCATCGGCTGGAGACGACGCCGTGCGCGCGCCTTCGACGTCCTTGCCCGCGCTGCGATTCCACACCGCGACTTCATGCCCTGCTTTAACGAGGTTGGAGGCCATCGACTGCCCCATGATTCCAAGACCGAGAAATGCTACCCGCATCAGATTTGGTCCTTCCTTCCGACTTTCTTTATGACTTCCTCTAACTGTTCGTCCGATTTCTCTTCTGACTTTACCTCTCCCAACTTTAGGAACTTCGATTAGATATGACCACGAAAGTAACGGTCAAGGACAACCCGAACTGACATACACTAATGAGCACAATTCGAACCACCGCAGCACAAAACGGCCACAACAGTTCCCTTGGGGTCGCCGGCTTCAAGCGTCCGAGGTGCCTTTTAAGGCATCCAACAGGCAGCGATCATTCTTGAACCACGGCGTCTAAGGAGATGTCAGATCATGGGTTCCGGTTGTGCGGTTTTTAAGAACGAATCGGAAGTAGTTCAGAGCTTGATCCAAAGCAGCGCGAGTTTGCTTGAAGCTTGCGGATCGAGGCTCGCAGCTGGGTCTAATGCTTAAGTCATCATTAAAAAATCCGGCACTTCGCAAGCGAGCCAGCAGCTTTACCAGCCTCATCCGTCATTCCGCCATCACACCGCGTACCGGAAGCACGCACAAGCCGCAACTCGTTAAAGGCGGCCAACTGGGCGTCACCTTTATCGGCCATGCCAGCTTCTTCCTCCAGATGGGAGGAATGAATGTCATCGTCGACCCGAACTTTGCGCGCTGGCTGTTCATTTTGAAGCGATTGCGCCAGCCCGGCCTGCACCTGCGCGACCTCCCGCCGATGGATGTCGTGCTCGTCACGCATGCGCACTTCGACCATCTACATCGCCAGTCACTCCGGACCATCGCACGCCAAACGCGCCGCGAAACCGGCAGCGCACCGACGCTCATCGTCCCGCACCACGTTTTTGACCTCGTCTCCGACCTCGGCTTTAAGAAGATTATCGAGATGGAGTGGTGGAACAAGCACCGTGAAGGCGCGCTCGAAATCACCCACGTCCCTTCACGCCATTGGGGAGCCCGCGTGCTCAAAGATTCACATCGCGGCTACGGAGGCTACGTTCTCCGCGCCGGCAAGCACTCGGTCTATCATGCCGGAGACACGGCCTACTTCAATGGCTTCAGCGAAATCGGGCGCCGCCTCTCTCCCGAACTCGCGCTGCTGCCGATCGGCGCCTACAATCCGCCGCAATTCCGCAACGTCCATACCAGTCCGGCGGATGCTATGCAGGCTTTTCTCGACCTGAAATCGCGCTGGATGGTTCCCATGCACTATGGGACTTTCAGACTCTCGCACGAGCCGATCGAAGAACCGTTGCAGTTGCTGGCAAGAGAAGCCAGCGCGGCGGGAGTGAAAGACAAGGTAGTAGTACTGGAAGAAGGCGTAACCCGCCTGTTCTGAATCGGAAATGGAGGCACGGGCGCCCCGCCCGCGCGTTCCCGACCCTCTCTAGTTTCTGCCAACAGTTATTGCCCGGCATCTATTGCCCGGCATTCTTGCGCCCAAGTTTTGCCCACAGGCAGGGCGCGCCAAGGCCTCCAGGTGCACTATCTGATGTAACCACACCCCTAAGTCTGCATCCAATAGACAGGCGCATCTACATGCTATACTGCGCTCAGAAGGGGCGGGTCTATCCCTCCACTGTGCCTGCCCGAGGATTTCGAAACATGGCCGGTAGTTCTCGTCGCTCTCTCTTCCTCGTAGTTTTCGTCCTAGCGCTGTTCGGCCTGCTCGGCATGCTTTTCGCGCAAAAGATTAGCCCCTCGGCGACGCCCAGCACCGACTCCGACGTTCGCGACAGCTTCAAGCAGTTCACTGAGGTGTATGAGACGGTCGAGGAAAACTACGCCGACCCGGTGAATGCCGACAAGGCCATCTACGACGGGGCCATTCCGAGCATGTTGCATCAGCTCGATCCCCACTCCAATTTCTTCGATCCCAAGTCATATTCGCAGCTCCGCGAAGAGCAGCGCGGCAAGTATTACGGCGTCGGCATGACGGTCGGCCCGCGCAATAACAAGGTCATCGTTATCGCCCCGTTCGTTGGAACGCCCGCGTATCGAGCCGGCATCCGCCCCGGCGATATCATCGCCGCCATTGACGGCAAGCCCACCGACAATATGAGCACCTCCGACGTCGCCGATCTGCTCAAAGGGCCCAAAGGCACCACGGTCCGCATCACCATGCTGCGTGAAGGCGCCGACCACCCGCTCGAATTCAGCGTTATTCGCGACGAGATTCCGCGCTACAGCGTCGATCTACATTTCATGATCCGGCCGGGCATAGGCTACATGCACGTCTCCGGCTTCCAGGAAACAACCGAGCACGAAGTAAGCGAGGCGCTCGATCAGATGGGCGACCTCAAAGGCCTGGTTCTGGATCTCCGCCAGAATCCCGGTGGACTCTTGAGCGAAGGCGTTGGTGTGGCTGACAAGTTCCTGAAGAAGGGTCAGCTGATCGTCTCGCACCACGGCCGCTCCTCACCGGAAAAACGCTACGTCGCCTCGCACGGAAATGGCGGCAAAGATTATCCCCTTGTCGTGCTCGTGAATCGCGGCACCGCGTCAGCCGCCGAGATCGTTTCTGGAGCGATCCAGGATCACGACCGTGGTCTGATCGTCGGCGAAACTACCTTCGGCAAGGGTCTCGTCCAAACTGTCTATCCGCTGGCTGAAAACACCGGCCTCGCTCTGACGACGGCCAAGTACTACACGCCCAGTGGACGCCTTATCCAGCGCGATTACAGCAACATCTCTCTCTACGATTACTATTACGAGCGCGAGAACGAAGACAATACCGCCAACAAAGAGGTCAAGCTGACCGACAGCGGCCGCACCGTGTATGGCGGCGGCGGAATTACGCCAGATGTGAAGCTCGCTCCGTACAAATCCAACAAGCTTCAGGATTCGTTGTTGCAGCACTACGCCCTGTTCAACTTTGCGAAGAACTACGCCAACTCGCACAAGATTTCGCAGAGTTTCGAAGTCGACGACGTGATCCTCCAGGATTTCCGCAGGTTCCTGGACGCGGAAAAGATTCCCTACACGGAAGGCGAGCTGATCGAAAATAACGACTGGCTGCGCTCGAACATCAAAAGCGAGATATTCATTGACGCATTCGGCCAGGAAGAAGGCATGAAGGTACGCGCGGAAACCGATCCCGACGTCGTCAAAGCGTTGGAGCTAATGCCGCAGGCACGAGCTCTGGCCGACAATGCCCGCAAGGTGATCGCGGAACGGAATTCCGCATCTCCAGTCCCGCACTAGATTGTTTTAGCTCGACGTCTGATTCCGAAGTCTGATTCCTCACAAGAGGCCCGGTTCGCCGGGCCTTTTCATTTCCACTGAGACCGAGTTGCGAGTAGTTTGCATCTTAACGGGTCTGCAAATGGTTAACTTGCTGTTCTCTCACCGGCGATTGTCGCTTGCTCTTTTCCTTTCGTCCGTTGCCATGATCTGGGTAGCCAAGCCCTGCGACGCCAACGCGCAAAACATAGACACGCCCCCATCACAGGAACGCGCCGCGCGGGTCCGCGGCGAGAAGCGAAGGGTAAACGGGATCAGCAACTTCGGCCAAGTGACGCCGATGCTCTTTCGCGGCGGGCAACCAAATCAAGAAGGCTTCGAAACACTCAAAAAAATGGGCGTCGATATCGTTGTCGACACGCGCTCCAATCGTAGCAATCAGAGTAACGAGGCGAAACAGGTCGACAAACTCGGGATGAAATATGTTCCGTTGTCGTGGCATTGTCCCTTCCCGCACGACGACGTCTTCGCAAGATTCCTGAAATTGCTGCGTGACAACTCTGACAAAACGGTATTTATCCACTGCCGCCTGGGCGACGACCGTACCGGAATGATGATCGCAGCCTATCGCATGGCAAAAGGATGGAACGCGGACGATGCGATGCTCGAGATGAAAGCCTTTGGGTTTACACGAGTCCACCGGCTGATTTGCCCTCGTCTGGCGAGCTATGAGCACAGCTTTCCGAAACGCCTGCAGAATGATCCGGTGTTCGAAGGTGCACGCCCCTCACCGCCGGCAACAAGTGCACATTCGGAGAAATAACGTCTGCAGAGGTCGCAGCGGTCCATTGTGGGGACCATACGTGCCTCGTCTAACCCAGCGTCGCTAACCCGAATCCGCTTGAGTGTGGCTGCCGGAAGCCATAGAGTACATATGGAAATGTGCTCAGCGGCCTCCCAGACAGCATTGCTCGTTTTTCTGTTCCGGCCGAGCGAACTCGGAACCCTCGGACCATGGGTTCCCGCTATCGTCGTGGCTCTATGTGCAGGCATCTGG
>JBAWBE010000677.1:0-4965 GCA_049589635.1 Terriglobales bacterium
AGGTGCCAGCGCGGACAAGAGTGTCCGCGCCACACGAGTGGACTAAGCTAGAATTCCTTGGTGGGTTCTCCAATCGAATGCACCAACCTGCGCAAGACGTACGACGGCAAAGTAGAAGCCGTTCGCGGGCTAAGCCTGCGTATTGAGACAGGCGAATGCTTCGGGCTGCTCGGCCCGAACGGAGCAGGGAAGACCACGACCATCGAGATTCTTGAAGGTCTGCTCGCGCCGACTTCGGGCGAGGTTCGCATCTTCGGCCATGCTTGGAGCGACAATCCACGCCAATTGCGCGAGTGGCTCGGCATTTCGCTCCAGGAAACGCGCTTGACGGAAAAGCTCACCGTGCGCGAGACCATTGAACTCTTCGCGAGCTTCTACGATGAACCGCGCGCGGCGGAAGAAGTGCTTGAAGAACTTCAGCTCACCGAGAAGGCTGATAGTTGGGTCGGCAAACTCTCCGGCGGGCAGAAGCAGCGCTTGGCAGTTGCGACTGCGCTGGTTGGCAATCCGCGAATTCTCTTTCTCGATGAGCCTACCACTGGACTCGATCCGCAAAGCCGTCGCCAGCTTTGGGAGATCATTCGCGTCTTCCAGAAGAAAGGCGGTACAGTGCTGCTGACCACGCATTACATGGATGAGGCGGAGCGGCTCTGCGATCGGCTGGCGATCGTCGATCAGGGCGTAATCATCGCGGAAGGCACACCGTCGGAATTGATCGATCGACTGGGTGGACATCATGTGGTTGAGTTCCAGACTAGTAGTACGAACGGCGGCGTTGCTAGTGGCGGCAGTTCGAACGGCACTCAAAAGAGTTCGCCAGCAGACAGTCTCGACATGTGGCGTTCGCTGCCCGGAGTTGAAACGGTTCGCAACGAGGACCATACCATCTGCCTGAACGTGCGAGAACCGCACCTCACGATTCCGGCGCTGCTCGACGCGGTGAATGGTCGAGGGCATCGCCTCGAACATCTCAGCACGCGTCAAGCTAGCCTCGAAGATGTTTTCGTTCGCCTCACCGGACGACACTTGAGGGAGGAGTAGATGGCCACCGAAATCAGCACGCCGAATCCCTCTGTTTCGCGGACCTCTCCTAACGAGGGTTCGCGGAAGCCGTCGTCTCAAAGCCCGCGTCGAGCGGGGCGCTGGTCGGCGTATCGGAATTTGCTTTGGGTCCGACTGCTTGAACTGAAGCGCGAGCCGGAAATTATCTTTTGGGTTTTTGGATTTCCCCTTCTCCTCTCGCTTGGGCTGGGTGTTGCCTTCCGCAACAAGCCCGCTGATCAGCACGCGGTCGCGGTAATTGCTGGAACGAGTGCAGAGAAGACTGCGGAGCAACTTGGCGGTTCCGGATCGGACAAACGATCTCAACTTCGCGCAGTCGTTGCAGAGCGTGAAGCTGCCATGAAGGGGCTTCACCTCGGAAAGTTTGACGTGGTTGTTGAACAAAAGGCGGATGGAACATATTGGTTTTACTACGATCCTTCCCGTCCGGAGAGCGAGTATGCGCGCTTGTTGGCCGGCGACACGCTCGAAGCCTCGGCCGGGAGAGCCGACAAGCTGCAGGTTGTGAATTCCGCTTCGAGCGCGCCTGGATCGCGCTATATCGACTTTCTGATTCCGGGGTTGATCGGCATGAGCCTGATGAATTCCGGGATGTGGGGAGTTGGATTCTCGCTGGTTGATATGCGGCAGCGGAAACTGCTCAGACGGTTTGTGGCGACCCCAATGCGGCGCAGCGATTTCTTGCTGGCCGTGATGAGCAGCCGCTTGGTGCTGATGGTGATCGAAGTCGGATTGCTGCTTGCTTTCGGCATGCTCGTGTTTCATATACCGGTGGCGGGTTCGTTCTTGACGCTCGCGCTGGTGGGTGCGATCGCCGCGGTTGCATTCGGAGGACTCGGCCTTCTGGCCGCTTGCCGCGCTCAGAAGGTTGAGACCGCCAGTGGCTTGATCAATCTCGTGATGATGCCGATGTGGATTTTCTCCGGCGTATTTTTTTCCTACGAGCATTTTCCGGCAGTGACGCTCCCATTCATCAAGGCGCTTCCGCTGACCGCGCTTAACGACGCGCTACGCGCCGTGATTCTGGAAGGAGCCTCGTTGCCCTCACAGTCGGTTCGGCTGCTGATTCTGGCGGTTTGGGGTGGCGTTTCTTTTCTGCTCGCGCTGAAGTGGTTTCGGTGGACATAGACAACTGGCAGCGAGATCGTCCCTCTTGGACAGCAATGTTCGATTTGTTCGGCTTTATGGGTTGCGCTCCGCTAGCTAGGCTTCGATCTCTTGAACTCGTCGAATGCTTCCAGAAAGCGGTCAATATCCTGCTTCGATGAGTAATACGGTGTCGACAGGCGCAACTTGTGCGGCTCGCCGCCCCGGATGCGGATTTTCTTTTCCTTCCAGAGCCAGGTTTCGAGTTCCATGCGCGGTACGGGGGGAACATTCACCGTCGCCAGTGCGCAGCGGAGGGCCGCGTCGGGTGAGGTCCAGGACTCGGCACCGCGCTTGATCATCGCCGCGAGAATGTAATCGCAGAGCTGGCGATGGCGGCGCTCGATGCGGTCGATACCGATGTCGTTGGCCAATTGAATCGACGCGCGCAGACCCCATAGCGCGGGGACATTCGAGCTGCCGATCCGCTGGAAGCGTTCGGCGCGGAGTTTGGGCTCGTCCCAGCCTTCGGTGGCGATCGTATTCCAGAGGCGGTCGATGACCTCGTCGCGCACGTAGAGGAAGCCGGAACCTTTGGGAGCCTGCAGCCACTTGTGCGGGCTCGAGGAATACATATCGCAGCCGAGGTCGTGCAGGTTGAGGCGCATCATTCCGGGCACGTGCGCGCCGTCGACGGCCGAGAGGATATGTTTGCTGCGGGCGAGAGCGCAGATTTCTTTGGCGGGCAGGACGACTCCGGTGACGGTCGTGATGTGGCTGAAGAAAATTACGCGCGTGCGCGAAGTGATGGCATCGCTGAAAAGATTGAGAACTTGGGCCGGGTTCTGAACAGGTTTGGGGAGTGCGATTTTCTTGACTACGATGCCGTAGCGCTTGGCCCGCAGATCCCAGGGATGCTCGCCGCCGGGATGTTCCTGATCGGTGAGCAAGACCTCATCTCCCGCTTTAAGGTCGATGCCGTTGGCCATGTAGCTATTAGCTTCCGTGGCATTACGCAAGATGGCGATCTCATCGCGGTTGCAGCCTACGAAGGCGGCTAGCGGGTCCCGGAATTCGTTCCACGAGGCATAACCCCAGATCGGGTAGTCTTCGGGATCGGTCTGGTTCATCTTTTCGGTGGTTTCGTAGCCTTCGAAGATGGCGCGCAGAACCGGGGCGGGGCTCGAGCCTACCGTGCCATTATTGAGATAAATTTCGTCGGCGGGGATCAGGAATTGTTTGCGCAGTTCACGCCAGTAGTTGTCTTCGTTCTGGTCGTAGAGAGAGCGGTCGGGGAGCTGCTTGGGCAAGGATTCGAGTTGCGCCCAGAGGTGGCCTCGCCAGCCGAGAGCAGCGGTGGCGGCCAGGGACGACGATAGAAAATTGCGGCGGTTCAGCATCGAGACCTTTCCGACATGATTTCGAGACGCGTGGCTCTTGAAACCGGTGTTTTCGAAACGGCGCAATGGTAACACGGGGTCTGCAGACCTCGAGGTTCGATTGCTGACGCAGACGCTATCGCTTCGGACCCGCGAAACGGCAGCGTGCGAGATGTAAACATCGCGTATCACCCAAAATCGTGGGTAACTTAACCGCTGCGGGGCGCGTCCAACTAAGTGGGAAATTCCGTCTGTCCCGGCTTGCCAACGGGGTTATAATCGTTTCAACGCTTCGTCGCAACGGATCTGCTTTCCCGCGGGGTGTAAAATGTCGTATCGTAAAGCGCTGATTTCCTTTAGTTTACTGCTCCTGGTTGCAACCATCGCCTGGGCGCAGGATCAAACCTCCCAACCCCAGAATTCGCAGTCATCGACTACGCCCGCGCCCACTGCCACCACCAAGGATCAAACGAGCTCGACGGCACAGGCTCCTGCGTCTCAACCTTCTGCGACGCAGCCTCCCGCCGCGCAGCCTGGGTCAACTCAGGCTGGCTCACCTCAGGCAACATCAACTCAGACCACTTCGCCCCAAACCAGTTCGACGCCGGCCAGCAACGGGACACCGCAGGCCCCCGCCGACTCGTCCGCGCAGGATTCTTCCGACAGCGCCAAGGACGCGAACACCCCGGCGAATCCTCCGGCGGTGCAGGAACCTGACGATAGCAAGGTGAAGCACACCGGTGGCAAGGACGATGTGGACGCCATCGGGAACCGCAAGATTGGGGGGCGTGGGCTGGGCGATTGGTACTCACTGGAAACTGAGATCAAGATCGGCAAGCAGTATTCGATGCAAGTCGACAACAGCGTGAAGATGGTGCAGGATCCGGTCGTGAACGAGTACGTGAATCGAATCGGGCAGAATCTCGTGCGCAATTCGGATGCGCAGGTGCCGTTCACGATCAAGGTTATTGACTCGGATGAGGTGAATGCGTTCGCTCTCCCGGGCGGATTTTTCTATGTGAATTCGGGATTGATTCTGGCGGCCGACGAAGAAGCCGAGTTGGCCGGCGTCATGGCGCACGAGATCGCGCACGTGTGTGCGCGCCACGCGATGCGGCAGATGACGCGCGCCAATTGGGCGAATATTGGGACGATTCCGCTGATTTTTGTCGGCGGTGGAATTGGCTATGCGGTGTATGAAGCGGCTGGGTTGGGATTGCCGCTGACGTTCATGAAGTTCCAGCGAAACTTCGAAGCGGAGGCCGATTACCTGGGCCTCCAGTACATGTATAAGACGGGATACGATCCGCAAGCGTTTATCAGCTTCTTCGAAAAGATTCAGGCGAAAGAGAAGAAGAAGCCGGGAACGCTGGCAAAGGCGTTCGCATCGCATCCGCAGACGCCGGACCGGATCGAGGAGTCGCAGAAGGAGATTGCG
>JBAWBE010000678.1:0-2097 GCA_049589635.1 Terriglobales bacterium
GTATAGGCCCGCCAGCCGCCGCCATTGGGTAGACCGGGTAGCATGCAGCCGGCGAAAGAACCAAGTCCGTCGCCGACAATTCGTCGACCCAATCCCCCTGTTCCACCAGTGCGTGAACCTCGGCCTCATTTCCCTCAAGGCAACTGACACCGCCCAGCAGATGCGGGAAGCTGTGCAGATAGCCTGACCGTTCCAACTGACTGCGACTCATCACCGGCGGAAAGCTCAGAATCAGAGTCTCCGGCCCGCGCTGCCGGTTAATGAAAGTCGTCAGACCTTCGATGACTCGTTCGAAGAGTGGAGTGCGCGCGTAAACGCCGTTGCCAGGACTCGGCAAAAGCAGAGACCGAATCAGTGAGTCTAACTCGTCTTCGGCAACACGAACCATCAGCACGATGTTTTCCCCTTTGTATTCTGCGCAAGACGATTAATTCGAAAACCTCCGTCAGGCATCTCTAGCCCCGCAGCGAGTGCGGTGTTTCGATCAGCAACGAAGCGGTCGCGGCGTTGGCCAGTATTCGTTCATTGTTGATCATGATTGAAGATGACAGGACGTCCCGCAAATGACGCGACACCGAGAACTCGCCATCATTTCGGTAGCCTGATAGCCCGCAAGCCTGCAGGGCGCTCATGACGGTCGAGGTCGCCATTTCGGATGCGTTCACCTTGAGAAGGTTCATTGAGTTTTGGAAGTCGAGCGACTCGAGCTCGTGTTCGTCGTTCCCAACTGTCTCGAATCTCTGAAGTGCTGAGGCAACAGATCCCCGCAGAGCGCGAAGCGACATAGTTGCCCGAGTCAAATGAGCCGCACCGAGCGGCGCAGATCCGACCCCGAGACGAGCTGCGGCCCGAAGAGATCGTCGCGCTCGCTCCACTGCCGCAGCGGCCAACCCGGCCCATACCGCGGACCAGGTCAAGTGTGCAACCGGCATCATCGTATGCGCTTGAATCTTTTCGTAGCGATCGGGCAGTGCTTGACCGGGTTCGCCGCTGGCCTTGACCCTGAAGCCGGAGCTGCAGGTGCCGCGCATTCCCAGCGTGTCCCAGTTCATGATCCGTTCCAGCTGATAGTCTTCTTTCATGAGCGCTACGAGGATCTGATCAGATGGCGAAGCATCAACGGAGCGACGTGCTGTTGTCAGGATGGCGTCGGCTTGCTCGCCGTATGACATTACGGTCGCGCTCTTTGTGAGAGCTATGCGCGAACCGGTTTGTTCTACTGCGCAGACGCTGTTGCGCAGGTCGCCGCCGCCCATGCCTTCCGTTGTGGACGAAGCCAGCAACAATTGCTCGCTCGAAAGCCGCCGCAACAAGCGCTTGTGCCAGGGACTGTTTCGAGCATGTCGCACCAGGATTGCGACCATTATTTGATGCATCGCAAATATCATGGCGGTTGAAGCGCACCCTCGCGCCAGGATGTAGCAAATGTCGACCACGTCGGAGAGGCTTGCCCCCTCACCACCCAACTCAATCGGAACCATGAGGCCAAGCAGGCGTTGCGTTCGGGCGGACAGGAACGCCTCACCCGGGAATCGCGCCTCCCGGTCGACAGAGTCCGCGCTCGTGAGCGCCACGGCAGCGGTCGCCTCCGCTCGCGAAATGAGTTCGTCTCGAACCGCCCTTGCGTACGCCAATTTGGCTTCACTGATTGACTGGACCGGGGCGGTCGAAATTCGCGCGAGATTCTGGAAATCCCACGATGCAGAAGTTTCTGAGTCGCTCGGGTACGGCGACGATCCCACCGCTCCTTCGCTGGTTATAGCCCGTTCTAGATGATTCAAGAGACTTTCCCGGGTCGAGCCTAATCTACGCAGACGGCCTTCGTCACTCAAAGTAAATATTAACCTTATCGCCCAGTTTCGCGGCTAAACCCGTCGGCAAGTTAGTCAGCCAGAAACCTTCGTAAATCGCGGTCTTTTAGACTAGCGAGTTGCGAAGCGCTTTCAGGTCATATTCACCGCGATCCCGATATTGGCGGTGCGAATGCACGGCGCTCCAAGAAGCATCGCACGAAAATCGTGCACTGAATTGTAGTTCTGCCCGGAGGACGAAGACTGAAATGAGCGCGGGGTTTGTGAATAACAGCAGCATCTCCGC
>JBAWBE010000679.1:0-1884 GCA_049589635.1 Terriglobales bacterium
CGCCGTCGCCGACGAACTGGCTTGCGCCGCAGGCCTCGTTTGCGGCAAGCTTGCGTCCACTCCGGCATGCATCATAAGGGGGTATTCTTACAAGCGTGGCAATGGCAGCGCACGCGAACTGGTCCGCCCCGCGAAGCGCGATCTCTTTCGCTAGCGGTTTTAGAATTCGCAGATTTCAAAAGAAGATCTCGAGAGAATATCTCGAAAAAGACTTCGAGATAGAGATTTCGAGATAAAGACGGGGGAGATGATTTCGTGGACACCACGCAGCTAGAGCAATTCTCCAATCTAACGTGGGAAGAAGCCGCCCAGCCAGCCTCGCCGACAGTGCGCGGCGCCCTCGATCGCGTCCTGGAAAAACAAGACGCAGACTGCCTTCGCGACGAAGAGCGCGAAGCCCTGGCCAACGCCGACGGGCCTGACCTCATCGCCCTACTCGTAGCCGCCGACACTCTTCGCCGCGATCTCGTCGGCAACCTGGTCACCTACGTAGTCAATCGCAATATCAACTTCACCAACATTTGTTTTGTCGGGTGTAAATTCTGCGCCTTCAGTCGTGGCCCGCGAGAAGCCGACTCCTATTTCCATTCGCTCGATGACATGGCCTGCAAAAGTAAAGAAGCGTGGGCGCTAGGCGCAACCGAAGTCTGCATTCAAGGCGGCCTCCCACACGGCCTGCCTCCTTTTTATTACCGCGACATTCTGCGGGCCGTAAAAAGCGCGGTCCCCCAAATGCACATCCACGCCTTCTCGCCCATGGAAATCGTTTACGGCGTCGAACTCACCGGCATGACTCTGCGCGACTATCTCACCATGTTGCGCGACAACGGCCTCGACACGCTCCCCGGCACCGCCGCTGAAATTCTCGATGACGACGTCCGCCAGGTTCTCTCGCGCAACAAACTCTCGTCCATGCAATGGCAGGAAGTCATCCGCACCGCGCACCAATGCGGCATCCGCAGCACCTCCACCCTCATGTATGGACACATGGAAACTCCTACGCACTGGCTGCGCCAGCTCTCTCTATTCCGCCAGATCCAATCCGAAACCGGCGGTTTCACGGAATTCGTCCCACTAGGTTTCGTCCATCAGAACACGCTCTTATTTCAGCAAGGCCTGGCGCGTTCCGGCCCAACCTTGGCCGAGCATCTCAAAATTCACGCGCTAGCCCGGATTCTGCTGGCCGGCTCGATCCACAACATTCAAGTCTCGTGGGTGAAATTAAATCGCCGTCTGTCGCAACTCTGCCTGCAAGCCGGAGCCAACGACTACGGCGGCACTCTGATGGAAGAAAACATCTCGCGCGAAGCGGGTGCGACCGCCGGCCAATACACCAGCCCGGAAGATTTCCAATCACAGATCCTAGAGATCGGCCGCATTCCTGCCGAGCGCAACACAAAATATTCGCGCATGAAAATCAAACTCCCGATCGAAGCGTCGACTGACGATTGGCCGAACAACGACTGGCCGCTAGCTGCGGAATTCGCGTGAGTGGCTTAAGTATGACTGGCCCAACAACGAGCCGCACCATCGCCATCATCGGAGGTACCGGCCCCGCCGGCATGGGCCTCGCCTTACGTTGGGCCCGAGCCGGAGAAACAATCATCATCGGCTCGCGCGACGCAGCCCGCGCTCAGCAATCCGCCGAAGCAATCCGCCAGCGTGTGGGACGGACACTCCTGTCCGCCCCGGCCAGCATCACCGGCCAAGAAAACTCCGCAGCCTGCGCCGCTTCCGACCTCCTGATGCTCACCGTTCCATTCGCCGGACAAGCCGCGCTTCTCAAAGAATTAAAGCCCGCCATCCGCCCCGGCAGCATCCTCATCGACGCCACCGTCCCCCTCGCCGTCAGCGTCGGAGGCCGCTCCACTCGCACCATCGGCG
>JBAWBE010000680.1:0-1727 GCA_049589635.1 Terriglobales bacterium
GAAAAAATTGCATCCGAGTTCGATCGCGCGACGAATTGTCGCGATCGACCGCCTTCATCCGCCGGTCCGTACGATTGACTCATGCCCATACAGCCGAGGCCGATCGCCGACACCTCCAGCCCCTGACGCCCAAGCTTGCGGATGCTCAAAGTCATGATGCCGTCCTCCAAGGAACCAACATGAGCCCGGTTCTCCGAACTTTGAATGCTTGAAAGTCCGCGATAATTGCCCGAAAGTGCTACAGTGAACCCCTTCAGAACTTCTCCTTGAACGGACGCACCTCGAGCTCCATCAGCGCCACGCTTCGAATCTAAAAGAAATCCATTGTAGGAAACCCGGATTTCTCGTTGATGCATTGCCACAAGAAAATCGCGAACCCTAGATCTCCGGTCCAGAGCGAGAACCATCCCTGGCCGTATTGAGCCTTGAAAAGGCGATACTGCTCGATTCCATGCATCGCGAATCTTCGCGCGCGCTCCAGCCATTTTTGATCGCCGGTGCGCTGGTACAACACCAGAAACAGGATTCCGTTTCCTCCGGTGCCGTGGCAGAGATTCGATCCTTTAGTTAGAGGCCCAGCCGCAAACGTGAGCTCCCCGCCGGCCGAAAACAGTGACTCCATTTCCTGGTCGCGACCCTTGGGGAATCCTGAAAGCGCGCCGAGCGTGCCGGGAGCTCCATGGCACCATTGCACCAACCACGGAGCGTCATCGACCTGGAACCCCTCGACTCCTGGAGGATCGGCCAAACCGCGCCAATTCGCGAAACCGTTTTCGACGTGAGCAGTCGAGCGCATCGCACCGGCGATTCGGTCGTACATTTCTTCGCGGCGCGCGCTCTTCATGATCGATGCAGCCCGCATGATTACAAAGGCGTTGCCCGAGAAGCCGTGGACCGGCCCGAGGAAAATCCGCGGTTCCGGCCGATAGAGCCTCTGCCTCCACAGAAAGGATTTCTGCTCCGGTCGGTATTTCCAGCGCGACCAAAGTTCTTCGACTTTGTTCAGGAAGGTGTCGCGCCATCGCTCGTCATTAGTCCACTCCCACATAAATGACGCAGCCAGCGCAGCCCCGGGCGCTCCCCACATAAGTTCGTCGGTCGGTTGCTCCACTTTGTCCGCGATCAGCTTGAACAAACGGTCTTCGACGAGGCGCTCGCGCGTAATTCGCCACTGCGCGGGCAGAATTCCAATTTCACCCATAAGGAAGGACCCCGCGTACACTTCGGGATCCTCCTCGGCGAGGAACTTTGCGCGCACTCGTGCCATCGCTTCGGCGCAATCCAGTCTCGGCTGCGCTGCACCGCATTCGCGCAGATAATGCAACGCCCAAACAACGCCCGCAGCGCCGAACCACAGCGCCTTAAGTACGCCCTTGGCTTCATCGCGAACGTGCACCGGCCAGAATCGCTGCTGATCGTACCGCTCGTCAGTTTCTGCGACGATTTCGCCGATCACATCGCGAGCTAAGCGCTCGTCCCAGGCAATTTCCGCGAGAACCTCGTGTCGCTTTGGCTCGTATAGCAATGGGCACCGACGGTCAGAACTTCTCTTTGAACGGACGCACCTCGAGTTCCATCGTCCAAGCGCTTGGATCCTGATGGGCGAGATGCCAGTACGTTTCTGCGATCGCCTCGGGTTTGAGAAAGTCGCCGTCTTTGAGGCTCGGCTTCAGTCCGCGCGCTCCCGGGATGTCGATACTGCCATCGACGTTGATCCACGCCACGTG
>JBAWBE010000681.1:0-20582 GCA_049589635.1 Terriglobales bacterium
AATCATGCCCAAGAAACCGACTTCCAGCAGTTCCCCCAACAATTCGTCGACCAATCCGGGCAGAGTTTCCGCCCAACCGCGCTTTCATCAGAGTGGGCGCGAGATCCAGCAATTCGGTACCGTGACCAACATGCAGCCGCTCCAGCTCGATGAGCCGGTGCGGCTGGAAATGACCGAGCAACTCAACCTCCTCCTCGCCGACACTATGACTCTGCGCGATCTCTATAAGAAGTCACATTGGCAGGTTTCGGGACCAACCTTCTATCAACTTCACTTGCTTTTCGATAAGCATCACGATGAGCAGGACGAGTTGGTGGACACGATCGCAGAGCGCATTCAGCTGCTCGGCGGAATCAGCATCGCGATGGCGCATGATGTGGCGGAGACGACGCGGATTCCTCGGCCTCCCAAGGGACGCGAGGAGGTTCCCGTACAGCTTTCGCGACTGCTCGACGCGCACCAGATCATTATTGAAAATGTTCGAGAACTGGCCGAACGCGCCGACAAGCTGGGCGACGACGGAACCAACGATTTGGCGGTCAGCGACGTGCTGCGGACCAATGAACTTCAAGTCTGGTTCGTCAGCGAACACCTTGTGAATGAGCCGCTGGTTGAGGCGGCGGACACGGGCGAGGCGGTTAAGAGGTCAGCATAAGCGGTTAACGGAGATTCTTGAGAACGAGCGCGGACCGGATTCGGTCCGCGTTTTTGGTCTACGGTAGCGCTTCGATGGCGAAGGTCTAGTGCCGCGCCGACAGGATGTGCAGGATCTGCTGAAGCTCGCTGCGTAGATAGGCGACATTGGACGCTGTGTTGGCCGGGAAGGGCAGCGCGGACTGGGTGCGCTCCGGGCGCGTCTCTTCGCGCAGATGAGCGCGCGCACCCGCGATGGTAAAGCCGTCTTCGTAGAGAAGCTTCTTGATCCGTACCACCGATTCCACGTCGCGCTTACGGTACATGCGCTGCCCGGTGCTGCTTTTGACGGGCTTGAGCTGCGGAAACTCGGTTTCCCAGAAACGCAGCACGTAGGCCGGCAAGCGGCAGAGATCGGCGACTTCGCCAATGCGGAAATAGAGCTTGTCCGGGATAATGATCTCGGTGGTCCGCGCCGACTTTTTCATTCCCTTCTTGCGAATGGTCATGGAGCTGTTCCGTCTAGCCTGATTCTGTATAGCCGTTTCTAGCACGCGGCGCAACGGCGGACAATCCCCAAAAGTACCGAGCGGACCTTATGATACATCCGGCGATGCTACATCCGGCGCGGCGGGCCGCGTATCGGATGCGTGTTTTGCCAGTCCCAGAAGGCTAATTGATAGCCCTGCGACCATGGCTGCGCCAAAGAGCGCCAGCGTAGCTCGGGAGACTCCGGCCTTGGCTAGAAATACGAACCAGCGGTCCCATCCCAGGCCGAGTTTTGCTGGCTGGGGGCTGGTCAGATATTTCCAGAACAAATGAATTGGGCCGCTTAGAGAGTAGTCCAGACGGTAGGTCCAGTTTGCGCCATAGTAGCGGCCGCGGGGGGCCTGGTCCTCCATGAAGCTGGTCGCCAGTGACAGGGCTTGCACGGTCGCGCCGAGGACTAGCAGCACGATTCCGACCGCTCTCAATGTAAGCCGCGATTTTGGCCGCGATTCCGGCGCGGATGCTTCAGACGGATTTGGCTGCGCGCTTTGGGATCCGGCGAGTGCCGGGCCTAATCCGAGACAGAGCAGCGCGATTGCCGGAACCAGATAGCGCGGGCCGACGCAGTAGCCGCCTTCCCATTGCGAGTATTTAGCGAAGAAGAGCAGGTCGGCCAGCGGAAGCGTGATGGCGAGCGTTGCCAGGCCGCGGTTGCGTCGCCATAGGCCCGCAATTCCTGCGAGCGCGAGAAGAATGGGAGGGGCAAAAATAAACACCGATTTGCCTGGGGAGAATAGAAACCCGTAGAGACCGGTTAGGAGCGGCGTATCGAAACGGTTGAGCTGCTTTGCTCCTTCGGCGACAGCAGGATAGCCGAATGCGAAGGGGCTTCCGAAGAGGAGTGCGTTGTGGAGGAGGAGAATTGCGACTCCGATAGCGGAGGCTGTGCAGAGGGCGAAGGCTGCGCGGAACGCTGGGCCGCGGAGCGTGGGGTTCCTATGGTGCACGATGATCGCTACGGCGAAAATGCCGACTGCGAGAATATTTGTGGGGCGTACGAGTGTGGACAGTCCGAGGAGCAAACCGGCGGCGGCTGCTCTTTGGAGTGAAATAGGAGGCAGCGAAATCGGCTGAAGTGAAATGCTTGGAAGTGACGTGGGCTGCGGGGAAACGCGCGGCGCAAACACAAGCCACGCTGAGGCGGTGAAGATTGCCGCCGAGAGCGGCTCGGAGAATAGCCATCCTGAGTACGCGAAGATCGGCGTGGCGAGGCCCAGCATGGATGTCGCCAGCAGGGTGGCGCGCAAAGGGATGCCGACGCTTTGAAGAAGCAAAAAGAAAAACGTGACTGCCAGCGCGGCGAAGGTTGCGCTGCTCAGGCAGGCGGCGAAGGCTACGATCAGATCGGTATCGTCGGCGGGAACGCCGGGCAAGTGGGCGAGTATGTATTGACCTACTGCGTACCAGGGGGCGGCGGCTAGAGCGTGACCGGGCGGATAAGCTGCGCGGGGCAATCCATGAACATCGAAGCGCCCATAAAAATTGTGCAACGCGACTGCCTGCGGCACTGCCGTGGTGTGGTGCAGGACGATGCTCTCGGTGGTGTAGAGAGTGTTGTATTCGTCGGCGGTACGCACGCGACCGGTTGAGGTGAGCATGTAGAAAAACTGAAACGTTGCGAACACCCAGAGGGCGAGATGGCGCGCCGACGTCGGCGGCTGATGGGCGGGCGGCGATGGTTCGGGGATTGCGGAGGGCAAGATGATTTCATGGTATCAACACGACGCGGGGGCGCTCGGTTGGATGTGGTGCGAGAATCCGCACCGTTAATACGGGCGGGCGCAGGGATGGCCGAAAACGGGCAGGCCCCGTCTCTACACGAAGGCTTTCTTTAGTTGATGGGACGCCGGTTGATGGGACGCGGGTTTCGCATCCGGCTGTCAGCCGGTACCTTGATCAAGCGGTGGTGGCTACTGAGGGGATTTGAGCTGCCGGTCGTCGAGGTGGATGGTTCTTCCAGGCGGAGAGATCACGATTCGATATTAGTTCTAGTTCTTCTACTTCGGGACGAAAGGCCTCGCACATTTGAACGGACAATTCGGAAGATGGTTCTGCAAATGGCGATCCGCCGCCGAGGAACAGTTTGCAGAGCGGGGATTTTTTTACGCGGGCAACCAGTCGTCCGAGACGCCGCGCTTTGAACCAGTCGGCGGCAATGTTCGCGCGGCGCGTCCGATGGTAGTTGCGGGGATGAGTCATGCTTTCCGATGCATTTACGAATCCCAGTTGCGAGTCGGTCAGCTGAAAGCGCGGAACGCCGATGAAATCAACCAGCCGATTGATATAGGCCTGAGGTTCATCGCGCAGATCGTCGTAGAACGTGGCCAGGACCTGGTCTTCACCGAGGGCTCCGCGCCACGCTTTTAAATTCGTCGCGTAGCGGCCTGATTCCATCAGTTCAGGATCGCGAACCAGGGCCTGGTCGAAATTCCACGGAATCATCCCATACGCGATTTTTAAACGATAGAGCGAGAGCAGGCGCTCGACTGGATTTCGGAAGACGCAGACAATTTTTGCGGCGGGTACGAACTGGGCAATGCGCTCGCGGGCGGACGCCGAAACAAAATAGGTGGGCGCGATCTCGCCCTTGCGCCGGCCCGGCTTCGCGTTTTGAAATTGCGCGCGATACCACGCCATTCCGTAATGAAAGTTGAAATCGAAGAACCTGGTTTCCTTGATGCCGGGGAGATTGACGCGATCCTTGAGAACTTCATGCAGCCACGTGGTCCCGGTGCGGGGCGGTCCGACAACGAAAAAACTAGGCAGCACTGTCATCATTGCACGCACGAGAAGCAGCTTGCGACTATGCAAGCAAGTTAGGGATCGGGCAAGCCCTTGATCAGGTGACCGTATTGTTCAGCGATTGGATGGGTGGTACGTGCATCGGGTTGTTCGAGAGAAAACAAAGCGGAACGGAAAAGCCTCTCAAGAGGTGCTTCTCTCGAGAGGCTTTGGGGAATTTCTGGACGAGCATACCGCGCTTAGTGTTTCTTTTTCTTGGCGGCTTTCTTCTTGGTTGCCATGAAGTTTTTCCTCCGTTGAACGATTTTGTTCTCCCAAGGTTCGACAGGGCACCTTGATGCCCGTGCTACCCAACTTGTGGTATGAGCAGCTGTCCTAATACAAGATATTGCCATCCTCTTGTAATTTGTCAACATAAAAGTTTGATTGCAGGGAGTTTGCTGGTCGTCCTTGGCTCGCCGATTTCAGTTCGCGCGTGTCATTTCCCTCTTCCCGCAGCGACGAGTCCAACGCTCGCTCGGGCCTCCGGCGCATATCAAGCGGCGATGCTGTGCGATAATTTCAGAAGAAAAATTATGTCCGAACGAATCGTTTTCTGCTCAAAACTAAAAAAGGAATTGCCTGGGCTGGCCGAACCTCCCTTCGACAGCGAACTCGGAAGCAAAATCTACGAGAACGTCTCCCAACAGGCTTGGGGTCAGTGGATGGAGCACTGCAAGATGCTGCTCAACGAGTACCGTCTGAACCCGGCGCGCAAGCAGGATCAGGAAGTGATTGTGCAGCAGATGGAGCAGTTCTTTTTTGGCGAAGGCGCCGCACCTCCCAAGGAATACGTTCCGCCAGCTCATTAAAATTACTCGGAACGGCAATCGTTCCCGCTGCGTTCAAAGCCCTCGCTGCGCTGGCGGTCTCTTGTGCATGCCCGGCAACTGTAGTCCTTCGCAGGGCATCGGATCTAATTACTTACGGGTTACCTCCGCCGAGATATTTGATTCCTATTTAATCACCTCTTAACATTCACTCGAAACAATAAGTAGCGTGGCGATACCTGTTTACGACACGCTGATTCTGTCCGACCTGCACTTGGGTGCGGACATGAGTCATGCGCGCGAGGCACTTCGTGTTTTGCGGGAGAATCGCTACCGCCGTCTGATTTTGCTGGGTGATATTTTTGCGGACTTGAATTTCGGCCGCCTGAAAAAAGAGCATTGGAAATTTCTCGGATACATTCGCAAGCTTTCGAATCCAAAACGGCATGTCGAGGTGGTGTGGGTCGAGGGCAATCACGACCATGGATTGACGGAGATTATGTCGCACCTGGTCGGCATGCGTGTGTACCAGGAGTATCAATGGAATTACCTGGGCCTGCGGCACATTGCGGTGCATGGGCATCAATTCGACACCTTCGTCGTCAAGAATGTGCGACTGAATTATTGGGTTGGGACGCTGCTTTATCTGCAACTGCAAAAGTTCGATTCGAAGAATAAGGCGCTGACGCGGTTTCTCGATCGCCTCGGCACGCGTTGGCAGCGGCTGTCCGAGAAAGTCGCCGATGGCGCGCTCGCCCATGCTCAGCACCACGGCGCGGCGCGCATTTTCTGCGGGCACACTCACGCGGCGCTCCACAAAGACAGCGACGGATGCGACTACTACAACTGTGGGGCGTGGATTGATGAGCAGCTCACCTACATTACGGTTGGGGAAGAGGGCGTTCGGATTCATGAATACGTGCGGCCGACCGAAATGACGAACACTGATGGTTCGAATCGTGATTCTTCCAGTGATGACGCCGAATGGGTTGGCGAGTCGGATTTTGTCGAGGGAGATTTTGTCGAAGACGGCGAGTATCAAGAAGCTGGCTGACGCGAGTGACGGCAAGGCTGATGGCCCGGTGACCCTTTGCGCAAACTGACGATTGTTTTTCATCATGCCGGCGGTGGACATCGCAATGCTGCCGAAGCGGTACGCAGCACACTTTCCGCGCAGAGCGATCCCTGGGACGTTACGCTTCTGGACACGCAGGTATTGCTTGATCCGCTCGACGTGCTGCGGCGTTTTACCGGCATACAGATTCAGGAGACTTATAACCAGATCCTACGCCGGGGCTGGACTCGATTTACCCCGCAGCTCTTGCGGATTCTGCTGACGACCATTCGCCTCTATCACCGGCCGATCGTGAAAGAGTTTGCCGCGTACTGGGCCAAACATCCGGCCGACCTTGTTCTGTCGGTCATTCCACATTTCAATCGAGAACTGGCTGAGAGCCTGGGCGTCTCGGGCGCTTTGCTCCCAGACCGAACAAAGAGGCCGGCATTCGTGACGTTAATTACGGATCTTGCCGACTATCCGCCACACTTCTGGATTGAACGCGAGTCGGAGTACATTATCGCGGGCACAGAACGAGCCAGGCAGCAGGCGCTGGCGATGGGTCATGCCGAGGATCACGTCTTTGAAACATCGGGCATGGTTTTGAAGCCGAAATTTTATGATCAGAAATGCTTGACGATGACGCGCGAAGAGCGTGTTGCCGAGCGCACTCGCCTGGGACTTGAGGCCGCTTGCCCGACAGGGATCGTTTTATTTGGAGGCCACGGGTCGAAGGTGATGGTCGACATCGTGAAGAGGCTCGATCAGAGTGGAACCGGCGTGCAGCTTATTTTGATTTGCGGGCACAATCAGAAGCTGGAGGCTGAGATCAGGGGGCTTACCACGCGCAAGCCAAAACTGGTGCTCGGATTTACGCAGAACGTCGAGCACTATATGGCGCTCGCCGATTTTTTTATTGGCAAGCCTGGACCCGGGTCGATCAGCGAGGCGTTGCAATTTCACTTGCCGGTGATTGTCGAATGCAATAACAGGACACTGCCGCAGGAGCGCTACAACGCGGAGTGGGTTGCGGAGAAGGGCTACGGAATTGTCGTGCCTAGCTTTCGGGAAATTGCCCCGGCGGTTCAGCGGCTGATTGAGCCTTCGGCGTTTCAGGAATTTCTACGCAATACGGATGGATATCGGAATCGCGCTTTGGCGGAAGTGGCTGAAATTCTCGATGAATGCTATGCGCGGACGCACGCGGCAGAAACGGTCGGCTCGGCACGCGCGCGCTGATCGTTCGTGCGCCACACACTAAACGTGTTTCGGCGTGACCGGTTCCGGTTCATCGATTGGAGCGTTCGGATTTTCTGAATCCTCCCGTGGAGGAGGCTCTTTTACTGGCGGCGGAGCCGGTTCCGGGCCCGGCACGGGATTATGTTTCGGCGCATCTGAAAAGTTATTCATGAGTCCAAACCGCCTTTCAAAAATGAACTGCAACGCCGGTTGAGAACCGGACGCCATTTTGCGTGTTGCCGTAAAAGCGCGTTTCGACCCAGTCCAATTGCCCGCGAATTGAGACTGGGCCGGCTATGCGGTAATCGAGGCCTCCGCCGACGGCGTTTGCGAACGACGTGTCTGAGTCGGAGAGGCCGTTGCTTCGGCTGATATGTCCGACGCCGACTAGAACCTCTGCGAATGGACGGAAGCCATGCACTTGAAATGAGACGCGCGGGCCGAACAGGGCGTTGTGCTCTGCTACATCGGCACCGACGAACGTGCATACAGGTGGCGTGCAACCTGCCGCGAATGTTCCGCTGCCGTAGTGCCCGTCGACATCGGCGACCAGTCCTAGGAAGGGAATCAGTTTTCCTTCGAGTGAAGCGTCCCACCCGTTGGTATTGATCGTGTCGTTCGAGACCACCGGCATCCGATCATAGGAATAGCCGAAGAATACGTTGCCCTTGGTGGGCTGCCCCCAGGCTGCCCCACACATCACCACCGACACGAGAATGATTACCCACAACCGCTGCATTTTCAAACCCCTCGAAGTGGTAGTCGCAATAAGATGCACGCGGAACGGATGAATTTGCCTCGAGAGAAGCTGACTGGCGCGGATCTCAAGACAAAACATCTTGGCCCGGCTTCCGACAAATTGACACGAAGTTGACAGTTTCTTGACAACTGAACCCGTGCCGCATCTTAAAGTTTCCTCTCGTATCGGGAAATTTCTCCCGACAGGATCTCGGCGATTGGAGCTTGAGAAAACGCTCTCGCCTAATGATGTTTTCAACGAACGCAGCGCGCATTACGATGCCAAGGTCGTGGGGGACTACACGGGACTTAGCCTACGTAAGGGCAAGTTGAGTTCGTGAAACAAACAGGGGCCGGTCCCACACCCGGCCCCTGTATTGTGTTTTGAAAGAAAGCTCCTGGGTGAACCGCGGCGACGCTAGCTTGAGGAATGTTTGCCTAGGACCGGCGCCGGGCGCGGTTTTCGCGATCGCGCCATGGAGTGAGGGCGCGATAGCGGGGCGTGGCTGTGACAGTTTTCTTGGTGCAGGCCAGCAGCTCTCTTTTGACAAGCCTGCCTACCGCTGCTTGCGCAGAACTCTTCGATACTCCGATGGACTCGGCGATTTGCTGATAGCTGGCCTGGACGACTCCATTGGTGCGGCGCTGCTCTGAGGCGATCCATAAATAAACCAGGAAGCTGACCGGACTGCGGTCGTGACCGACCAGGTCGCGCATGAGTATGTCGACTACATAATCGTCGAGTGAAATCATACTGTAGTGATCGTTAATATAGCATTGAATAGCTGATTGCGCTGACGCAAACACTTCTCTTATTCTCGAATTCGTCTCGGACGAGCTTGTGCTGTCACGAGCTTTACTTTGCGAAATCTGCCGACGGAGGAAGGTAAGAATTATGATTCGTGGAATCAAGTTTGCGTGTGTGCCGGTACGCGATCAGGATCAGTCGTTGAAGTTTTTTACGGAGAAGCTCGGCTTCCGGGTGATGACCGACCAGCCCTTTGGAAAGCAGCGCTGGATCGAACTCGGCATTCCCGGTGCCGACTCACAAATTGTTCTTTTCACTCCCGACGGGCATGAAGATCGCATCGGCGGATTTCAGCCGATCGCATTCTGGACCGACGACGTTTTTGCCACCGCCAAGGTTCTGAAGTCGAAGGGAGTGGAGTTCGCGGTTGATCCGAAGAAGGAACCGTGGGGGTCGACGTCGGTTTTTAAGGACGTGGATGGGAATCAGTTTGTGCTTTCGAGCAAGTGAGCGCGGCGCGGTTCAGCCGCGGCGGCGATAGTAGATATTGAATTCGAATCCGGGATTGGGTGGGAAAATCTCGGCTACTTTCCGCAGCCGCTCGGCCATGGGATTGGGTGCGAGCAAGGGATAGTCACGCTCTCGCAAATCGTGATAATCCACGTCGAGGTAAATCGCCAGCAGGTAGATCGAGATCGCGTCCGCAAAACTGGCGGATAGATATTCGTTCTTATACTTTTCGGCATCGGGGCCGTGAGCGGTTGCGAGCTTGCGGGCTTCCCATGCGTCGAGAGATGTCTCGCCGCGGACGCCGGCTTCAACCTGTTGCCAGGCCAGTTCGGCGAAGGCCGCAGAGACTCCTGCGCGCTCGACCAGCGCGTGACCGACATTGATATAAAACTCGAAGGCGATGGAAAACGTGTCATCCATCAGGCGGGTCGAGATAAAGACGCATTGCGCGTCGCCGATGTTCAGGTTTCGATGGCAGACGGCGTTGTCGCTGAGCGCGACGTCATAACGTTCGGCGATCACGGTGTCGTCGCCCTGATTCACCGTCAGCGGAACGAAGTAGTAGGCCTTGCGCGTCAGCGCGGCCGCGATCGGCGCAGGCACTGCCGCAATCAGGCGGTCCAGATCGTTTTCGGCCATGTTGACTTCGCCCGCGCGCGCGTAGCAAATGCCATTGGCCGCCTGCGAAACGGGGCTCGATTGGACGACCTCCGCGGGGCTGCGGGTGATCGCCGAAGCTGCTTGCGACATGCTTCGTATTGTAGCGTACGACGAGGTCAGAGGTTAGAGGTCAGGGTGAAACCCAACTCGCTGCAACACTTTGCATCTGCGATTTAGGCCGTGACAGGCACCTGCCGCTGCATCTAACATGAGTACAGGCTGTGGCTCGGGTTGGGTTCGCTCGCCTGGGCGTTGCTGATTGCATCGTCTTTTGAATCACCTTTTGAGTCGTCTTTTGAAGCTCCCTAATTCCTTATGACTTATCGCTCGAATGCCGCTGAGGCCTGGTATCAGGAACCGCAATCTGCGGCGGGGCAGTATGAGATTCCGCTGGATCTGCTTCCGCCTTCCAGTTTGACGCAGCCACTCTGGCGTTCGCTGGTTGGGAATCTGCGGGACACGCTTGCGCCCGAGAAATTGCCGCCGCTGAATCTTACTTCCCGGCCGGTGAATGTTGGGCTGCTGGTCGGCGATCGCGTCAGCCTGCCGTGGTTTCGGACTGTGTTCACCAACATCGGGGACGTTATTTCGCCGGAGGTGTTGCCGCCCCTGGAACTTGAATCGCAGCCGGTCGATGTTGGCGAACTGCTTACGGATCAGCTGAGCCATTTGTGGTTTGGGTCGCTGCTGCGGAATCTGGCGGATCGCATTTCGCCGGAGACGCAGCCGGCTTTGCAGCTTACTGCGAAGCCGGTTCTCGACGTCGTTCCGAAATCCTGGTTGTTGCTGCCGATGTGGTCGGAGGTTATCGACGCGCCAAAAGTGTTTTATCCCGACAAGCCGAAGACGGCGGCGGTACCGCGGCCGCTGAATTTGAAGCCCGAGCCGACGCCGGCCGAAGTGCAGCTGGTTGCAGTCGAAGAACTCACGGCGTCCGATCTACTGCGAGATATTCGGCGATCGCGTATTCGGCAGCGGCTATGGATGGGATTGGCGGCGGTACAGGTAGCGTATCTGGTCGCGGCAATGTTCTGGATCCACTGAGAGTGCGAGAGTCGTGAAATTCCTAACCCTGCTCTCAGACACTAAAACCGCGAATTAATTTCCATCCTCGCAACGGCACGACTTGAATTTGCGCCCTTCCCGTTTCTTGTTTGAACGCACTTCACGGATTACCCGAGACGGGGCAGGCAATCCAACTTGCTCGCCCGGTGATCCAATCTACTGACGCAGGTCTACTGGCCGAGGCCCAGTCCAATCTACTGGCGGAGGCCGATCCAGCCTTCCGAGATCACCAGGGAATTTCCGGGGTTGCGAGAGTCGTATTTTACTGATGTCGGCACGCCGAGACGGCAGGAGTGAAGATTGATCCACTGGCGGAGATAGGTCACGTCTTGCGAGGCTTCGTAGGAAACGCCGGCTACGTCATATTGGTAAATCAACATGGTGGCGGCGCGCTGGCCCTCGGGAGCGATCTCCTGCACGTCGATTACGGTGCCATCGGTGATGCGGCCAATCGTGTTGAGCCAAACGCGGCGGTCGCGCTCGATGTCGTCGGCGGTCTTTGGTTTGCGCCGCAGCAGCGCGTAGCCGCCGAACGCCAAACCGGCACCCGCCAATATCAGTGTGTAAAGACGAAGAGAAATCATTCCTGCAAAACCTGAGCTTCCGGGATTGAATCCAGAATAAGCTGGAACTGGTGCCTGTGCCAACGGTACGAGGGTAAGGAGTAACTGAGGAAAAACCGGACCGGGGCGCTGAGAGTAGTTCTACTTTCCAGCTAACTTTCGGGCGATTTCCTCAACGATCCTAGGGCGAAGATCGGCCATCACTTTTTCGACGATGCTGGCAATCTCGGTTTCGGCCGAAGACGCTGAGGCGACACCGGCAGGCGCTGCCGCGGCCATCGTCTTGAGCGAAGCTTCACGGGAGGATTCGGATTCGGCAGCAGCTGCCGCTTCCGCAGCGAGACGGTTTTCAACCGCCATCTGAATCGCAGCAAGAGGATTCTCCGCCGGCAAGGACTCGATCTTCTCGGCGCTGGCGGCGAAGGAACGGAACATTTCTGCTTCGAGCGACATAGCCGATTCTTCTGGCGTCAGTTCCAGCGCTTCGGCCACCCAGCGTTTGCCAGCCGAGAGTTCCATGGTCTCTTCGTCGGACCACTGCCGAGATGCCGGTACGGTTTCCGCCGATTGCGCGGCCGGTTCGGCTGGCGCAGTAGCGGGTGTCAGCAAACGCAAAGCTTCAGCTAATTCGGCGTCGGTCGGCATCGGCACTTCCGGCTCGGCGGCTTCGGCTGCTGGTGCGGTTACGGCTTCAGGAGAGATTGCCTCGGATGCCTGGACTTCGATGGGAGTCGGTTCGGAAGGCGATTCGGCAGAAATGGATTCCGCAGATTTCGATTCGAGGACTGCGGACTGGGTTGTCGGAGCCTGAGCTAACGAAGACTCTGCTGACACTGATTCGGACGAGCTTGATTCGGACGAGCCTGACCCGGACAAGCCTGATTCGGAAGAAGCCGACTCGGCGGAAGTGGATTGTGCAAACGCGGTTTGAGCGAAGGAAGAATCGATGGATGCAAATTCCTGCTTCTTATCATGCTCTTCGCCACTCACGTTTTGAGAGGATTGTTCGGATGCTGCGGTAGCAGAGGCTGATCCGTAATTCGCAGCCGTCGACGCAATTTCATCTGCGTAAGCTTGCACCGCGCGCGCCGACGCGAACATCGGTTCATCCTGCGGATCGATGGGAGCGGGTTCCTGTGCGAAGGATGCTGTGCTTACCGCGTCAGAGACGTGGACGCTGGTGGCTTGGAAATCCTGCTGAGATTCGGCAGGTTGAGGTTCAACTCGCGATTCGACTTGGCTGAATTGCCCGCTCGCTGCCACTTCATTGTTATTCGTGGGTTCGAGCTGTGCGACGGGAATCTCAATCTCGCTCTTTGCGACTGCGGAAACTTCTTCCGCCGCAACTTCTGGCGCGACTTCCGACGCAGCTTCGGAAGTAACAACAGATCTCGGCGACTCGATGGATTCCGGCGATTCTGTCGCATGAACTTCGGGCGCCGTCGTGGCAACCGCCGTTTCGGCGGCCACGGAAACAGGAGGGGCTGAAACTGGGGCTTCGACAACGGGGAGGTTCGCGACCTCGTGTTCCAACTGAGAATCCGTGAGCTGGGAATCTGCGATACCCGCGGAGCTCGAAACAGGGGTTGCTGCTGACGTCGTGGTCTGCGCCGCCGGATTCGTCTCGTTCAGTTTGGCGGCCACCTCACTCAGCGCGCTTAACTCTTCGGCCGTGATGTCGCCAGGAAGTTTTGCAAGTGGGCCGGGCTCGTGCGGCGCGGGTTCTGCGACGCTGTCCGAGGAATAATCAGCCGGTGAGGAAGCGGGCGCCTGCGATTTAGCTTTCTTCCGGAAGTCGCGGAAGCTCGCCGCCTGCGGAGAAAGCTGGCCGTCTCCGCCGCCTATTGAGGGATCAACTCGTTCGCTCTGCGATGCGTCTTTATTCTTTTTGGAAAACTTTGGACCGCGCCCCAGAATTCTGCTCTCATCCGGCCTGGTGAACGGGTCGTCCATGCTAGCAGCCGCGCCCGAGGTGGCAAAACGCCCTTTAGGCTGTTGCGGAACCATCTGGTCTTCGAGCCGGGCGATCGCGGTCAGCAACTGGCTGGCCTCGAAGGGCTTCACAATGTGAGCGTCGGCACGCACGCGACGCGCTTCCTGCGGTTTGAACGGCTCGAGCTTTCCGACCGACAAGAGAATGGGGATATGAGCCGTCTCCGCCGCATCTTTCAGGCGCTGACAGACTTCGAGCCCGCTGTAGCCGGGCATGTAGACGTCCAGAATGATGAGATCGGGGGCGGACTCCGCGACGCGCTTGAGGGCGGCGGAGCCGTTATTGACCGTAAGGACGTCGTAACCGGCGTCGGCCAGAATCTTCCGCCCCATGTTCTGAGCGGTCACACTATCATCGGCGAGCAATATTTTCCGCGCCAAGCGTAGTCCTTCGGACAAAATAGGAGAATAAACCGAAGCTATCGTGTCCTATCGTTCAAGTCAACGATTCGTAAGCCCATGTCCGGTTGAGAGTAAGGGGAACACTAAAGTTCATGGACTGCGGGTGATTTGTTACGAAGCAATTTGAGCTGGGAGATCAGGAAGTGAATGAGAAAACGGCGCCGTTGCCCAGAGTGAAAGCTGCCAAGGCAATGTCAGCTCCTAAGCGGCGGCTGACTTGCGGCATATCCGTGTCGCTAAAGCGACACCCTGATACGAAGCAGCGCAGTCCGACCCGGCGCAACTACTCCGCGTTATCGGTATATCCCGGCGCAGTATCTCTGCCTGATGCCCGTGAATCGCCGTCAGAAGGGATTTAGCTTGCCGATCCCTTTTTTCTTTTTCTTCTTGCTTGAGGAAATGTCGGCCATCTCTTCTTTCGATGACGAAGACGACGAACTGGCGGACGATTTAGTTCCGGGAGCCGCTGCGATACCATTCGCCAGCTCATTGCTTTGCTGCAATGGAGGCAAAGCGGCGTCTTGCTCCACGTTGGGTTTCAATTCATTCGGGTCGGCAACATTTGGAGTCAGCTCGTTTGCCGACGGGGCAGCAGCCGTTGCAGCATCCGCCGCCGGTTGATCCTTGGGAGTGGTCGATGCATCTGAGGTCGCCGTTGAATTGTCGGAGCGAGGAGCATCCTCATTAGGCCCGACCTTGCCATTGCCGACGGTTGCGTTCAACTTTCCACCGCCACCGTTACCATTGCCTGCGGCGACGGCAATTTCCGATACAAATTTTGTCGCGGTCTCAGGCTCAGGATCGACCAGCGAGGGCTCGCCATAACGGGACGTTCTGCTGACATCAGGACCCTTCGCGAAATTTCCCAGCCCCTTGGCCATCAAGCTGGATTCCTGGCGGCTGGCTTCTTCCTTTTTGTTCTGCTCGAGCATTTTGCGCGTGGGCCGCGGAACGGGCTGATGCAGCGCTTCGAGACGCGCCTTGGCGTCAAGAGCGCGGTCCATGGCGGGATAGCGTGTGATGATTCGCGAGTATGCATCGGCTGCATCTTGGGTTAACTTTTCGATCACGCGGCTTTTGGTGACTTCATTGGAGCGCGGATTTTTCCGGATCAGTTCGATTTCGGCTTCGTAGCTCCTTCCGAGCATGAAGAGCGCCTGATCGGCGCCGCTGTAGAGCGGGTAGCGATCGACCAGAGTCTTGAGGCGAGCAATCGCCGCCGGATACGCCATGCGCAGAAAGTAGAACTGGCCGACGTTGAATTCGCGCTGGGCCAGAACTTCCTGCACTTCACGCAGACGCTGCTTGGCCTTGGGTACAAGCTTGCTGTCGGGATATTCCTGGATCAGCGCACGATATTCTTCCTCGGCCTTCTCGGCATGGGTGAAATCGCGGTCGGGTTTTTCCATCTCCTGATAGTGAATGTCGGCGACCTTGAGCTGGGCTTCGGCCGCTTCGGGCATATTCGGGAAAAAAGTCTTGAAATCCTTGTACTCGATCTCGGCCTGCTGCATGGCGGTGGTGCCGCCTTCGGCGTACCAGGAATCGGCGACCGCCAGTTTGGCACGCGCGATGTATTCGGAGTCCGGGTAGGTGTTGATGAGCGTCTGGAGGGTCATGCGCGCGACGTCGAAGTGATTGTGCTTCATCGCGTCCATGGAACGATCGAAGAGCACCTTGTCGGGTTGCTTCGAGCCGACGTTGGCCAGTGGATTGGTCGACTTCTTGTTTGTGCAACCCAGCGCAAATACCAACGCCACCAGAATCAACGAGAGAATCAAATTACGACGCATAAAGACATCCTTTGAACTGCTATCTTTTGAGCTACTGGCTTCTCGCCACTAGCTGCTGGCAATCAAAAACAAAATCGGCTCCGTCTACTAGAAGCGACTAGAAGGTAGTGGCTGATTTCAAACCTTCAGCAAACTTGCGCTTCTCGCGGCATCCAGGAGCGCCGATGCATTTTCTTTCGGATCGCCTTTACCAAAAACTGCGTTGCCTGCTACTAGAATCTCTGTTCCCGCCCGCACGATCTCATTTACTGTGTCGAGCGCAACCCCGCCATCGATCTCGATCCGATAAGAATATCCACGACGGGCGCGAATGTCCGCCAGCTTTCTAACCTTCCCCAGCGTTTCGGGAATAAATTTTTGCCCGCCGAATCCTGGATTCACACTCATTACCAGAACATAGTCCACGATATCGAGCACTTCACTTAGCATTTCGACCGGTGTCGCCGGGTTGATCACCACACCGGCGCGGCAGTCGTGGGTCTTGATCAGGTTGAGAGTGCGGTTCAGATGGCGGCACGCTTCCTGATGCACGGAAATCCAATCTGCTCCGGCTTCGGCAAAGGCCCCGATGTATTCGTCTGGATTCTCTATCATGAGATGGCAATCGAGCGGCAGCCGGGTTGCTTTGCGCAAAGATTTCACGACGGGTGGCCCGAGGGTCAGATTAGGCACAAAATGACCGTCCATGATGTCGACGTGGATGGCGCTGGCGCCTCCAGCCGTCGCCCGTTCGACTTGGTCCGCCAAATGGGCAAAGTCGGCCGAAAGTATCGAGGGTGCAAGTTCGATCAAAATGGGTCCCACGAAACCGAAAAGAACCTGAAGTCAGAGAAACTGTGGAAATTTTAGCACGTCCAGCTGGACCCTCCCTTTGGATTACGCGCCTGTCCTCTTGAACGAGTCGACGTGATCTGGATCCTAAGGTACGGGCACTGTTTTGCAGATGATGACGATGTAGTCCGCACAGCCGACCTCTGTCCTTCTGAGTGGCGGGCGCGAAATAAGTCTATGAATTCTTCTGCCGACCAACCGGTGAGCTCAACAATCAGTGAGCCCGACCGTCGCAGGCATACTCGGTTTACCGCGAAGGTGCAGATTGAGCTCCGCCTGGAAGGCGACGATACTCCCATCAGGGCGGAAACTAGTGATTTAAGTCGAGGCGGCTGCTACCTGCAATTGAGTTTTACCCTGACCGTGGGAACGCACGTTCAAGGCCGGCTCTGGCTTGACGGTGCGCCGGTCCAGTTCCGCGGACGGGTTGTTACCGCCCATCCCCAATTTGGCAATGGGATCATGATCACGGAGTTTGAAGACGATGGGGAAAAGCTCTTGGCAAGCTATCTTGAGGCGATCGTGGAGTAGGGGGTGGTCGTCCCACTTCGGCCGCTGGAACAGGCCTAACGTCCCACTTTGGTCGTTCCAAATCACGATTTGCTGACTGAGGCGCGAATTTATTACTTCTTTGATTCCTCCCCGCCGTGGCGTCCGTTACCGGTCAGACATTTTTCGCCATACGCACAATGGGTAATGCCAAGCCAGCTCCGAGCGGAGCCGCTGTCTCTTCTAGTTCTGCATAGCCCTTTGCCTTATAAAAAGGAATGCCCGTCAGCGTCGCTCCCATTTCGAGGCGATGGAAGCCGGTGGCCTTGGCGGCCGACTCGCAGGCGTCCAGAATCATTCCGCCAATTCCACGGCGCGCCCATGCGGGATGGACGAAGAACGCGCGGATTTTTGCTGCATCGGTCGCCGGGTCGAGCAAAGAATCTTCGCGGCCTGAAAACTGATCGCCGCCGTACAAGGTTTTGCGGCGACTCCATCCACCGCAACCCACGATCATTAGCGGAGTAGATTCTGTCTCGCGTTTGTGGGAAGCGCCGTCTTCACTATGATTCGGAGCTTCATTGTTCAAAGCCTCATTGTTTCGAATGTCATTTCGAACTTCCGCCACGAAATAAGTCTTGTCCGCGATGAGTTGGGTGTCGACGCCGTAGACCGCTTCGAGCGCGCGCTTGAGTTGGGCCGGCGAATAATCACCCGCCTGGAGACCGAGCACAGAAACCTCAATCAGCTCGCGCAATTCGGGAACATCGCGGGCTTCGGCCAGGCGAATTGAGATTCTCATCCAACTCTTCCCGTGCGCTCTGTTCCTGTGCACTCCGCGCAAGGGCAGATCTCCCTGAGATAGGCCCACGAGTAGATTCCCAGATCGTGATTGTCGCTCCAGGAAAACTTCAGCGCATACTTGCCCACGGCTTCTGCTTTTAGCGCCTTCGTCGCTGGCTTAAACATGGGCAGCGTCTCGAGGGTCAGCTTCTCTGCCTCGCCTGCCTTGCGGCCGGCTTTGGTGCGCTCGTCTTCGCACAACGCGCAGGGGCAGGCGTCGCGCAGAAATTTGAACAAGTAAGTCGAATGATGACCGTCTTTCCAGTCAATTTCTAGGCCAGCGCCGGTGCTTAAATGTACCTTCACGCCCTTGGGATCGTTCGAGAGGCGCGGAGTCGGATCAACTGTAACCATGGGATCAGTATAGACGCGCGGTGGCAGAGGGCACGGCTTACTAACGCCAGGCTTGATTTGACATTGCCACTGGGTACCCCTCAAAATGTTGCACGTTGTTAGCGCTCGTGATCTCGTAATGGTGAGCGCCCAGGATTTTTCTCCCCCCTTACTACCCCAGGTTTCCTCTTTTTGGAGGTTCGAATGTCTACCGCTCGCCGTATTGCATTTTCCTGTCTTGCATTTTTCTTGCTTGTGCCGCTAATCGTTGCCGACACGACCGTCAATAAAGACACACAGGCCGACAAAGCCTTCGCAAAATATGGAGCCACCGGCAAAGGCGTCATTGTTGCCATTATGGATCGGGGCATCGACTATACGCATCCTGACTTTCGCAATGCTGATGGCACCACCCGCATAAAGATGATGTGGGATATGTCGGCCCAGAACCTATGCGCTCCGGGCAATCCACAACCGGCTGTTTACACCGAGGCAGAGATCAATGCGGCGCTTGCTCCCGGAGGCACTCCGCTGGCCGAGCGTGACGCCGTTGGACACGGTACTGTCACCGCCGGCATCGCGACCGGCAACGGGAGTGCACTCGGCAAAGCAAGCGCGCAATACGCCGGCATCGCTCCACAAGCCGACCTTCTGATCGTCAAAGTCACGTCGGAGGGCGCGCCGGCTCATGGGACACAGCAAGCTGAAAACCCGTTTCAAGGCTGCTTCAATCAGGCTCTCGATCTGGTCACAGCGGAAGCCGCCGCACTGGGCGAGCCAATTGTCGGCCTGATCAACTCCGGCACGCAATGGGGACCTATCGACGGCACAGGCGCCGTGAGCCGCGAAATCGATCTTGACTTTGGGCTCAACAATCCAGGCTACATCTACACCGAGGCGAGCGGCGACGAGGGAGCATACAACAACCACGCGCGCGCGACTTACACAAACACCTCCGCCACCGTTTTCCCCTTTACATTGGCGTCCGCTTCAACCGAGTACTTTCAAATCTGGTACACGGGATCGCTGCTCGCGAACGTCACTGTCACCGCTAATGACAACGGCGAGTCGCTCACCGCATCACCCAACTCCTGCGTGAACACGGCCGATCTCACCATTGAGATCTGCTCTTATCTTCCAGGACAGCAGTTTTATCCCTGGCAATCATCCGGCCCCGATGCTGCGATATGGGTCTACATGACCGGACACGGCGGATCGGGAAGCGTTTCGATTCAGGGAACGAAGCCGGGCACTGGCACAGCTGACGTTTATGGAGACTCCGGCGGCGTGATGTCATACACAAAGTTTCTGACGCCGGGACGAATTACAGACTACTCATCCACTTTCTCAGCGATCGTCGCCGGCTGTTACAACGTGCGCACCAGTTGGACGGACATCAATGGCAATAAGCAAAGCCTGACCGATCAGGGCAAAACGAATGCGCTTTGGACCGGCTCTTCGGGCGGGCCGACGCGCGATGGCCGGCAACCTCCGGATGGAGGAGTCGATATAACGACCCCCGGCGGCAATCTATTTGCGGCTTATGGTCTCAACTCTTATTGGGAGACTTTCAGCTTCAATTTGATCAAAGGCGGGGAAGGCTATTACGGCCGTCAGAGTGCGACGAGCGGCGCTTCTCCGATTCTTACTGGCGCCATCGCGCTCATGCTGCAAGTGGATCCCAAGCTGACGGCTACCGAGGCGCGGCAGATCATCCACGAGACTGCGGTCACCGACAAGTTCACCGGCGCGACACCGAACCAGCTCTGGGGACTCGGGAAGATCAACATTCTCGGTGCGCTGGATGCGACCGCGTCGCTGATTAACACCGTCCCCGGGCTCAATACCGAGTCGTTGAACTTTGGGACGGAGAAAAAGAAAACCAAGAGCGCGTCGCAGAATATTGTGTTTTCGAACGGCGGCACGGATCCGCTCGGCATCGGAAGCATCGCTCTCACGGGTAAGTCTTATCTGATCACCAGCAACAATTGCGGAGAGTACGTTGCTGCGGGGGGCAATTGCACGATCGCAGTCGCTTTCAAACCGACAGCCACTGGAACCCAAACGGGCTCGGTTACGATCAAGAACTTTAATCCGGCGGGACCATTAACGGTGTCGCTCACTGGGGTTGGGGACTGATTCTCGGGACGCAGAGCTCGACGATTGAGAGCTGAGATGTGGCAGGCGATAGCCGCGACCTACTCAGTTCCGGGCTGCAAGTTCGATAGGCGCGAAATGGCCGCTACCATCATTCCCGAGAGGAATTGCATGGTTGCGACATCATTGTTATCGAACGCCTGCGCGGTCGAGGAGAGAACCTCGAACACTCCCAGCGTGCGCCGGAAATGGCGCAACGGAGCTACGAGGATTGAGCGAACGCCGAGACGGCGACAGGTTGCGGTGTCGACGTGTGGATTCGTCTCGGCGTCGTTGCAGAGCAAGACTTCGCCGGTGCGCACGCAATCGGCCGAAAGGCCACGGTCGGTCTGGAGGCGCACTCCGAGGTCGGGCGCGGTGCGGCCCGTGCGCGCACGGCAGATAATCTCGTCGCCGTTGCGCAAGGCGATCGCCGCGCCGGTGGCGCCC
>JBAWBE010000682.1:0-6631 GCA_049589635.1 Terriglobales bacterium
CATCATGCCAAATCGATCAGAACGTAAATCTCCCACCAAACTGGAATTGACGTGGCGTGTTGGAGGTTTGCGTGATCTGGCCAAAACCGTTGGCGTTGGTCCATTGGCTGCTATCGTATGACGGCACATTCGGCGACGAAAATTGCGCCTTGTTGGCAACGTTATAGGCAGACACATCCAAGCGGAGATTCCTTTTCTCACCCAGTTTGAGATTCTTGGAGATCGTGAGATCAAAATTGTTGGCTCCCATCGCGCGCAGGTGATCAAGGTACGCGGGAGCATTTCCAGCAACGAATGGGTTAGCGTCAGCAGGGTTGCCGGTTGCTTCGGTTCCCGGTACGGCGAAACAGGCGGGAGTGAACCACTCCGCCGCCGTGCGGGGCGCTCCCTTGCTGGGATCGCAGACCAGGTCGGCCCGTTGATTGAGGTAGATGGTCTGCGCATTTGGGTTTGGCGATAGCCCAACCATCGGGGAAGCGACGGGAATACCGCTGCTCAGATAGAAAATCCCGTCGATGGTCCAGTTACCCAGAATG
Source organism: Terriglobales bacterium (assembly GCA_049589635.1). GTDB lineage: Bacteria > Acidobacteriota > Terriglobia > Terriglobales > Acidobacteriaceae > Acidiflorens. The sequence goes on from JBAWBE010000682.1 coordinate 537, forward strand.
GCATTCGATACTCCGTTCAGATTGACCGCCCTGCCCTCGCCTATTGGCAAGTCGTAGGACGCCTGCCATGTGAATTGATACTTCACGTCCTGCGGGCTGACGGAATGTTCGTATCTCATATTCCTCCAGTCCTGAACCGACCCGGCGTGAGAACCAACAAAGGCTAGGGGAGGGTTGCCGTCATCTGACATCAGCTTGCCCCAAGTAAAGGACGCCAGGGTGGTGAAGTGCTTCGTCATGCGCTTCTGCACTTTCATCTGCAGGGAGCTGTACTCGGAATCCCCGCCGGGATAGCCGTTTACCGTGACACCGTTGGTCTGGTTAGTTGCGCTGATGCTGCCAGTGCTGAATTGCGGGAAAGGCTCCGCCGCCAGAAACGCCGCAGGGTCGTAGCCAGAGGTGGTACCAATCTGATTGATCTGGCTCAGGGTGAGCTGGTTCAGGTCTACCACGGGAACTCCTAACGGGAGGAAGAGTCCCCTGCTGCCCACATAGCCGACGCTGAAAACGTAGTCATGAGGAAATTCGTATTCCACGCCGAAGTTGAAGTTATAGGTGAGTGCCGTACGCTGTGAGTGCAGTACCGTTGTCAGATTCGCGCCCACGTTGGTCGCCACTCCGTTCGGATGTAATTGCGATGGTGGAACCAGACCGTCCGGGAAGGGATTGCTCAGCGAATAGGGGCCTGTCACACCAGCCGCCCCACCCGGTGCACATGTGCTGTCGCTGTTGATCACCGTATTGCCGTCGGGCAGGGTACAGGTAGCGTTCCAGTTGTTGCTTGTGGAATATCCATCGCTGTCCTCGAGGGACCCGCTGACCATCTGTGCGCTCGGTCCGAAATAGAAGCCGCCGCCCCCGCGCACAACTAGGTGCTTCTCCGGCTGCCACGAAAAACCCAGACGCGGAGCAAAGTTCGTCAGATTCGTGGTAAACGGAGAGCGATGTCCGCTGCTGGCGAACACCTCGCCGCCCGTGAAGGAGCCGCCGGGCCACGTACCCGCGGGACCCGATGTACCGACGGCCGTCGGATCGAAGTATTCCAGGCGGTTATGGCGCTCCGTCTTGCCGCCGAAGATGTCCCAGCGAAGCCCGGCCGTGATAGTGAGGTTTGGCCGGACGTGGTAGGTGTCCTCGACGAACGCCGCGTAATACGGACTTGCTACCGCGGAGAAGAGATCTTGCGTGAAATCCACCGATTCGATTGATGTATTCCCTTGTCCCAAGAGGAACGAAGCGAAATCGCTGCCTCCTCCAGCCGAGCCCGAGTTCGTGGTTTGGTTGGTAGCAGAGAGATCGAAGTAGTACCAACCTGACGATGCGGGAGGCTGGCCCACATTCAGGAACCTCTTCATATATTCCGCGCCAAAACTAAGTTCGTGCTTACCCATCACCTTCGTCAGGGTCGCGTTGAAGTCGTGGTTCATGCTGGCATAAATAAAGGTGTTGTAGTTCGCGGTGCCGCCCACGCCGCTGGGGTCGCCGTCGGCGTTCGTGAAGTCGTTAAAAAACACGATAGGAAGGGTCTTGTACGCCTGCGCTGCGGCCAGCGACGAGGGAAATCCCAACGAGGTGATGTCGAAGCCATTCTGCTGGGGATCGCCCCCCTGATTTTCATAGTGGCGCGTGAAGGAATATCGGAGCTGCAAGACCGTAGTGGAATTTATGGTGACGTCATCCCCAATGATGAAGTTACGAGCATTGGTGATGTTCTGGGCGTAATACGGGTCCCAATCGTTGCCGAAGGCGTTGACCCCGGCGGTGGACAGCCGGGCAAAAGAGAAGCGCGAGAAGAAGCGCTGCTTTTCGCTCTTGTAATAATCCATGCGAACGTCAAATCTTTGCTGGGTAATGGGATCCAAGCCCGGAAGTTGAAAATTGTTCAGGTGGTAGGGATTGTTTGGATCTACGGTTGTATCGCATGTGGCGGGATTGGGATAGTTGCACTTGGGGAAATGAGATAGAAACGCCGTCGCGGTTGGACTGACCGGGGCATAGCTTGTAATTACGTTGTGGACGGGGAACTCTTGCCGCGTTCCGTCAGGATTATCGGTAACCAGCGGGTTGTAGATCGTGTAGGGGTCCGCTGAAAAATCGCCCGCCGCTTCCGCGGTCGTCGGAACCGTGAAGATGCTTGAGCCATCGTACAGTTTCTCTTGCGTGGCTTCGTAATCCGCAAAGAAGAAAAGCTTATTGTGCAGGATGGGGCCACCGATCGCGCCGCCTTCCTGGTAGCGATGGAAGTCGGGCGACTGGTTGGGCGTGCCAGCCAATAACTGATCCTGCTTATTGAAGAATTCGTTGGCGGCAAGGATATCCGGACGGAGAACCACGAAGGCATCGCCATGGAACTCGTCGGTGCCGGACTTGCTTGCCAGGCTGATCACACCCGCGGCGCCGCTCTGATAAGAGGCGGGAGTGTTTTGGGTTTCGACCCGGAACTCTTCCACGCCATCCTCTGGAATCTCCATCGCCGGGAGGATGGCGGCAATATTCTGTTCCGCGACGCCTAGCGGGCTGCCGTCAAGCATGTAGTAGACCGAGCCCTGGATGGCGCCGTTGATGGTGTAGGACGAGACATCGATTCCCGGTCGCCCGCTCGAGATGTTGGTGATGGCCTGCGAAGTGGAAGAGTTGGGCGACCCGTTGGCCGGGGTCACGCCTGCGCTCAGTTGGACGAGATCGAAGACATTCCGTGTGAGCAACGGGACGCGATCAATGGCTGCCGCGTCAATTAACTGGCCGACCGTAGAGTTGCTGGTATCGACCAACGGAGGCGCAGTAGACACGGTAATGACTTCGGTTACGCTGCCGACTCGCAGGGCGATATTGACGGTGGTGCTTTGGTCGACAGTGACTTGTACTTTCTCTTGTGCGACGCTTTCAAAACCTTTTTGACTGGCCGTGACGACGTACATACCAGGGGGCATCGACACAAAGCTGTAAAGACCGGCTTCGCTCGCAACGGTGTGCTGGGTGACGCCGGTTGCCTGGTTCAACGCGGTGACCTGGGCTCCCTTGACGACCGCCCCGGAAGAATCCGTGACCACGCCGCTGATGCTGCCCCTGCCCGCCTGGCCGAGCGCCAATGAACTCGCGCACAGGAGAAGAACACAAATAGAAAGAAGACTCCGCGCTGTTTTGATCATTGCATTTCTGTTCTTCATGACCAGTCTCCTAATTCAAGGTCGCGACGCGATCTCAACTGCCTCGGCGTTGTCGTGAGGCCAATCCCGGCGCGTAGCGCTAGTAACTACTAAGGAATCGTTTTATTAAAACGTATGAATATTGTCCCTTTTGCGATTTTCAGTCAAGAGAAAAATAGACGAAGACTGGTGGTTGTAGCTTGCCTATGCCGGGCCGCGTGTCGAATCCCGCACCGCCAATTCAGGCGCCAGCTTCCGGTGCACCGCCGGCAAGTCGCGTTTTTCGAGCATGGCGTTGATTCCTTCCAGCACAATGCTGGCCGCCATCGCTCCCATCGCCTCCATGGGCTGGCGAATCGTGGTAAGAGGAGGCGTACACAGGCTCGACGCCGCGACATCGTCGAACCCCACAACCGAGCACTGTTCAGGCACCTTCAATCCGGCGCGCGTCAGCGCACGTACCGCGCCGAACGCCGTCATATCGTCGAATGCCATTAGCGCGGTGAACGAGCGCTTGGCTTTCAGCATTTCCTCTGTCAGTTTGTAGCCCGTCTCAAAGCTCGACATCGGGTCGCGCGACTCAGCCAGATCGACGACCAGTCGCGGATCAATTTCCAATCCGCGCGCCTTGGCGAACGACCGGATGCCCTTCCATCGCGGAGCGCTATCAGTCAAAGTCTTCGGCCCGCGAATGAACGCAATCTTGCGATGACCAAGAGCGTAAAGATGCTCGACCGCGGTGTATGCGCCCAGTTCGTTGTCGACGATCACCGAGCTGATCGCATCATTCTTCAATTCCCGCCCGATCATCACGGTGGGAATATTGCTCTTCTCCAGATCGCCCAGCACGTCGATGTTCACGAACAGCCAGTTGGCAAGAACGATTAGCGCCTCAACGCGGCGGTCGAGCAGCATCTCCAAATAGCGCTCAAAGCGCGCGCGTTCGTTCTGGACATCGGTCAGAATCGGCAGATACGAAGCCTGGTAGAGCGAGTTCTCAATGCCCCGCAGCACCAGCGTGCAAAAGGGATCCGTCATGTCAAAGACCATGACGCCGACCGTATGGCTGCGCCGGCTACGCAGCGATCGGGCAAAAAGATTCGGGCGATAGCCCAGCTTTTTAGCCGCGCTCTCGATTCGCTTCTTGGTCGCAGTAGGAATGTAGCGCGCGAGCGGCGCGTTATTCAGCACAATGGAGACCGTGGTGGCGGAAAACCCACTCTCCTTCGCCACATCCCGAATCGTCACCATAAGTTTTTAATGTGGAGTATCCAGCGGATGCTTCGCCTTCTCAAAAAACTCGTTCTGCAACCGCAGGCTTTCTTTGTCGGCCTTCACCACGCGAATCGCGTTTTGAACGGCCGCCGTCCAAGCGTCCATATCATACTCGCCCAACTCGCGCCTTGCGGCGGCTCCGTCTCCTGAGTAGTGAAAAGGGAAGCTTGAATACCACCAGATGGCCGTGTAGAGGTTATCGGGCAACTTCAGGCGCGCCTGGTCCGCTCCCGACTCCTGATTCGCGCGATCGAGATGCACGAGATCGGGGCGCACGATCAGCATCTCCGAGGTCTCCTGCTCGCCCGCATGCATGTCGTTGGTTGTCTTCTTGGGCGGGCCTCCCGGCGGCGGGTCAAACAAGGCCATTACATAGACCACATAATCGCGCTGCTTCTCGAGTTGTGTCTGTGCGAAATACGGCAGCAGATGCTCATTTCCCCCATGGCCATTCACAACGATGATCTTCTTGCATCCGTTGCGCGCCATCTCATCGGTCGTCTCCTGCAAAAGTTGCAGCTGCAGGGAAGCGCTGTAAGCGACCGTGCCGGGCTCGTGTTTGGCTTCAAAAATCTGGCCGAAATAATACTCCGGAAAAACGATCGCGAAATCCGTTTGTGCTGCCGCTAGCGCCACGTGCCGGGCGTTCATCAGATCGGTTCCCAGCGGCAAATGCGGACCGTGCTTTTCCATAATGCCGAATGGCAAAAGGCATGTGCCCTCGGACCGCTGGATCGCCGTTCGAAAATCGTCCGACGTCAATTCTTCCCAGCGGGGGGAGAGTTTCGTCTGGGCTGCTGCAAGCGTCGAGAACACGAGGATCGAGAAGAAGAGAACAGAAAAAACTGGCGCGAGTTTACGCATCAGAGCTTCTCCTTCCCGGCGAGCGGAATGCTGGCCGCCACCACATTCCAGCCGCCGACGGTGAGCACCAGCTCGGCGCCAGGTTTAGCGGACTCAAAGTGTGCGATCAGTTCGCGCTTTTCGCCGGGCATCAGGGAAACATAGTTGTCGTCCCAGAAAATCGGCACGACATCGTCATCACCCTTCGCTTTGGCAATTCGCAAATGCGTTAGAAAAGCCACGCTGGAGCCGGGATTCTCGACGAAAACGTGAACGACTTTTTCTTTCCCAGCCTCCGCCATCCACCCGCGAACCGTGAGTTTTACCGGGGGCAGGGAATTGAGCCCTGTCAAATCTGCGTATGCGCTTTCCGGCGTGTACACTTCTTCAAACTTCTTGGCCCAATCGAGCACATCGGGCTTGGTCGAAAGCCAATAAAAATTGGAACTCACCATTTTGCCGGTCGCGTCCCGCAGTTCAAGCTTCAAAAAGTAAGTTGAAGAAATACCATCCACCGGCTGCAACGTCAAAGCCCGCACACTGCCATCGGCCGGAATGCTCACAGTTGCCTCCTGTCGAGCCTCTTGCTTGGACTCGATGTCGTAGATCGTCGCCTGCACCCGCATATCCGAAAACGCGCGGTTGAATCCGTTTACGACGGCCACGGAATTATCGTCGTACGAGTACTGAACATGCAGCGGCTCGCAAGCTTTCCTGGTCCCAAAATAACCGCCCGCCGGAACCTGGTAGTAGTCGTAAAGATGCCAGATGATCGAGGGCCAGGCATTGTTCAGCATCCACTGAATCACGCCCGTCGACTCATATTTGTTG
>JBAWBE010000683.1:0-3262 GCA_049589635.1 Terriglobales bacterium
GAATCGTGTTCTGTTTACGTCGGAGTCCGTGACCGAAGGCCATCCCGACAAGATTGCCGACCAGATTTCCGATGCCATTTTAGACGCCTGCCTGGCGGAAGACCCGAACAGCCGCGTCGCCTGCGAGACCCTGACCTGCACCGGCTTGGTAGTCATCGCCGGTGAAATCACGACTAAAGCCTACGTTGATTTTCAGCAGACCGTGCGCGGCGTCGTGCAATCCATCGGATACGACAATGCGGTTTACGGCTTCGATTCCAATACCTGCGCAGTAATCTCCAGCATCAACAAGCAGTCGGGCGACATCGCAATGGGCGTTGACACCGGTGGAGCCGGCGACCAGGGCATGATGTTCGGCTTCGCCTGTAACGAGACTCCCGAGCTTATGCCGATGCCCATTTCTCTGGCGCACAAGCTCACCGAGAAGCTTTCCGAAATTCGCCGCAACGGCACCTGCCCTTACCTCCGCCCAGATGGCAAATCCCAAGTCACAGTTGAATATTCGGCGCCCGGCAAGGTAAAGCGCGTGGATGCGGTCGTGGTTTCCTCGCAGCACTCCGAAACCGTGAGCAATGATCAGCTTCGCTCTGACATTCTGAAGCATGTCATTCAAGCCGTAATTCCCGCCAACCTACTCGACGAAGATACGAAGTATCACATCAATCCCACGGGCCGTTTCGTAATCGGCGGACCGATGGGCGACTCCGGCCTGACCGGCCGCAAGATCATCGTCGACACCTACGGCGGCATGGGCCGTCACGGCGGTGGCGCATTTAGCGGCAAGGATCCGACCAAGGTCGACCGCTCAGCCGCCTACATGGCGCGCTACATTGCGAAGAACATCGTGGCGGCAGGTCTGGCCGAACGCTGCGAAGTTCAACTCGCGTATGCAATCGGCGTGGCCGAGCCAGTCAGCGTGCTGGTCGATACTTTCGGCACCGAAAAGGTCGATCCGACAATCATTCCCGATCTGGTGCGCGCCAACTTCAAGCTGACGCCGCGCAGCATCATCGATTCGTTAAACCTGCGCCGCCCGATCTACCGCAAGACAGCAGCCCACGGCCACTTCGGCCGCACCGATCCAGACTTCACCTGGGAGAAAACCGACAAGGCCGCAAAACTAGCCGCCGACGCCGGGCTGAAACACGAGCCAGTGGGAGCGAGAAAATAGCCATGTAGAGACGGGGCCTGCCCCGTCTCCCGCATGCGGCGCAATGCATCTTCGCCACAGAGGCACAGAGACGCAGAGAAAAGCAATTTGGTTTTTGGGTAATTTAGGGTTTTCTCTGTGACTCCGTGTCTCTGTGGTGGAATTTCAAAACTTGATACTCATAGCAATCATCCGGGGACATAGGGAGAAAAATGGCAACCACACCAATCAACTGCGACGTAAAGAATTTTGAACTGTCGGATCTCGGCAAAAAACGCATCGAGTGGGCGAACCAGTCGATGAAGGTCCTGCAGATCATCCGCAAGGAATTCATCAAGAATCAGCCTCTTAAAGGCCTGCGCATTTCGGCTTGCCTGCACGTCACCGCCGAAACCGCAAACTTGATGATCGCCCTGCGCGACGGCGGCGCCGATGTGGCACTCTGCGCCTCCAACCCGCTCTCCACGCAAGACGACGTGGCCGCGAGCCTCGTCCGCGACTACAACATTCCCACCTTCGCCATCAAGGGCGAGGACAACGAGTCTTACTACTCGCACATCATGGCTGTGCTCGACCACAAGCCGCAGATCACCATGGATGACGGCGCCGACCTAGTTTCCATTCTCCACACCAAGCGCACGGCGGAACTCGCGCACGTGCTGGGCGGCACCGAAGAAACCACGACCGGCGTCATCCGTCTGCGCGCCATGGCCAAAGAAGGCGTGCTGCGCTATCCGATCGTCGCCGTCAACGACGCCGACACCAAGCACCTCTTCGACAACCGCTACGGCACCGGGCAATCCACGATTGACGGCATCATCCGCGCCACGAATTTCCTGTTAGCCGGATCGAAGTTCGTAGTAGCTGGCTACGGCTGGTGCGGACGAGGCCTCGCCTCCCGCGCCCGCGGCGCTGGAGCCGAAGTGATCGTCACCGAAATCGATCCAACAAAAGCGCTCGAAGCCGTGATGGACGGCTTCCGCGTCATGAGCATGGAAGAAGCCGCGAAAATCGGCGACGTCTTCTGCACCGTAACGGGCAACAAGAACGTGCTGGCCAAGCAGCATTTCGAAGCGATGAAAGATGGCGCGATCATTTCGAACTCCGGCCACTTCAATGTGGAAATCGACATTCCGTCGCTCGAAAAGTTGGCTGGCTCCAAGCGCACCACCCGCGCCTTCGTCGAGGAATACACCATGAAAGACGGCCGCCGCATCAACTTATTGGGCGAAGGCCGTCTCATCAACCTGGCCGCTGCCGAAGGCCACCCTGCGTCGGTGATGGATATGAGCTTCGCCGATCAGGCTCTCTGCTGCGAGTACATGGCGAAGAATCACAAATCACTCGAGAAGCGCGTCTACACGGTTCCGGTCGACCTCGACAAACGAGTAGCCAAGCTGAAGCTCGAATCGATGGGCATCAAGATCGACCGGCTGACGCCAGAGCAGGAAGAGTATCTGGCGAGCTGGAACGAAGGAACCTAAGGGTTTGTGTGGCGCGGGCATTCTTGCCCGCGGCTTTTGACTTTGGCACGAACCACGTAAAGACAGCCACGGCTGTCCAGCGGCCCGGGAAACTGGGCCGCGATTTTTCTACCACGAACTCAACGCCGACCGTTTCCAAGTATTCGCCGCCACGCAGACATACACATAGTTCGCGTCCGCTCCAATCTGTCCCGCAACACACGGAGCCGAAGAACTAGCCGGCGTCGCCAGATTCACATGAAAACTTCCCGCCGTATAAACGCCCGTCTCGTTCACCTGAAGACTTCCGCCCGTCACAGTATTGATCGTCAACTGCCCATTCGCGTCGTTGATCATCCGCACATTGTTCTGCGAAGTTCCAAAACCATTCAGATCGATATACGGAGTCGCCGTACTATTCGCCGAGTTCCCGACATCCACCGAGCCATTCACCGGATCCCCGTTCAGCGAAATGGCTCCGAGATAGAGGCTTGCTCCCACGATGTTCCCGAGACCATCAACCGAAAATAGTCCCTTTCCATCCTTGGCGTATTGCAAGGCATATTGCCACGACGCGCCCGGGCTGTTCTGGATAAGAACTCCAGTGCCCAGCGCACCGTAATCGGCCGAGTAGACCGCGCCAATATAG
>JBAWBE010000684.1:0-1729 GCA_049589635.1 Terriglobales bacterium
ATTCCGGCGCTTCGCCACGGACTTAGCCGGCATCGGCGAAGCGCTGAAACGATGTCTCTCTTCCCAGGTGGGACGCATCACTTTCGCGTCCCCCTCTTTTTTTGTCCGCAGGAATTTGTCCCCAGGTTTGTTCGCGGTTCGCCAGAAACTCAGTGAGAGAGCTGAGTGCGAGCGGCGAGGAACTTATCCTGGCACTCTTTGGCGGCGGAAAGTATTTGCGGGTATTCCGGCATGTCTCGCAGCGGCCCGACTGCGGTGTCTTTTTGCAGCGCCATGTATGGACAAAAATTACCCTCGATTCCGCTCTTAATGAGACGAACGCCGATTTCTTTCTGTCCGCAGAAAATCATGTCGCTTCCGAAGGTGTATCTGTTCTCGGGATCGGGGATGGCCAGCATCGCTGGCTCAAGCTGCCGCGCCAATTCACCTGTTTTCGCGGAAGACGGATTTTCAACGCAGGCCTTAAAAAGCACATCGTGGGGGCTGTCCGAGGGCAGACGCCGCGCGACTTCCTGCGCTTCCTTCAATTTACCTTGCCACAGAAAAACTCTAACGTCGGTGGCCATCGACCATTTCGAGCCGGAATCCAAGCGAAGAAAGTCCTGCGCACGCGCCATGTTTCCGGTTGATATAAAAGTCCAACTGCATGATCGAAAGGTGTAGTTTCCGGGATCGAGGGAGAGCGCGGTGTCGCACTCCCGAGCCGATTCGTCTAGCAACCCGGCATAGCGGAGCACATAAGCAATGGCAAAATGCGCCGCAGCCTTGTCGGGCTGACGCCGGACCAGATCTAGTGCGTCCTTATAGGCGCGGACCAGTTCACCGCGCTCGACTCGATTGGTAATGAGCTGGCTGGCGGCGACGGTAAGGTTCGGGTCGAGCGCCAGCGCGCGCTCATAGGCCGCCGTTGAACGCTGGAAGACCGCTTCGCCACCGCCTCCATAGGAGGCGTCGTAGTAATAGCGAAGTCCGAGGGCAGCCCAGGCGGGTGCATAGGTCGAGTCGAGACCAACGGCGCGCTCGAGCATGGGGATAGCTTCTTTGTTGGGCGCTGGATCGTGCGGCAGGGCGAGGCTGCGCAGATATAGGTCGTAGGCTTCTTCGTTGTTGGGACGAGTCGTGGTTTCTCCAGAGTCGGTGCGCACTCCGAGCGCCGGGACCAGCCCTTGCCGGACCTTCGATGTAATCTGGCTCCGCATGGTAATCATGTTGGGAGTTGCAACGTTTAAAGTGTCGCGCCACAAGGTGCGGTTGTTCTCAACATCGACCGCTTCCAGCGTGATCTCGAGTTGGTCGCCCTCCTTCAGATAATGCCCGGTGACGATGTCGGCGACGTGCATGTCGCGGCCCGCCTGTTGCAGATCAACTCCGGCGGCGGTGTACTTGCTGGTCGTGGCGAACGGGCGGATGGAAAGAGAACGCACGTAACTGAGCGCCGTCGCGATTTCGTCGGGCAAAGCAAGGCGCAGATAATCGACATCCTTGTCGGATCCCATGTTCTGAAAGGGAAGAACGGCGATTGCTGTAGGATTGGCAGCGGTGGCGGCGGGCGCGAGCGAATGCTTTCTCGGCCAGAAGATGAAAGCGAGGACGGCGATCGCGACAACCGCGACTAATGCCGCGATTACGGCAGTGATCTTCCCACTGATTTTGGCGTGCGAGGTTGAAGGCTGATTTGCGATCGCACCTGCGGATTGATGCGGACCTGAGATCGCGGCTGCGCTCTGAC
>JBAWBE010000685.1:0-2393 GCA_049589635.1 Terriglobales bacterium
TCTCCGGCGTAATTTCGCAAGATGACCAAGGTCATTGATCGTCGGCTGCCCGGCGAGTCCTGGGACAAGCGTCGACTGCGCCCCGCCGCTCGCGCCTCAGGCAACCCCCTATCATGAAATGTTTCAACTATTTGCATCACCACGATAGAAAAACGAATCCAAAGAATTTGTCATTTCGCTGTTCCGCTTGATTCATATAGGAGTGAGTGTAGTTCCATGGCTTCTTCCAAGTCCGCTGAGGCTGTGAGCCGCGAGTCGCGAGCCGAGAGCAATCGATCGAAAAAAGATTCTGGTGTTGGTTTTGCGGACTCAACGCTCGCAACTCGCGGCTCGAGGCTGTCCGCGCTCATGCTATTAGCGATTGCTCTCTGCACTCAAAGCGCCTTCGCGCAGGGTGCCAGCCAGTCCATCCCCAACCAGGTTCCGACCTCAGCCCAGAATCCCGTTTACGGCAGCGTCGCTGAAGCGAAAGCGACGTCAGGGGTTATCCCTCTAACTTTCGTCGATGCCATTGAGCGCGCGCTGCGGCAGAATCTCGCCGGACTGCTCTCCGAATACAACACCATCGAAGCCCGTGGAGAAAAATGGAAACAGCTCAGCGATTTGCTGCCGAACGTAAATGGCGACGTTCAGGAAGCGGATGAGAGAGTGAGTCTCCAGGCCTTGGGTTTTGGCAAGTTTCCCAAGAGCGCTGGTTTTGGAAGTGTCCCGCCGACAATCGGCCCGTTCTCTTATTTCGATGTTCGCGCCTCCGGCACGCAGCGCCTCTTCGACTGGAAGGCCATCCAGAAATACCGCTCGTCCGTGGTTGGCGAAAACGTCGCGCGTTTTAATTTGCAGGATGCGCGTGACCTCGTCGTGCTCGCCACCGGCAACGCCTACCTCCAGGCGATTGCGGGCTCGGCGCGCGTCGAAACCGCCCAGGCACAGGTCGACACGGCGAAAGCGCTCTATGACAAAGCGGTGGCGCAGCAGCAAGCCGGAGTCGCGCCGGCCATCGATACCCTGCGTGCGCAAGTTGAATATCAATCGCGCCGGCAACAGTTGATCGCCGCCACCAACGATTTTGCCAAGCAAAAACTGTCTCTGGCGCGCATCATCGGCCTGGCCGCAGGTCAGGAATTCACGCTCGCCGAGAAGTCTCCCTACGAGCCTTTTCCGATTCCCGATCTTGAAACGAGCATTCAGCAGGCCTATTCCACGCGCTCCGATTACAAGGCCGCGCACGCCCGTCTGATCGCCGCCGAGTATGAGCACAGCGCCGCCGTTGCCGGATATTTCCCGACGCTCGACGTCTCCGGCAATTATGGCGAGATCGGCTCCGCTCCCAGCATCGTGCTTCCCACTTATGAGGTCGACGGTACTCTAAGTATTCCGATCTTTCAGGGCGGCAAAGTTCACAGCGACGTTCTGAAAGCCGATGCCAGTCTGCGCCAGGCGCAAGCTCAGTTGGCCGACGTGAAGGGGCAGATCGATCAGGACATCCGCAACGCGCTCCTCGATCTCAAGTCTTCTGCAGACCAGGTCGAGGTCGCGCAGAGTTCCGTCAACCTCGCCGATCAAGCGCTCATTCAGTCCCGCGACCGTTTCGTCGCCGGTGTCACCGATAATCTCGAAGTAATCCAGGCGCAGGAAGCCGTCGCCTCCGCCCACGAAAATTTGATTTCGAGTCTCTACCTTCACAATATTGCGAAAGTGTCTTATGCCCGCGCCCTCGGCCGTGCCGAACAGGGTGTGCTCCAATACTTGAAAGGGAAGTAGCCTATGGCCGAAACGCCCACTGCCGTCGCCGATCCAAAACCCGCTGAGCCCGCGGCGCAACCTGTTTCTCCGGGCGTCGAGTCCCGCTATCGCCGCCGAGATGCACTCTTCGGAAGCAAGCGCGCCAAGTGGGTCATCGGGCTTATCGTGCTTGTGCTGATCGTTACTGGCCTCTTCGTTTGGCGCTACCTCGACAGTTACGAAGCCACCGATGACGCGCAGGTTGACGGCCACATCAACTCGGTGAGCGCTCGCGTGAGCGGCCACGTCGTCAAGCTCAACGTGGAAGATAACCAATATGTCCAGCAGGGAACTGTGCTGGTTGAAATCGATCCCGCCGACTATCAGGTCGCGGTTGAGCAAGCGCAGGCCGAATACAATGACGCGCTGGCGCAGGCATCGGCCGCAGGCGTTAACGTCCCGATGACGAACGTGAATACCTCGAGCCAGGTCGAGAGCGCGCAGGCAGGAGTTGCGAACGCCAAAGCTGCGATCGCCGCCGCGCGCCAGCAATTTGAGGCCGCGAAAGCTCAGGTCGCTCAGGCAGAAGCGAATGACGTCAAAGCGCAGGACGATCTTGTGCGCTACAAGCAGCTCATCGACAAACAGGAAATCTCAGCGCAGCAATACGA
>JBAWBE010000686.1:0-8656 GCA_049589635.1 Terriglobales bacterium
GGATTCCACCTCCGCCGCGACTCTAGTACAGCCTTTCCTGCCGTCGAAGGTTTCCAAACGTCCCGACATTCGCCAGAGTAAAGCTGAAGCGATAAATGTTCTCATTGCGTACTGCGCCCAGCGCAAACCGGCGATACTCGATGCTCATGCCGCAGCAGTCCCAGTTATAGCTCGTTTGTGCAACCGCGTATTGCAGGTTGCCCTCGTTCGAATCAAATCCAAAGCTGGCAGCCGCGCTTAATCCAGGTTTATTCAGTTGCCCGTAACCGGCAAGTACCCGAAACTGGTGAAAAGTGTCCGCACTGGTAAGACTCGCGCCAGGAGCCGCGTCCAGCACCCGCAGGAATGCGTCGCCGCCGCCGACCGTGAACGAGCCATAGTGATAGTTCACGAGCGCCGTACTTGCGTTGATCTGCCCGGTCTTGGTGTCGTAATCGAGGTCCCACTCGGTATTCGTGCGTGGACTCGTTTCTACTCGCAAACGCGAAATAATCGGGGCAAAGTTGCGCGGCTGATTCAGAAACGCGGTCCCCGTGAAATCCGCGGTACTTGCGAACACATTACGAATTCCCGGAACCAGCGCGCCGCCAAACGTCGGATCGAAGTAGTATTTCTGCGCGATCTCCCAACTCACAATCTCCCGCGGCCCGGAAGCGCAGGGCAGCTTATCCGCGGGCACCGGCGCTTCCCACGGCACAACGCCTACCTGCGGAGGCCCGCCCACATTCAAAGTGCTCATCCCCTGCACATCACAATCCGATGCATTCGGATCCAACCTCTTGGCATAAATTCGGTTCACTACTCCATATTCGATCTCATTGGTGTTGCTGAGCACATCGGTCGAGTCGAAGCGCACAATGTCGGCAAAATTATTCACGCCGGTCACGTAGTCGTAGCGCACGTGCGGTTCAATCGCATGCTTCCACTTCCGCCGCAGCCAGGCACGCTCAAACACTTTCTCCACTGCCGGTGGTCGCAGGTCGAACGACGCCTCCAGCGATTTGCGATTCAAAACATTGTTAACTGCCGTGTCTGCCGCCGTATCCAGAGATTGGGTGTACGCGGTGTCGCGCAGCGTGAGCGCCGGACGCATCGACCATCCCCGCCACTCAACCGGCATCGCAATCGTTGGTGCCAGATCGAATCGCCCAACCAGCGCCGCTGTTCGAAACCCAATCTCCCTCCGTTGCAACCCCTCGGCTGCGCTCTCGAACGACCAGTACAGTGGCGTATTGCCAAGCTGTCGCTCCTCGCTGCCGATAAACAGACTCGGCATATGCAGAATTCGGATCAGTTCCGTCGACGTAATCGCAGTGCACCCCGTGTTCACTCCAGTCTCGGGAACGCACACGTCGTAGTTCTGATAACGTTCGGCCAGCGCATTAAAATGGAATCCATACGTCGTGTTCGACAGGAAAACCTGCGACTTCACTTCGGAGTCGATCGCCTGCGAATACACGTCCGTAAACGCAATGCGGTACACGAACGAGCTCAGGTAATCGACATTCGCTACGCCGCGGACCGATCCAAACGGATGATCCGCCTGAAAGCGCGCGTCCTCGCCTCCCTGATTCTGCAGCGATCCGCCGGTCACGATGCCACGGTCAACCACTCCCGTGTAAGCGAAAAACAAATAGGAATTGTCGCTTGGCCGCATCCGAAACGTTGCCTGTTGCGCCCATCCGCGCTTCGAATAATATTCCGCGCCCAGCGTCATGTCCGAGCTGCGGTTGAAAACCCAATAGGCCGAATCGCCGATAATGTATCCCTTTGTCGACGAGTTTCCAAGGCCAGGGATCAGCAACCCACTCTCCCGCGTTTGCTGCACCGGATGGGTTATATACGGAAAATAAAACACAGGAATCCCCATCAGGCTGAAGTCGCTGTCATGCATCTTCGCCGTGCTGTCTACATCCACCGTCATTTGCCGCGCATTGAACTGCCATTTCGGGCGAGGAAGGTGGCACGTGGTCACCGTACCCTGCCGCACCAGGTAATGATCCGGCCCATGCTTCTCCACAATCTTTCCCGTGAACGCAAACGGATTCGACGACGTCAACACGAACTGCGATCTGCGCCCCTTAAATCCCAGCGTCCCCACCACGTCGTAAAACGTCCCCACCTCCGTCTGGATGTTGTAAGTCCCATGGCTCGCCTCGATATGCTCATCGTAAGGACCGCCATCGAGCACAACGTGTCCTTGCAGTTCGCTCTCCCCGGTGTCGCTGTTGTAGGTAATTGCGTCGGCCTGGAGGATATAGGTCCGATAATAGATCTCGCTCTTTCCGCGCAAGTGATAGACGGGCCCTTGTTTCTCTTGCTCCACCGCCCGGATCGTAACCTCTTCCTCCACCTGGCTCGCGGGGGCCGAAGGAAAAAGCCTGGCGGGCTCGGCCGGGGGCAGCGTCTGGCTGGTAACTACTCGAGAGGCGAGAAGCAGGTGACAGACCAGTCCAGCCGTGATAATGATTCGAGAGCGGGTGGTCATTCGCGGGCGGTCATTCGCGTTTCATTCGCGGTCGTCATTCGCAGTTTTCATTCGCAGACGATCCTACCGATTGGATGCACCGTGACTGCGGGTGCGCGCGCCTCCGCCTGCAGGTTGCTCTAATAGAGTGCTCTAACGGGAACGAGTTGACCTTAGCACGCGAGCGGCAGGCGAGGCAAAGTTCCCGGAAAAGTTCTGGAAAGTTCCGGGCAGAGTTTGGGGCAGAGTTCGGGGCAAAGTTTTTGGAAAAGTTCCGCACACTTGTGGTCTCAAGATTTGTGGTCTCAAGATTTTTTCCAGCCCACGCTCAGGCGGCTGGCATTCTCCGCGACCATTTGCAAGGCCGATCGTGCTGATAAAGCCGACGGCCGGGTAAAAAGCGAAGTAAAAAATGACCGGTTTGATGAACACCGCCAGCGACGGCGATCTCGTGCCCGCACCCCAGTTCTGTGATCCCTCAGCGGACACGTCAACAGCGGATACGAACGACGCTCCGTCGCCGCCGCCGCTCGAACTCGAACCCTGGCGGCACGAGGTTGCAGACCGTCTCGCTCGCTATCGCGCGCGCCGCAAGCCGCGTGCACCGCGCTATCCGTCACTGCGCTTGCCGTTCGATTCGTCCGACACGTGGCCAAGGCCTTCCGCCGCGCCGTCCCAGTCTCTCGCAACGGAAATTCACGCCGACACCAACTTTGTATTCCACGAGTCTGCGCGGACCGAAGGCTCGACTGCCGAAGTTTTGTACACCGAGGTTGCCGAGCATCAATCCGAGCCCGCAGCGACGCCCGCCGCAAAGATCGGGAAAGCTGTCGCAAAAATAAAAATAAAGACAGAGCCCGAGACGAACATCATTGAATTCCCCCGCTCGGCCGCGATTCCAGTATTCCAGACCAGCACGTTGGCCGATCCCATCTTCGATCGTCCGCGCATCGTCGAAGCCCCGGAGATCGTTCCCCCTCCACCTGCCTTGGGAGGGATCATCATTGGGCCAGCGCCGAAACCCACCGAAATTCGCCCAGAGGCTGAGTCACGCATCCCATCTCCATCCATCCTCCGCCGCTTGCTAGCGACTGCGGTCGATGGCCTGATTCTCGCAGCGGCTCTTTCCGCTTTTGCCGCGGTCTTTCTCCGTCTCAACCCTCTCCTCCTCAATCCCCTCCTCAATCCTCTCCGCCTCAATGTCCTGCGCCTCACTCCCCTGAGCGGACCTCTTCCGATCGTGGCCTCGGTCGCCGCTGGGCTGGCGATTTCGCTCTGGTTTGTTTACCAGTTTTTTTTCATCGTCTACACCGGTTCGACTCCCGGCCTCCGCGCGACCCGCCTGAAGATCACTCGATTCGATGGCTCGTCCGTCCCTCGCGGCCTGCGTCGCTGGCGCGTGATCGCGTCGTTTCTTTCAGGCCTATCCGCCGGACTCGGCTACCTATGGTGCTTTCTCGACGCAGACTCGCTCTGCTGGCACGACCGCATCACCCACACCCATCTGCGCTCCACCAAATAGACAGGAACGAGGTACTGTTCGCTCAGCAGCTCGCGGAAAAAACCCGATTTCGATCTTCCCTGCCAAGCAGGCAATCTCCGAATAGTTCGTTGATCGGACGCGGCGCGACCCACCGGTCGAAATCACTTGACTTAAGCTCAACTCCTGCCCTCAACTAACTAAAGCACACATAGTGCTGCGTCCCCTGGGTTCATTGCCCGAGCGCGGACGCAAGAACGCTCTGAGCGATCCAGATCAGGCAATTGGCGCCTCTGTGAAGGTGAGCAAAGGCAAAGACGGCGAAGTTAGGGATAAAGATACTATTTGGAAGCGAGGGAATCTGGATTGGCGATCTTACCGAGTAAGCGGCGTTCTTTTTCTTCGAGAAGATTATTGATTTCTTTGGCAAGTTCGAGCAGCTTCATCGGGTCTTGTTCGATAGCCGCTTGGGCGCAGAGTTCTTGCCAGCGTTCCTTAAGAGGGCCTTGCATGGGAAGTCGGCTTCCGCCATCGCGGACAGTAGAAGCCAATATCGAAACAATCTAACGGTTTTTGTGCAGAAATTCAAATCATTGTGCAGCAGGCCAAAAATTAGCGATCTAAAGTATTTATTATCAATACCTTGACAATATTTAGTTTGGAATCAATACTTTGCGAGCAGAAATCGTCGCAGAACGCGGGATATGGCTGATTTTGGCAGTTAAGTCTCACGCGTTCAATACTTTGCCTATAACTAGTTTTGTTTGAACACTTTGGAGGGGGAAATCTCGTAAAGTTATGATTCTAAAAGAGGGTGCCAAGGGGGGCCCAAAGGTCGGGTCGTGGGCGCGCCCGTCGAGGCGCGAATCTAGCATCACGATCCTGAGCGCTTCAAACCAAGCTCTCCAGCGCTCCCCGCAAATCGGGATACTGAAACCGATACCCGCTAGCCTCAAGCTTCTCGGGCTTCACATGCTGGCTCGCCAGAAACAATTCATCGGCCGCCATCTTTGTAAATGCCAGCCCCAGCGCAAATCCCGGCACCGGAAAAATCGCTGGACGCCCCAGCACCGAAGCCAGCACCTTGGTGAACTCGGCATTTCGCACTGCATTCGGCGCCACCATATTCACCGGCCCAGAAAGCGACTCCGTCTGAAGCGCATGCTGTATTCCGCCCACCAGATCGTCGATCTGAATCCAGCTCCACCACTGCCCACCGGAACCAATCCGCCCGCCCAGCCCCAATTTGAAAGGCATCAACATTTTTCCGAGCGCCCCACCCTTCGCGCTCAACACCAGCCCAGTCCGCAAGTTCACGGTCCGAATCCCGGCATCCGCTGCGATTCGGCTAGACTCTTCCCACTCGTGGCAAAGCTCTGGCAAGAATCCCTGTCCGCGAGCACTCGTCTCCGTCAAGACCTCTTCGCCCCGATCGCCATAAAACCCAATTGCCGAAGCGCAAATAAACACCGTCGGTTTCAACTCAGCCCGAGCCAAAGCAGCAGCAAGGTTGCGCGTTCCGAGCACGCGGCTCTCGCGAATGGCCTTTTTCTTTCCCTCCGTCCAGCGCCCCGCAATCGTCTCTCCAGCCAGGTGAATCACCGCATCGAACCCGGAAACCGCGCTCGCCGCGAGGCCCGAATCAGCGAGTGGATTCCACGAGATCTCCGACGAGTCCTGAGCGCGCCCCCGCACCAGACGGACAATCTGCACGCCCTGGACCTCGAACGGTGCCGTCACCGCGGCTCCAATCAGTCCCGAAGCTCCGCTGATCAAAACGCGATTCATACATCAACCCTCGCTCCGTACTCTAACAGCCTGGCGTTCCCTGTGGCCTGCTCGATCACTGCTCGTACTCTGCGCATAGATAGTTCGACGCTAGTTCGACGATGGAAATAGCCTTCCGCTGCGCTAAAATCGATTATGGCGACGTTGCGCGAACAAGTCGCGACCGGCGTGCTGACGGTCACGCGTTTCCGCGAGCTCATGAAGAAGCTGCGGGAGAATCGCCCGAACGACGATCTCAACCTGGTCAAGCGCGCGTACGAGTTCTCCCAGAAACACCACGCGGGACAAACGCGCGCCTCCGGTGAGCCCTATCTTGCCCACCCCCTCGAAGTCGGCAACGTCCTCGCCGACATGCGTATGGATGCGGTCTCCATCGCCGCCGGCCTGCTTCACGACTCGGTCGAAGACACCTCGGTCACCACCGTCGAAATCCGCCAGGAGTTCGGCGAGCAGGTCGCCCACATCGTCGAGGGCGTAACCAAGATCAGCAAAATCGATTTCTCGTCTCGCGAAGAAGCCCAGGCCGAAAATCTCCGAAAAATGATGCTCGCCATGGTCGACGACATTCGCGTCGTCTTAATCAAGCTCGCCGACCGCCTGCACAACATGCGCACGCTCGAGCATCTCGATAACGAACGTCAGCAGAAGATCGCCCGCGAAACGCTCGACATCTACGCACCCATCGCGCATCGCCTCGGCATGGGAAAAATCCGCGGCGAACTCGAAGACCTAGGCTTCAAATACGTCGATCCCATCGGCTACGATCAGGTCCGCGTTGCCGTCGAATCCCGCCGCAAAGAGGGCGAAGCCTTCATGGCCCGCGTCGAATCCACCCTTCGCGACGGCCTCAAGGAAGCTGGCATTACGGGCCGCGTCGAAAGCCGCGTCAAGCGCCTCTACAGCATCCACAAGAAACTGATTCGCCAGCGCATCAGCGTCGAGCAGGTCTACGACCTCTATGCCATGCGCGTCATCACCAACTCCGTGCAGGATTGCTATGCCGTCCTCGGCATCATCCACAACCTCTGGCGGCCGGTGCCGGGACGAATTAAAGACTTCATCGCCATGCCCCGACCCAATCTCTACCAGTCTCTGCACACCTCGGTCATTACAGAGACAGGAGAGACTTTCGAAATCCAGATCCGCACCGAAGAAATGCACAAGATGTGCGAGGAGGGCATTGCCGCACACTGGAAATACAAAGATGGTCCAGTCTCGGCTCAGGACGAGCAGCGCCTCGCTTGGTTGCGTCAAGTAGTCGAATGGCAGCGCGACGTCTCCGACCCCAACGAATTCCTCTCCACGCTAAAAGTCGATCTATATCCCGAAGAGGTTTACACCTTCACGCCCAAAGGCAAAGTTCTTGTGCTGCCGCGTGAATCAACGCCCATCGACTTCGCCTACACCATTCACACCGAGGTGGGCCACGCCTGCACCGGTGCCAAGGTCAACGGACGCATGGTTCCCCTCCGCCATAAACTCCACTCCGGAGACATCGTCGAAATCATCACGCAGCCCGGACACAAGCCGAGCCGCGACTGGCTTGCCATCGTCAAGTCGTCACGCGCGCGCAACAAAATCAAGCATTGGCTGAATGTTCATCAGCGCGAGCGTGCGATAGAAATCGGCCGCAAGCTGATCGAAAAAGAAGCGCGCAAATATCGCATCTCGCTCAAAGACATCAAGGATGCCGACCTGCAACGCGCCGCCAGCGACTACGGCTTGGGGCGCCCCGACGACTTAATGGCTGGCATTGGCTACGGTAAGTATTCCGCAAGACAAGTGCTTGCAAAGTTTGCGCCCGCGGGCGCCGAACCGATGTCCGACACCGAAGAGGAGTCGGCCTCGCGCGGCTTCACGAGCGTGGTGCGCCGCGTCTTTGGCGGAGATTCCGATGCGATCGTCGTGAAGGGTCAGGGCGACCTGCTCGTCTACCGCGCCCGATGCTGCAATCCCATTCGCGGCGAATCCATCGTCGGATACGTCACCCGTGGCAAAGGCATCGCGGTCCACTCCACCAACTGCCCGAACGTTACAAATCTTCTATACGAACCTGAACGTCGTATCGACGTCCTCTGGGCTGGAGACAAAGAAGGCCAGCCCGTCTCCTATCCGGTAAAAATCACTCTTCTTTGCGATGACCGATTCGGAATGCTCAAACAAATCACCGCCGTAATCAGCGACACCCACACCAACATCCGCGACATCTCAGCCCGCACCGAAAACGGCCAAGCCAACGTCGACGTAGTCCTCGAGATCGCCGACCTGAAACACCTGCAAAGAATTATCGATGGAGTCCGCCAAATCCCCGGCGTGCACGACGTCCAGCGCCTGCAGAAAATCTAGACGCCCTCCGTCATCGTGTCTTATTCCCTTTAGTCAATCCCCTGATAGCACCCACACAGGAATCAGTAAGCGTCCAGTCTCTCTTTGTAATCCAGAAAAAGGGCCGGCGTTATGCACTACATTGCATTCCCAGATTCCGATCTCACGACAAATGGTGATAAGTCGCTGATAACATAAAGACCGCCTGCAATGGATACAGCGGCTACGCGAACATTGCCATAGCTGCTACTTCTGGGCCGGAAATAGGAACACCAGCGCATCCGGCAGCCTCCGCGCCCACGCTTCTTCATTGTGGTGTGCGTCGGGATCGAACACAAATTTCACTTCCGACGGCGACATGAGCGCCTTCTTCAAATTGCGGTCCACCTCTTGAACCATCTCAACCTCCGCCTCATTTGCGCCGGGAATCTGCCATTCCTTGCCGCCATAAGCCATAAAAACCTTCATTGGGGCCATGGCAAGAAATGACGTCTCGCGAACGATCTGGCCATTGCCGACCCAGAAGACCGGGCTTTCAGAAAGCACCTTGCCGAAAACGGTCGGAGCCTCGATGCCGTACAGCGCACCAATTCCTC
>JBAWBE010000687.1:0-22452 GCA_049589635.1 Terriglobales bacterium
GGGTGGACCAGTGGACCAAGAAATAACTCACAACTTTCAATGGCATCAGGCAGAGAATGCGGTTATAGGCTGCATCCTATCCGTAATCGTTATCTCTCGGGAGGAATCGATGAAGCCGAAGAAAGTCACGACGGTAAGAAGCTTCGGGCTGTTTGCGTTGCTGGGCGCGACATTGGCCGGCTTGGTGTGCCTTGGTTCGGCATCGCAGGCGCAGGACACCAAAACGCCGTATCCGAGTATGGCCCCACTCGAACAGTATCTGATGGACCACGATGCCGAGATAGCTTTGGCCCGGACGGCTGCCCCGCCATCCATCTCGCAAGATGCCGAGGTGATGGTCCTCGGGCGGCGCGGTTATGAAAACGCGGTCAAAGGCAAGAACGGTTTCGTCTGCATGGTGGAACGATCGTGGACAGCCGACCTCGACGATCCCGATTTTTGGAATCCCAAACTGCGCGCCCCGATCTGCTTCAACCCGCCGGCCGTGCGATCCCAGGTTCTTCTTACTGTCAAGAAAACCGAAGTGATACTCGCTTCGCAATCTAAGGACCGGATGGCCGAAGCCGTCAAAGCCGCTTTCGAAAAGAAGGAGCTGCCGACGCCGGAAGCCGGAGCGATGTGTTACATGATGTCAAAGCAACAATATTTGGGCGACGCGAACGAGCATTGGCACCCCCACCTGATGTTTTTCCTTCCACTACTAACGGACCCTGCAATCTGGGGAGCAAACCAGGATGGCTCACCGGTTATCGAAATTAACGACCCTCTGGGCCAGCTGGCCTTGTTTCTCATTCCGGTTCGGCGCTGGTCGGACGGGACGGCTGACCCGGTGATTCAGCACTAGGGCGAACACGGAGCTACAGGCGAAGTTAGGCGCGGCGCCGTGGAGGATACTTGCGAAGATGGTTGATTGGCCGGCGCCTTTGCCCCCAATTCCGCGGTGGGTGCTGATGGGCTGGCGGGGAGCGTGGGCAGTTGAGGGTTTTGTGGCGCTGGCGGAGTTGCTGACTGCGGCCGCACCTCTTCGGCTGATGGCGCGATATCTGAAGGCGTGGTAGAGGTCGCGCTCGGAGTGTTTGCATCGTCGGAATTACCATGTGTTGAGCTGGAGTCTGCGGCTGAGGAAGAATCGTCGGGCGAAGGATCCTGCGCGGGCGCGAATGATTCGGGGATGGCGACGAATTCCGGTGAAACGTCTGCAGGGCTGAGAGACGGCGCACTGGACGGTGGGACAAAGAACCGCATTCCAGATGAAGTTCCCGGCGATGTGCCCTGCTTCACCGGCGGCGGCAAGCTCGAGGGGAGCGCGTCCACGTTTTCAAGTTCGTACTGCGCGGTTGCTATGCCGGCCGTTACCGTGATGAAGGCGTCGCAGGGACCGAGCACTCCCACCGTGGGCGTGATTGATGCGAGACCATTCTGATCGCTGGCGACTTGTGTTTCCGAGGTTCCTAGAATGATCGGCGAGCCGTCCTGGTGCGCGCCATTTTGCCGATCCGCGTCGCCCTGTGGCGGACCTCCATTCCCTCCTTGCGGATTGCGTTCCAGCGTGGTCAGGAAGGTGACGTTCACTCCCTGCACGGCATTGTCCGAGGCGGAGCCGTCCGTCACGCGCATCATCAGCGGCAGGAACGGCTGCCCGTTGGGCACGATCTGAGAAACTCCGCTGACGGCTTCGAGAGTCCACGAGGTTGAAGGCACCCCGAACAGAGCGAACGTCTGGCACGGGCTGCCTGAAGGAGTGACGCAGGCGCTCACCTGAACCGTCGCGCTGAAGTTGGTCACCTGTGCCGCGACGCTGGCCATGCCTGCACCATTGGTGGTGGCCGTGCTTGACGAGAGCGTGGCAGTGCCGTTGGTCACCACGAATCTAAGGTTGACGTTCGCCTGTGGCACTCCCATATCGAGCGCTTCAACCGTAATGGGCACGCCGAGAGTCGAGCCCTGAGCGAGCCAGCGCAGCGGCGCGACCGCGGCTAAATCGAGCGTGCTGGCCGTTCCGACTAGCGTGGCTGGCTGAGTTTGCGCGGGCTGATACGCGGCGGGCGCGAGCGCTGCGGTGATGGTCGATTGCCCGAGTGCGGTCGGAGTGGCCCAGGTTGCAGCTTCGCCGGCTCCGTCGGTGAGGACCGAACAGGACGGAGCATTGGTGCACACCGAGAGTTCTGCGCCGTTGGTGGCGCTCCAGTCAATGGTCGCGCCGTTGACGGGCGTGATGCCGTCGGACGCGGTGGCGCGGACGCGAATCAGGTTTGGCGACTGCGCTCCGATGGGCGAAGTTTGGCTGCCGCCATTGAGCAAAGTAAGAAGGTCACTGGCGGCTGCCCCATAGGTCAGCGCGCCAAACATTTGCGAGAATGAACCGGTGACGGGATCGGTGACTTGAACGGTCGCGATGCCATCGATCGGCGACGATGAGAGTGAAATCTGAAGCTGGGTCGCAGACTGCGCGAGGACCGCACCGTTGCTGGTTCCGTTGGTCGTAGCGGCGCTGACTTCGAGACCTGGGATGAATCCGATTCCTTGCAGTGTGGTGACGCCTCCGGCAAGGCTCAGGCGCGCGGGGCTGACGGCATCGGAATAAAGGACACTGCCCTGATACGCGTAGTCGGGACGGCCGTCGCCGCGGTAATCGGCGACGCCGATCTTGTAAGCTTCGCCAACCGTGAATTCGGCATCGAGTCGGCTTACGGCGAACGTCTGCGAATTGAACGCCGACGGAGTTGAAGCAGGCGCGGGATTGCCAGTTTCGTCGCTCAATTCCCAGACGCCGATGATGGGCAGAAGTTTCGACTCGGTGGGCGCTCCGGTTTCATCGAGCGCGGTCACTGAGATCGACGCCGTGCGGTTTGCTTGCACGGTGAATTCGAAAAAGTCGGCCGAGCCATAGCCGGAAGTCCACGATGCCCAGCCCCCACCTTGCGGGAGCGGCGCGGGATTGGTGTAGCTCGATCCGCTGCCGGGATGAGGCTGCGCGATTTCGCTTCCCAGCATGAGAACATCGCGCTCGACATTCGATCCACTTTGAATAGTGACTACTACCGGCGCGAATGCACCGGAAGGCGCGACCTGCGTTGGGCCGTAAGGCTCAACTCCCCAGGACCAGTTCGGATCCAGAGCTTCGACGCTGATCTGATATTCGGCGATGGTCTGGCCAGTCGGAATAGTGAGCTGTCCGAGATCGTAGAAACCTTCGACCGAAGTGTCGCCCGATCCGAAGCGGTTGAAGGGCAGGCCGTTTGGGTCGTCGTATCCGGTGATGATGTTGCCGGCGTTGCCGACGAATTCGAATCCAGAGACTGATGTGACGACGTATTGGCGCGAGGGAACGCCGGTGTTGTCGATGAGGCGCGCGACGACATTGACGCCCTGCATCTGCTGCGCGGCGTTGCCCGAGGAATCGGTGAAATAAACGTTGCCGTAAATTCTGCCCGTGGCTTCCGGATTGCTGCCCGAGGGATAGAGTCGCGCGAGTGCGGTCACGTCATCCATTTTGGGGGCGGCCGGGTTCGGATAACAGAGGCTGATGGGCACGCAGTTGATAGGATCCAGGAAGTGCATCACCGGGAAGCCGGCGTAGTCGGCTTGAGTGGGAGCAGGGTCGCCGGTGAGGACGTTGTCGTTAGCTTGCGACCAGGCTAAGCCGAAGATGTGCCCGAGGACACGCACCAGCCGATATTGCACGTCCGGGAGTTGAGCGTTGGTGGCCGCGCACACGCCGTTCATGATCGCGACCGCATGAACAATGTTGCCGCTCACCGAGAAATTATCCGGTCCACCATAGACCGCGTTGGCGAAGCAATCGCCGAGATCTCCGGCGCCCTCGCCGAGGAGCGCATCGGTCACAGTGCCGTCGAAGTCGTAGACAATTCCAAGCGGCGTGCCCGTGGCTGATGAAGTGATGTCGGCAGGCGCGCTGATGACGCCATCGGTCGCTTCAATGTTGCCACCATTGACGTCTTCGGCGAGATGACCGGTCTGCACGACGGTCAGCGCGACTCCGGGAGCAGAGGTCCAGGAGGAGACGACGGCGGCGACGAACGCGTCGGCTTGCGGCCCAGGCAGAATGGGACTGAGGTTGCCCTGATCGGTGTAGTAGTTGACGGTGGCGCTCGTCCACAGCAGCGGCTGGCCCTCGACTCCCTGGTTGTAGCCGGCACCAGCGACCCAGGCCGGGCCTCCGGCGCGGAGGACGTACGGGAACAGGAGCACGAGCGCGGCGATCGGCAGGATTCGTGATCGTGTGAGTCGCTTGATCGCTGGTTCCCTCGTCGCTGTCTTTGTTACTTTCTTCGCCACTTTCCAGATCACTCTCATCGTCACTCTCCTCGCGCGGCGCGGATGGCGCGCTCGATTTGTGACACGGTGATGACTTTGGAAACTGCTGACGCGGGGGTGTCGGCTGCCGAAGGATGGGCGCTCGAAGTTTGGGACTTTGATACGCGCAACGACACGTGCTTGGCAATATCATGCTCGGCAATGCTCCGCTCGGAAACATTCTGGCCGGTTGAATCCAGACGAATTTGACCTTGCTGTCCGCCGACGGAACTAGTCAGCCCGAGGCGGCTCGGCGGATATAAGAAGAGGAGCACGCGGTCGCCAGATCGCAGCGTAGGCTGGCGAGATGATGCCCCAGCCCATTCGTGGATGGTCAAAATCTGGCCAGACGTGACTCCGGCGATTGGGCGATCAATTCGGAAATGGAGTTCAAGGAAACCCCCGCCCAAGCGAACTTTTGACGATGCCCCCACGGGCTCAGTGGTCGTTGCGGCGGTTCCGGTGCCAGGGACCGAGCCGAGGACCGTGCCGGCGTTTAGGACGGTGCCGGTGAAGATCATCCCGGCGCGGCGCGAGAGGTGTTTCCATTGTGGCCCAAGAACGCTCTCGGCGGCAGCCTGGTCGGTGGGCGCGGCGGCGAACGTCGACAGCGGACTAAGGAATAAAAAGGCCAGGCCAATTCGCGACAGTCGTCTCCACACACGCATAGCGTTCTCTTTCCTGGAGAGGTCGGACCGGGAGTGGTCCTGGGAGTGGAATCAATGTAGCGCGTAGTGAGGGCGGGAAGATATGCTCTGCGTCACTGTGGAATTGTGATGAATCCGGAGAGGTCAGAGCTTAGAGGGGAAACTGATGTGGATCGAGAATAGAGCCGTTGTTGAAAATTGCTCGGCGAAACCCTCCAGGAGTATTTACCCCGTGCGGCGCTTGCTAAGATCCTTGTTGGCCTTTTTGGTTGCCTTCCTCTGTGCCTTCTCGAATTTCTTTTGGGCCTTGGTCTGGTTCTTGCTGGCCTTCTTCAGCATTTTCTGCTGTTTCTTGGCGTCCCTTTGGGATCGCTTCGCGTATTGATCGGTCGTCATGCGCTGAGCCGAAGCGGGAACGGAGCAGGCGACGCTCAAGGCGGCCAGCAGGAGGAACGCGGCAATTCGTTTCATAACGTCTCCGACGGAGTTCTGCACTGATCTTACACCGGGCAGGCCGCGCGCTGGCAGAGGGGATATTACTTCTGTAATTCGCGACGGTGTTTAGGCAACAGGTGCTTCACGTTTGCCCCTGATATCGGCTTTGCCGCTGATAATGGAGCCAACCGGGAAGGCAAAGTGTTTTCTCGGTTGTTCTGTTCTGAACAGCGGAGTTCGGAAACGGACATCTAGCAGCCCTTTTTCACGGTATCAATCACGTCTTACTTCCTGCGTTTCAATGGATTAGGAGTTGCGCAGTTCCGGCGCGGGAATTGCGGCTGCTGCTTGTCAGGCCATTTTGGGTCAGAGTTTCAAGGCCTGGGCTTCACAGGATGGACTCAGCCCCATTGGAAAATATTATGACCGCCCAGCTTCAGGATGTCCGCTACGCCGTGCGCATGCTGCGCAATAACCCGGGGTTCACGGCCATTGCTGTGCTCACGCTGGCGCTCGGCATCGGCGCCAATACTGCCATCTTCCAGTTGCTCGATTCCGTGCGCCTGACCGCGCTCCCGCTCAAGAATCCGGACCAACTGGCGGAAGTGCGTATCATTCAGCCGCATGGACGGACGGGAAATTTCACGACATCGCACCCGTACCTGACGAACCCACAGTGGGAGCAGATTCGCGCCCAGCAGCAAGGCTTTTCGGGCATGTTTGCCTGGGGCCAGGATCGTTTCAATATCGCCCCGAGCGGCGAGACACACAACGTAGACGGTCTTTATGTGAGCGGAGATTTCTTCCGCGTGCTAGGCGTGCAGCCCATATTAGGGCGACTGTTCACCACGGAGGACGATCAGCGCGGGTGCGGTTCGTCCGGCGTTGTCATCAGCGACGCGCTCTGGCAGAGGGAATATGGCGGGGACGCCTCGGCCATCGGCCGCAAGATAACAATTGAGCATCATCCGTTCGAAATCATCGGTGTCACCCCACCCAGCTTTTACGGCCTGGAAGTAGGCAAGCAATTTGACATTGCGGTTCCACTTTGCACGGATCCGTTAATCCGGGGCGAGTACGCGCGCCTCGATGTTCCTCATGAATGGTTTCTTTCGGTTATGGGCCGCCTCAAGCCGGGCTGGTCCGTCGAGCGGGCTTCGGCTCAGCTGGCCGCGGTATCCCCGCAAATATTCGCAGCAACCGTCATCACGAAGTTTGGCGCGCAGGAAGAGAAACACTCTCTCACTTATCATCTCGGCGTGCTGCCGGCCGGCACGGGGGTCTCGGACCTACGCAACGACTATGAGACGCCGCTCAACTTGCTGCTGGCCATCGCTGGATTTGTGCTATTGATCGCCTGCACCAACCTCGCCAGCCTGATGCTGGCGCGAGCCAGTTCGCGGGAACGCGAAATCGCCATTCGCCTGGCTCTCGGAGCTTCACGCGGACGCCTGATCCGGCAACTATTGGCCGAAAGCTTTCTGGTCGCGGCCACCGGATCAGCAATCGGCCTTGTCCTCTCGAGTTCAGTTGGCAGATTTCTCGTTTCATTGATCAGCACCGAGCGGAGTCCTGTGTTCGTTGATCTCGCGCCCGATTGGCGAGTGCTCGGCTTTACCTTGGGCCTCGCCGTCTTGACCTGCTTCCTCTTTGGGCTCGCTCCCGCGCTGCGCGCCACCCGCACCGGTTCGGCCGACGCGCTGAAGGCCGGAGGACGCGGCAATACGGCTGGCCGAGACCGTTTCGGTTTGCGGCGCGCGCTTGTGACGGTTCAGGTTGCGCTTTCTCTCGTGCTCCTGGTGGGCGCGCTCTTGTTTTCCCGCAGCCTGGGAAAGCTGCTGAGTGTCGACCCCGGCTTCCGTGCGAACGGCATCTTCATCGCGGATTTGGACCTCACTCAACTCAAACTCGCTCCCGATCGCCGTCAACCGTTCAAGCGCGATCTGCTCGAGCAAGTGCGCGCGATTCCGGGCGTGTACGCCGCGGCGGAGACCGAAATCGTTCCGTTGAGCGGCAGCGCGTCTAACAACGATGTTTGGATGGACGGCCATGATCACAGCCAAAAGAAAACCGTGGATCTCGACTGGGTTAGCCCGAATTATTTTAAGACGATGCAGACTCCGCTGCTGGCTGGACGAGATTTCGATGAGCGCGACACGCCTTCGTCTCCCCAGGTGGCGATCGTCAACCAA
This sequence comes from Terriglobales bacterium, assembly GCA_049589635.1. Lineage (GTDB taxonomy): Bacteria > Acidobacteriota > Terriglobia > Terriglobales > Acidobacteriaceae > Acidiflorens. Next base: position 7,592 of record JBAWBE010000687.1, read on the forward strand.
GCCTTTGCGCGCGCCCTGACCCATGGGGTCACTCCGGTCGGTATGAACTTCCACTGGCCCGCCGGCCCGAATCATCCCGAACTGATCATTCAAATCGTCGGATTGGTCGAAGACACCAAACATCATGATCTCCGTGATGAAAACCTTCCCATCGCGTTTGTTCCAACTGCGCAGGACACGAGACCCGCTGACTTCGGTATTTTTCTGATCCGTTCGCAGGCCCCGTTAGGAGACACTCTCTTGGCCGTGAAACGCCGGCTGGCTGAGTCCAATCCGGAGATCAGCCTCACGTTCCATGTTTTTGAATCCGACATTCGCGACACCCTCGTGCGCGAGCGCTTGATGGCCACGCTCTCCGGTTTCTTCGGCTTTCTGGCCGCGGTGCTGGCGGTGATTGGGTTATATGGCGTGATGTCTTATATGGTGCAGCGCCGAACCAATGAAATCGGTATCCGCATTGCCCTCGGAGCCGGACGTCTGAGCATTCTGGGTATGATCCTGCGCGATGCACTCTTGCTCCTGGCAGTGGGGATTGTGGTTGGACTTGGGCTCTCCCTCGCACTCGGAAAGACTGCCAGCTCTTTGTTGTTCGGAGTGAAGCCTGCCGATCCAATCACGCTCGGGCTGGCGACGGCCCTGTTGGCTGCTGTCGCTGTAGCGGCCAGCTACATTCCCGCGCGGCGTGCCTCGAAAGTCGATCCCATGGTGGCGTTGCGCTACGAATAGTTTCGCGAGCTGCCGAGACAGCGCAGTCCAAGGGCCGCGCCCACGCCAACACAAGAACGAAAGGACGTACGCAAGGTGGGACCAAATCGTGAGTTCGTAACGTCCCTTAGGTGACCGGAACAAGGCCTTTGGAGAGCTGTCCCTCTCTGGGAAGGCACCCCAGAATGGGACTTCGAGGGAGTTACCTTACGACCATGCCGATGACGCTGGGCACCAGTCTTGCTTGTTTCCTTGCGCACACCGAGGGCGCGAGGGCTGAGATCTTGCGCTCGTCCACCATTCCCGAGTCCAGAGTGCTGCTGGTGCTGGGCGGAGGTTTGATCGTGCTAGCAAGCCTAGTGCGGCGGCTTTATCCCCTCGGAGGCATCGTGGCTCCAAAGAGCATGCAGGTCATCCTGTGGATCTCGCCCAAGGAATTCGAAGAGCATCTGGAGCAGGCAGACGAACTGTAACCGCTCAGGAAACCGCCAGGAATTAACTCAAAATTCCAAGAATGAGCCAGGGCGAGGGGCTAGTGCGCCTGCCGTTCCCGTTGGAAGCAGGTTTTCGTCGGCGCCTTTTCCGACATCGTGAAGAGTTTCCCAGGCGGCGTCGGTTAGAGCTGGATGGGCGCCCACGATATCGCGGATCATCTGCCAGGCCGCCAGATTGAGGGCGCCTTCGGGCGCCGGGCCCATCGCAAGTGAGACCGAACAAGGCGGGCAAAAAGAAATTCGCTGGGCAGAAGATTTCTGCCGTGGCCGGACTCCGACAGTCTGCGCAAACAAATAGACCGCGACCGATTTGTCGCCGGACTCGATCTCTCGATTACAGCGCAAACAATAGGAGTGTTCCACGCGTTCGCTGCGCCCCGCTCAACGGGAGCGCCATCCTACTTTCGCCAATGCGCGGGCCAGCAAACAAGTATGCAGAAAGATTCCCGCGCAGAAAATTGCTGCGAAGGGAATGCGGAGTTAATTCCCGTTTGTGCACGATGCACGCAAGAACGGGAGCCAAACGTCCGGTTTTTGATGTCAGATTTGATGTCAACGAAGAGATCCCGAAGTACAATTTCGGCGTTATCGTTTGCGTCCGAGACGCACGGTCGAACCCCAGGCCATGCCAGGATTCTCGCGTGTAACAAATCTTCGATAGGGGAGAACCTCGGCCTTCCAACTTCGCGGCTGCCATGGCGTCTCATTACAATCCCCATTCAAATGAACGTCGTAGCCCGTGACCTCCAAATGACGAAAAAATGACGTTCGTTGTATTGCAGTCGCTGGCAATCCTGCGTCAGCCTCATTCCCGTGAGTCCGAGACATCTAGACCTACAAACGAACCTATCCGAACCCAACTTGAGGCGCGAATGCGAAGATTTCGAATAGTGCTTCTTCTGGTTGTCTCCTTCAACCTGCTGTCGTTGGCATCCGCTCAATCGGATCGGGTCGAACTCTTCGGCGGATATTCGCTGGAACAGATATCGCCCGGCTGCGGATCGAACTACAGGTGCGGCGCGACTCAGAATATTCCTGGGCCAGCCGCAAGCATGAGCGGATGGACTACCTCGCTAACCGGGTTCGTGATTAGGTCGTTCGGTATTTCAGCACAACTTACCGGGAACTACGGGACTGCCGTCCTGTCATCCTCCCATGTCAACAGGTACAGTTACCAGTTTGGACCTGCTTATGCTGTGCGTTGGCAGCGCACAAGCGTTTTTGCGCATGCTCTGTTCGGAGGTGTCACTCAAAGCTCGGCCGATCAGGGTCTGAGTTACACCAGGTTCATATTGTCTGTAGGAGGAGGTCTGGACTACAAGACATCGAGCCGAATATCCTTTCGTCCCGTGCAGCTTGACTACGAGCGCCAAAGCGTTCCGGTAGTCGACACCGGCGGTCCGACACCCTTACCCTCAGCCGGTGCCAATGGATGGCGATATTCGGCGGGAATCGTTATAAGATTTTGACCGCAAACCGCAGATTCCCGCTGCGTTAGGAATGGCGCAATTGGGGCCGGTACTCGATAAGGGATCGATCTGCTCGCATGGCTGTGTAAGCTCCAACGTCAACGCCGCTCTCCCCTTTCGTTGACTTGCCCCTGCGTCGCACGTACCATTTTTCGCAGATGATTGGGCAAACTGTCTCCCACTACCGCATCATCTCCAGGCTTGGGAGCGGTGGTATGGGCATCGTTTATAAAGCGGAAGACACGCGTCTCGGTCGCTTTGTGGCGCTTAAGTTTTTGCCTCGGGAAATGTCCCGTGACCCACACGCATTGGAGCGCTTTCGACGCGAAGCGCGCGCCGCCTCGGCACTCAACCACCCGAACATCTGTACCATCCACGACATCGGCGAAGAAAACGGCCAGGCTTTCATGGTCATGGAATTTCTAGTTGGCGTGACCCTGAAGCACATGATCGCGGGCCGTCCCGTGGACCAGGAAAAACTGCTCCCCATCGCCATTGAAATCGCCGATGCACTCGACGCCGCGCACAGCGCGGGCATTGTCCATCGCGACATCAAATCCGGAAACATCTTTGTCACTGATCGTGGCCATACGAAGATTCTCGATTTCGGACTCGCCAAAGTGACCGTCAAGTCGGGCTCAGGCAGCGGCGACACGGAAACGATGCTTCCCGAGTCCGACGCCGCCCACCTGACCAGCCCCGGGGCGATGCTCGGCACCGTCGCTTACATGTCACCCGAGCAGGTAAGAGCCAAAGATCTCGATGCGCGCAGCGATCTTTTTTCCTTCGGCGTAACGCTCTATGAAATGGCGACCGGCAAAATTCCGTTTGACGGCGCGAGCCAGGGAGAGATCTGCGGCGCCATCCTGTATCAAGAGCCTGCGCCTCCCTCGCAATTGAACCAGCAAGTGTCGCTTGAACTGGAGACGGTCGTTCGCAAGGCCCTCGAAAAGGACCGCAATCTTCGCTATCAGCATGCCTCCGATATGCGAACCGATCTCCAGCGGCTCAAGCGCGACAGCGACTCGGGGCGCTTCCGTCCCATAACTTCGGGAGCCTTGCCGGTACCAAGCGGAAGCACGGCCCATGTAACGGGGCCCAAAACGGCGCACCAAACAGATCCCTCGCAACCGTCCCTCGCCCGCAAGAACCGTACAGCTTTGTTCGCCTCCGTCACCGCCGTTCTGCTGGCCGCTCTCGCGGCGGGTATCTATTACTTCCGCTCACAAAGCGGTCAGCGTCTCACCGATAAGGACAGCATCGTCGTGGCGGATTTCGCCAACACCACCGGCGACCCCGTTTTTGATGACACTCTCAAGACCGCGCTCACGGTCGCGCTCAACCAATCGCCGTTCTTGAATGTTCTTCCCGACAACCGCGTGGCGCAGACATTGAAGCTCATGATGCGCCCGAGGGAGACCAAGCTAACTCCCGAAATTGCGCGCGAGCTTTGTCTCCGGTCCGGCAGCAAGGCATATATCGCCGGGTCGATTGCCAGTCTGGGAACCCAGTACGTGTTGGATTTGAAAGCGGTGAACTGCAAGTCCGGCGATCCATTGGGAGAAGAGCAGGCGACAGCCAGTAGCAAAGAAAAGGTTCTGAACAGCCTGGGGAAAACCGCGGCGAAACTCCGGAGCCAGTTGGGCGAGTCGCTCGCAACGGTCCAGAAATACGATGTGCCCCTGGAGCAGGCCACGACCTCATCGCTCGAAGCGCTCCAAGCGTACAGCCTGGGCTGGAAGATATCGTCGGAAAAAGGTAACGAGGGCGCCGTGCCCTACTTTCAGCACGCCATCGAACTTGATCCGAACTTTGCTATGGGATATCGCGCGGTCGGCATCGGATACTCGGCGTTGGGTGAGGTCGGACGCGCCGCCGACTACTACAAGAAAGCCTTCGATTTGCGCCAGAACGCCGACGAGCGCGAAAAATTGCTGATCAGCGCCGTCTATTACCGCCATGTGACTGGAGAACTGGGCAACGCGGCGCGAACTTACGAAGAGATGGTGGAGATCTATCCGAGAGATACCGATGCCTACAACAACCTGGGAACGGCTTATTCCTCCGAGGGAGAAATTGAAAAGGCGGCAGCGGCGACACGCCAGGCCATCGGCCTCTCCCCGGACCGCTTCAACTCTTATTACAACCTCACTACCTACCTGATCGCATTGCATCGCTTCGATGAGGCGCGTCAAACCATCAAGGACGCGCAGGCGCGAAAGTTAGAGGCCGACTCGAACCACATCAATCTCTACGCGCTGGCTTTTCTCGCGGGAGATTCCGCCACTATGCTCGGGGAGTTTCAATCGTCCATGGGCAAGCCCGAGGTACAGGACTCGGCGCTGTCTCTGGCCTCGGACACGGAGGCGTTCGCAGGCCATCTTTCAAAGGCGCGAGAACTTACCCAGCGCTCCGTTGATGCCGCGATCATGGCCGACAATAAAGAAAGCGGCGCGATCTGGTGGGAGAACGAAGCCGTCCGCGAAGCCGCCTTTGGCAACGTTGCGGAATCGCGGAAGGCCGCCGCGGCAGGACTGAAAATTGCGTCGGCCAGCCCTGGAGTCATGGTAGAAGCGGCGTTGGCCTATGCAATGAATGGTGAAAATACAGGCGACAATGTGCAGGCTCAGTCCATGGCCCAACCCATGGCAGACGTCCTCGACAAAACTTATCCGCTCGACACCCAGATGCAGTCGCTATGGCTGCCCGCCATCCAGGGGCAGTTGGCCTTGAACCGCGGCGATTCGGGCGATGCCATCCGCCGTCTGCAAAACGCTCTGCCGCCGATTGAATATGGCTCGTTCACCTTTCTCAATAATGTCTCCTGCCTCTACCATACCTATATTCGCGGGCAAGCCTATCTGGCCGCTGGGCAAGGGGTACAGGCGGCCGCTGAATTCCAGAAGGTCATCGACCATAACGGTATCGTTTGGAATTGCTGGACGGGAGCCTTGGCCCATCTTGGTTTAGCCCGCGCCAATGTTCTGCAAATGAAAACGGCCACGGGCGTCGATGCTGACGCCGCTCGCGTTCGCGCTCTTGCCGCTTACAAAGACTTTCTCGATCTTTGGAAAGACGCCGATTCTGACATTCCTGTCGGTAAACAAGCGCGCGCGGAATACGCCAAGCTGCTGAAACCGTAACGCGAGCGCGGTCCTAAATATAGGGACGCAAAAAAAGTGGGGAGTCGCTGGACTCCGCATAAGTCTTACCGATTTTGAGTCGTTAAGCCGCGACGCTTGCCACTTTGCGCAAAGATCTGAAGCCCGCGCGAACCTCTATTTTGGAAAACAACTTCGGGCATCGACTGAGCGCCGCGACCGCGCTATCTTAGGCGGAAGATCTCAGGTGAATGTGGAACGTCACTTTAGGTGCGGGCCGAGTAACACCTTCGCTTTTCCTCCTCCTTTCGAGGTACAGATCATGCGCGGAATTCTGAAACTTACTGTCTTCTCAAGTGTGGTGCTGGCAATCGCTTTTGCTGCGTGTCCGGCTCATGGCGCAACCGAAAATGTGCTTCTCACTTTTATCTTCAATGATGGTTACTCGCCCACAGGGGCCCAGCCCGTCACGGGTGTTATCGCTGATGCGGCGGGAAATCTGTATGGCACGACCTGGGCACCTGCCGCGGTTTATGAGCTAACGCCAAACGGCGACGGAAGCTGGACCCAGACGATTCTCCATAGCTTCACCGGATCTCCGGACGGACAAGGGCCCATCAGCCTGATCTTCGACAGTCAGGGTAACCTCTACGGAGCGACTTCCTACGGCGGGGCGAATGGCAAGGGCACGCTGTTCAAATTGACCCCAGGACAGTCTGGTTGGACAGAAACAATCATCTACAACTTTCCCGGCGGAAAAGATGGGCAATTTCCGCTCGGTCCCATGATCCTGGACGAGGCGGGAAACTTCTTTGTCGTAGCGCTCTGGAACATCGTCGAAGTTAGCCCCTCGGGTAGTGGCTACACCTCTAGAAAGATCTACGGCGGGAACGAAGGCAACGCAGTTCGCGGCTTGACGATGGATGCTTCGGGAAATATCTTCAGCATTTCGGCAGGGATGGTTTTCGAGTTGACTCCGAATAAGAAGGGACGCTTCACAACCCACGTGCTCCATAGGTTTGTGGGCGGTCCGGACGATGGCTCGGGCGGGGTTGGTAACCCAACCTTCGACAAAGACGGCAATTTTTACGGGACCACACAGGGCGGAGGAATCTCTGGCAACGGCACAGTCTTCGAGATGAGCCCTGGTCGGCACGGAAAATGGTCGGAAAGTATTGTCTATTCGTTTCCGAGCGTGGCCGATCCTTCGAGTGGAATCGTTTTCGATGCCGCCGGCAATGCCTACGGGAGCACGTCCGACGGCGGCGAGTCCGGGGATGGGACCATATTCCAACTGACGCCTCCGATCCAGAATGGCAACTACAACCTAATCTGGAGTTTCAATGGCTCGGATGGCGCCGTTCCCAGGCCGTTAACCTTCCGATTCGCTCTCGGGCCTAGGGGGCGATCTGGAACACAACTCCGCAGCCTGCCGTAGCCCCGCAGTCTCCGTCTTCTGACCCACCCCGGTAGGTTGCCCCATAGATGTTTCCTGCGCCATCCAGAAGCAACCTGCCAATGGCGACGCTGTCTCGTTCGGATAGTTGAAGAAGAGCTGATTACCGTCGGGATCGTCGACCACCAGCAGCCGGTAGCCCCACGAACCATCCTTGACGAGAACGCCCTTGGCGTCAAGTTCCGAGCGCAACGCATCCAGCGCGGCGACCTGCGCCTCCGGCTCGTCGTTCGGAGAGACGTTCAGGGAAATGAACATCAGCACCTTGCCAATCTTCTCCGGCCACGTGTCGGCGAGGATAAGCGCGCAGCCCTGCCGCTCGACCTGTGCGACGTGCACTCTGCCCTCCTCGTCGTAGCGCCAGGGGCTCGTAAAACCAAGCCGGTTAACGTAAAAGAGGAGCGAGGCCTCAACATCCCTTACGTGCAGGACTGGGCGTGCGAACCAGTCTGTCATGGGCTACATCTCCTCAGATATATCCTCAAGTAAAGATAACCTTCGCTTATCGCGAAAGCTCGCAAATCCAATTTACTTCCCAGGTCTTCCCCCCATCCGGTGAGTACGACTGTTCCATGCGCGAAGAGTTAGGAGAGATGTTGAGCCAGACATAGCGCACCAGAATGACTCGGCCTTTTAAGTCTTCCTGATGGAAAAACTCGCCGCGATCGCCAGTAAAATGGCCCACGACAGGGGGCGAGTCCAGCGTCCCGTTATCCAGGTCGACCAGATAAATACTCCACTGCCGCGTTGTAGGGTTATAGAGGCGGAGCGTCTGCGCCTTGATGCGAAGTTTCTTGTCGGTGCTCGAGACATCGAACTCTTCAAAGTTCGCATTGCTGTCGAGCAGTTTCTTGTGGTTCGAGATGCCATCATACTGAACCCAGACATTGGAGTTATTGAGGCGGTCTGGAAGCCGGCGCACATGAGCTTTCCAGTTGCCGATAAGGAAATCAAAATCGTGGGAGCCATCACGCTGCGGAAGATTTGCGGGATTCGAACTGGTTTGAGACGGAGTGGTTTGACCCCCAAGCCGAAGAACCGCAAGAGCAAGACCAAGACCAAGACCAAGAAGGAGTGTCCGGCAGATGAGGATTTTCATTTTCATTTTGTTCATCCGTTCAAAGCGGCGGGAAGCAGGTAGCTCCGCTTCGAATCCGCTCAGTCATTGACGGCCCAAGCTACGATTGGTCATCGGCCCGAGACCACTTATCGCTCCGCGAGTCTCAACGGCGATGGCGCTCAAAAACCGATCTGAGGCATTTGAGTGCATAGATTTTTGCCGGAGCTATTCCTCATCAATCGTCACGTGAACCTCTTTCATCTCCCTAATCTCCGCGATGACAATCGCGTGCGTCCCGTTGCGCTCAAAAGCGATTCCGTTGACTCGCACATATTTGCCCACGAAGGGCATCAGCTTTTTCATCTGACTGTAATCGGGCATTTTGTCGGAGATAGGCTGATAGAGGTCGCCATCCCTGGTCAGAATGGAGAGTGGGGAACCGGCCCTCACGCATGCCCGTGCGCACTTGAGACTCAAGCTGGTCGCGTTGCCATCGAGGTTCTGAATTGGGCATGCCATATCTCGCACCAACCCCTCAATCGTGACGTTCGATCGGTTTGCGCGAGAACCTTCCATCGACGTTTTCTGTGGAGGTTGAGACGCCGCCAAGACGATCTCGCAACATGCAAGCAAGCAAATACTAAAGGGTCGTATCATCGGTTCTCCTTTTCACAGGCAATTGATTCTTCTGCAAATTCACGGTTCGATGCAGCGCCCAATTATCCCAAATAGGGGTGTGGCCGGGACTCAATTTCTGTAACCAGGCGATTTCGTTGTAATTGCGACGTTACAACAACTACTCAAAAGTCAATGCTTTTGAGATGCAACAGTGGGACAATCAAGACCATGAAGGATCGCGACGCCAGCAGGCATCCCGGCCCATTCCGCATTATGCAAGTGGATTCGGAGATTGCTGGCCTACCTGTGGCGGTCTGTTTTCTTGTGATGGGTTTCGTGAGTATGCCTATCGCAACAGGGTTCGTGGTTGGGGCCATTGCGCTCGGCCTGATTGTCGCACTGGTGCTTCGCTTCAGTCCTAAGAAGTTCACGCGCGCGGTATTGGGAACGTGATCATCCTAGCTGCGATCCTGCTCTGGTGGGAAGGACATAATCCTCGTCGACCGGGTACTGTCTCGTCCAACGCGCTTTACCTCTTACCAAATAACGTTCCGTTTACATTGCACAAGACAGGTTATTGGGTGGACTGCTGGTTCGACGGACACGCAAATGTTGATCGATGCAAACTTACGGATGAAAAAGGTGCGGAGTCGTTTGAGGATGTGTTCCTCCCCTGCGTAGGCCAAGGGCCACTCCCTCAAGGAGAATTGGTCTTTGATACACGACGGACAGGTTACACATGGACCCGATCGCCCGACAGAGGGATTAGCCTCCCGGTCGTTTACATAAAGTATCACGGAGTCTTGCTTCCCCAACGTTTCTATGCGGAAGCCAAGCGCGATGCTGGTTGTTCTGCCTCTTGAGAAAGCACGCTGCGCCGCATAGCAAGCGGGTACCTTTCAAGACGACTCGCCAAGCGCGAACATACAGTAAACCCCGTACTGCAACCGTCGCGGTCCCCACCGCCATCAAAACAACCGCGCTAGGAGACGCTTCGCCATGAAGATCCTGATCGCCGACGACAAACTGCATTTCCGCCGAGAGCTTCGCCGTCTGATCGAACAGCACGAGGATTGGAACGTCTGCGCGGAAGCGGAAGATGGTCTTGAAGCCGTTTACCAATCAAAGCAACTCAAGCCGGACTTGATCGTCCTCGACCTCGCGATGCCCGAACTGAACGGTTTCGAAGCGGCCGCCCAAATTTCCAAGGCTCTTCCCAGTGTCCCGATCCTGATGCTTACGCTCTACGCCTCTCCTATGGTCGAAAAGAAAGCGGAAAAGGTGGGCGTGCAACGGGTCATATCAAAGTCAACCACCTCCATGCTGGTTCCCGCGATGGAGGAGGCGTTCGCGCAATCATCGCGGAGAGCCGCGTAATCGGGACAACGGTCCAATTTTGATTTACCCACCTGCAAAAGATGCGGCGATAAGAAGCGCGGAATACGCGAGGCGCTGAAACCGTAACACGAACGGGTTCTCACCTTGACTGAAAGAGTTCAAGACGGGGGCCGAGCGTGAGCATTCGGTTTCAAGCGCAGTCTTGCGTCGTGTTGTTTGTGAATCGAGGGTGCCGTCTTCATTGGAGAGTCGCGAATGGGAGAGTCGCGCTAACCTTCGTACCGGAACCATTCGATTCGATAACCAAATCGCCGCGAAAATGGCGCACGCGCTCGCGCATTCCCCTGATTCCGACCCCCGTGCCACGGGTCTGGATCTCAGCCAGTCGTTCCGCGGACATTCCTTTTCCCTGATCTGCAACCTCAATGCGGACAGTGCTTTCTCCGCGATCAATTTGAATCAGCGCGGTTTTGCTTCCCGAGTGACGATGGATGTTTGTCAGGCATTCCTGTACCAGCCGGAAAATGAGGAGTTCCATTTCAAACGGAAGTCTTCCGAAGTTATCGGGGACCTTCAGGTCAATCGCCAGACTGCCGCGCTCCAAAAGACCCTGCACATACCAGCTCAATGCTGGCGAAATGCCGCATTCATCCAGCATCGGCGGATGCAGAAGATAGGAAGTGGTGCGTATTTCCTGCAACAAATGCTGGACCATCTCTTCGGCTTCCGGGATGTCTTTAGCAAGTCGAGCCGGATTCTTCTTTGCGTCGTCTTTAATTTGCGCAAGCTGCATCCCAAGCGCGGCCAAAGTCTGCCCCGCGCTATCGTGCAGCTCCCGTGCTATGTGGCGCCGCTCCACATCCTGAGACTCCAGAAGCTGCCCCGAAAGGTCGCGCAGCTCTGTGTTTCTTCTCTCAAGTTCCTGAGTCCGGAATTGTACCTGGGTGTCGAGCGCATCCGCCAATGTTCGATAACGTTCTTCACTCTCTCGCAATCGCTCGTCAATTCGTTTACGTTGGGTGATGTCCCGGGCAATTTTCGACGCTCCGATAACCTTCCCACTGGCGTCCCGAATGGGCGAGATGGTGAGCGAAATATCGAGCAATGTCCTGTCTTTTCGGATACGAACGGTGTCGAAGTGTTCGATTCGTTCCCCGCGCTTGATTCGGTCGATGATGACCGTTTCTTCGTCCCTGCGATCGACCGGGATGACCAATGAAATGTGCTGCCCGACCGCTTCGCTGGCCGTGTAGCCAAACAAATGCTCCGCACTCGCGTTCCAACTGGTTATGATGCCTTCCAATGTTTTGCTGACGATGGCGTCGTCTGATGAATCCACGATCGCGGCGAGTAGGCCAATCGCTTTATCCGCCCTCATGCGTAACGCCGGTAACTCATTCAAGAGCGACTCACTCATGCTGTCCCTGGCCTCCGGGTCATTGAGGATACAGTCCGCCAGCGCTTCATGGGTTGCCAATAGTTTGTTGATGTCATCCTCAAGGGCGATCTCAGGATGTGTTTCAGTCCAATAGTGCGCCGCCCTGACAAACGCCAGGAACAACAACAAGTATTGGAGGCGAGCCGGGCCAAACAGCCGCGCCAGCGCGTCCAGACACGACAAATAGTCAGAAGTCTTCAGGAAGACATGAGCGGCCAACACAAAGATGGCATCTTCCATCGGCGTGTCCGCCATTGGTACTTCAACGACGGGCGCGGGGCAGGCGGCGCACAGTGAAAGATGAGACTGAAGTTCTTCTCCGCGTGGAAAAGGCCGTCGAAGGAGCTTCACTACATCCGCAATACTTTGAGTACGTGCGGTCGCATCGCCGGCGGGACGGCCAAGCCCCACCAGGAAACCAACGTGACGGCCAATACAGTAGCGGACGGCGCAAAAGCGCGACAGGTGGACGAAAAGACGCTCCTTAAAAACGGAGGGCAGAGGATTGTCAAGGTAAGCAGCTTCTGCGAATCCCCAAAGCTTCTCGATGATCTCGGGAGTCTCGGGTGCGAGCCGGAAGAAATTGGGAAGAACCCCGAATCGCTCCTCTACGCGTTTTTCAAGTCTGCGCTTTTCAACGTCCGATGCTGCACTTCCCACGCATTCACCCATTATCCTTTTTTGGCCGCTGGCTTTCAGATCGGCTTTTGCTTGGCACCAATTCTGTTCTGCACGGCTATTTATAACCGCGAAGTTCAGAAGAGCTGACTTGGATCAGAGGATCTGAAGAGGAAAGGGGACGACTCACTCGCCTTCGACCCTACGCTGATCACAGAGGGCTGTCAATTCAACGGTTGACGACAGTTTCACGTCGCATCAAGACCGTCTGGCCACGAAAGACAGAGCCTTAAGATGCGCCCGCTACTCGATGGTTGCGCACGCGGTGCGAAAACAAGGGTTGTGGGTACGACGCCGAACACACCGCGGCAACTATCTAGAGTAGGCTAAAACTAAGGTTCTCACTAGCATCCTGCCGCCGTGCCCGAATGGGCGACGGTTCCTTGCGCACTTTCTGAGAAATTGTTAGGGCGAAGGAGCCGTATGTCAGATTCATCTCAGAACACTAAACTCTCTAAATTCAGACCGAGTATCGCCAGCTTTCAGGCGGCAAGCAATCCATCACTGGCTACATTCGCCTGTCCGTTCTGCGCCAACACGGAGGTTGTCCTCTTGATGGGTAAAGTTTTGTTTTCCGCGACGATGGCTCACGAGGATTTATTAGCGCCCGTAAGAGTTACGTTGGCTGCATTAATCTGCGGAAATTCACACATGTTTTTTGTGCGGGAAAATGACCTGACGGCAATGTTTCCTTCGAAAGCAGCATAACGGTGAGGGGCTTCGCAATAAAGACCCGTCGGAACCAAGTTGTGATCTAGTCAAAGACGGCACTAAACGGGCAGTCTAATTGCGTGGGATCGAGCGTAAGAACGACCGCAGGAATGACCGCCTCATCACGACGAATAAAGAAGGCGACTGCTGAACTTGAGCGGTCGGCCGTGCGCCAGCAGGTAGCCGCAGTTTGCTATCGCGCAGGCACGGGCGGAATTGAATTCCTGCTGGTGCGGACTCGTGGCGGCCGCTGGATTTTTCCCAAAGGCGGCGTTGAGCCAGGCCTGACGCAGGCGCAGTCGGCGGCGCTGGAGGCATTTGAAGAGGCGGGCGTGCATGGCCGGATCGAAGAGATGCCATTTGCCCGCTACCGTCTCGCGAAGACTGCCAGCCAGAAATCGACCGGTAGAAAGTTACTCCGCAACAAACCGAAACAACTTCGCGATGCCGCGCGTGCGGCTGATGCCGAGACAGTGACCGCTCATCTGTGTGAGGTCTCTCATCTCGAAGCGCCGCAGGAGACGTATCGCACGCCCACATGGTTTTCGGCGGAGAAGGCAAAGCGCCGGCTCATCGAAAGCCGCGACCACGAATTAGGTGGAGAGATGGCGAGCATCGTCGATCGTGCTGTGTCGCGTATTCGGCGGCTGGAGGCGAGCTCTGGCAAAGAATTCCAAAGTGACGCGCTGCGCAAAGTACGGTTTGAGGCTTTCGAGGATTCGCATTTGCCGAGGACTGGTTATGCCGCCGCCTTGGTGCAGCGACTTTTGACGGAATCACGGAGGCAACGGCCGGCGAACGCGATCGAGATCGAAGCGACGCCAGTCACGCTGAGACGCAAGAAGAACTACGTGCACTGAAAAGTGAAAGGCCTTGTGCGATGACGTTTGTGTCATAGCGTTTCTGCGATAACATCTTTGGTGATGCTCCGCGAAGCTCCGCCTGGAAGTCCTCAGGAAAGAAGTCGTCAGGAAATACGTCCGGAACCACGGCACGATCCCCGGCAGGAAATTCTGCGCGCGGCCGCGCGCCTCTTTCAGCAGCAGGGATACGACGCGACCTCGATGAACGATGTCGCGGCCGCGCTCAAGCTCTCTAAGGGCGGCCTCTATCATCACTTCCAGTCGAAAGACGAGATTCTTTTCCACATCATGTCGCATGCCATGGACATCACCGAAGAGCGAGTGATCAAAGTGGCGCGCCGGATCGAAAATCCGGAAGAGCGGCTGCGCACGCTGATTCGACTCCACATCGAGGTGGTGCTGAGCGAAGAGGATCGCGAGATTACCGTGATGCTGCACGAGAACCATCCCTTGCCGCCCGCGCTGCGCCGCAAGATTAACGGACGGAAGAAAGATTACATCCATTTTGTTGAGATCCTGATTGCCGACGTCCAGCGCCAGTTGAAGTCGAGCGGAGTAGTGACGCCGCGCGCCGGAGCATTCGCGTTGCTCGGGATGATCAATTGGATTTATCAGTGGTACAAGCCGGCAAACGCGCTAACCGGCGAAGCGATCGTCCGTCAATTCACGGATATATTCTTTCGCGGCGCAGTAGGGTAAAAACAGCTGCGAGCCTCATCAAGCAGATGCCGCTATGAAACTCACTCGCTGCACGAGTTTCGATAAAAGCCTCAAGCGATGCCGGACTTGTCCGCTAATGCTCTAGCCCGCGGTTCCGAAGCTGTCTTATGACCAACTTCTTCCACATTGATGATCTATCAAGCGAGCGCGCTCGCCGAGGCAAACTCTACTTCGAGTTCTTGCGGGTGCCGGCAATGAGCGCGGGAGTCT
>JBAWBE010000688.1:0-11748 GCA_049589635.1 Terriglobales bacterium
GAGGTCAATAAGTGGACTACGCCTCCACTGCTAATCTTCGAGTACAGGAAGAGTCCATACTCGGCGGATTTTGACGGTTTTTACGCATGGATTAATCCCGGGAAAAAGGGTTGGGCACCCGACGGAAGTCATTGGGGCGAGGACTATCTCCGCGACTTCTATCAGACAATGCAATCGAAGTATCCGGAGAAGATTCCGGTCGGTGCGGCATGGGCGGGTTTCGACGACCGGAAGGCGTCCTGGGGCCTGAGCCGATACATCTCGCAACGCTGCGGCAAAACATTATCTGACACGATGAAGATTTCGCGCGAATCTTATCCCGCCGATGATCCAATTCCGTTTCTGGTGATCGCTACGTGGAACGATTACGAAGAAGGCACGGCTATCGAGCGCGGTTCCTCGAAATGCGATGGCGGGAGTGGAGCGCACAATTCAGCGGAGTGAGTCGCTTTCGCTCGGATCAAATCCGCATTCACCGTAGGGACTCGACCGGGTCTGATTCAGACGTGCACCGGAATTTAAGCCGCGGGATACATTCTCCTTGCTTTAGCGTCGTTTAGAGTAACTTGCTGAGCGTCGGTTAAACTAATTTCTTGCTCAATGGACGCGGTCAGATCTATTTCTCGTTCCGCTCGTGTCGCCGTCGACGCAAAGACCTGCTCGCCTTGATACACACGGTTGATGATCGAGAGCGGTCGACCCCGAACCTCGTCGTAAACGCGGCCAAGATATTCGCCCATGATTCCGAGGCAAAACAGCGAGAGGCTGGTCATCAGGAAGATCGTGGCGAAAAGGGCATAGAACATTCCATTTATGGTCGAGGCAAGCGAGGCGATTCCAAAGCCAGCAGACACAAGGAACGAGATTGCCGCCAGAACAAACGTAAAGCGCAACGGCTTGTAACTGAAGCTGGTAATCGCATCCATGGCGTACTTGATGCGACTCATGAAGCTGAGCTTGCCGTCACCGCCGATCCGGTCCTGCCGGTCGTAGTAAACAACTGCTGTGCGATATCCGACCCAGGCCCTCAGGCCAGGGAGATAGCGATTGCCCTCTCGCAAGCCGTTGAGAGAGTCGAGAACTTGCCGGTCAAACAAGCCGAAGATGCCGGCGTTAAGCGGGATCGGATAGTCAGAGACAGCCCCCAACACTCGATAGAAGAGCGGGAAAAGCACTGCCAGCAGCTTGCGGCTCTCCTTGCGGCTCCGGCGAACCGCCGTGACGACCTGAGCGCCACCGTGCCACGCGTCTACAAGTTTGGGCACCACCTCAGGTGGATCCTGTAGATCTCCATCCATCAGTACAATGGCGTCGCCGCGCGCGCTCTGAAGACCGGCATGGATTGCTCCGGCGTGTCCCCAGTTGCGCGAGAGATCCACAACGACCACGTGCGGATCACGCGCTTGCAATTGGCGCAGTAGACTTAGCGACGAATCCTTCGAGCCGTCGTTGACATAAATGACTTCCCATAACTCGTCAATTTCGTTCATGGCGTCGCTGACGGCGCTGTGAAGGATCGATAGGATTTCCTCTTCGTTATAGATCGGGATGACAATCGAGATCACGTCTGGGCTCCTGGTTCCTTGCTTACTTACGACTCAACATCAATGAGTAAGTGTCGTTGAGGGCTACGGCGTTCCTCCCTGCAACACTCGCACCTTCCATCTGGTTTCGGTCGGACTAAGAACAGCTACATAGCGCGCTCGAATGTGGTCCGATCCCAGCGACTGCTCGCCCTTGCGCACATTCATGTCGTATTCAACTTCGTCCAAAAGCTGAATTGACAATCCCTCCGGCGAATAAAACACAACTTTGATGTCATGCGACTTGGGCAGGTAGCTTGTCTCGATTCCGAGGCCTTGCTGCTCGTGAACAGTTTCAGCGAGCTTTTCTTTCGCCTTTCCGACGAAGACTGCGTCCAGCAGATCCGGCCGGTTCTGGCTCAGGGCTGCATCCATGGTTTGCCAGGCAAGCAGGTAGTCGCGTATCACCGACGATTGTGTTTGCAATTCCATCGAACGCGGCCCGACCGTATCCATTGGCGCAACGCGCACAGTCGGCTCCGTGGAAGCTGAAAGCAGCACGGTTGCAAGAATTGCCCCGCCGAATGGGAGGAATGCTGCCAATTTGCCCATAATTTTCACCGCCCACTCCAGCGAATCTCGTTTCCCAACACAACTCCGGCTGCTGCGGAGATGAGCGCGCCATTCTCAGCGGGAAGCTCGGTTTGCGCAACGCCGCGTTTCAGCGGCACATCGACAGTCGATACGCGGCCCTCATACGTTTCTGTAAAACTCACAATCGTCCCATCAGGCACCGGGTTACCGTTGCAATCACGGACCGGGTCGGTCTGCAACACAACTCTCTGACCTGACCCTGGATGCGCGGTCATCCGAATCGAGCAAGGATCGCCAGGAACCTGTTCGACTACGCGGGTGGCGTGAACGCTATCCAGCTTTGCCTGAAACTGAGCGGCGCCGGCTTTCGTCGCGGAATTCATTTGAACGAATGCGACGCCATCGTGGCTGATCGCGTTTCGCGATTGCGCACCGCCCGTCGCGTCGGCCAATTGGAAGGCAACATCTTCAGGCTTCATTACCAGGTTGCCGAAAATGTCAAAGATGTATGCAACTCCGCTGATCCCATTCTCGCGATTCACCGGAAGTCGCGAAGGCTTTGCGAGAAAACTTAATGACGCCGGCTGATGAGAGGCGATGACGTCAAACTGCGCGACCTGTGATGATGAGCCAGTCGTCAAAACCGCAAGGTAATGTCCGGCGTTGTGCAGATCATCGGGCCCAAACGAGATCTCTTCTCCCAGTTGGACTTTGCGCTCCAGAGCATCGCCCGGTCCGACGATATATAAGCTCGCCGCTCCCGAACTTGAAGTCGGAACTGAGAAGGCGGTACCCGCCTCGACCTTTGCCGGGAACCGCAATTCCGGCTGCGCGGAGCTGAAGCGCGCTAGCATCAGCACCAACACGCACAACGATAGGATTCTTGCAGTCATTGGATGCGACTCGAAATGTACGTCGTGCTCACGACGCGGAAGGTCTTAGCCTTGTTGGAAATGTCCGCGGGAAGCGAAATCTGAAACGGCACTGGCGTTCCCGGCAACAGGGCTCGACTCGGATACTGATCGGCGACCCATACGATCTGCCCGCCGCCGTCATAGAAGGTGGCGATGACGTGCGCGACGTTCACAACTTGCCCGCTCTGATTAACGAGCTGTCCTGTCAATGAAGCATCGGGCAAAGGATTTAGCTTTTGCGATTCGATGCCAATCACCGGGTCTGCCGACGCGGGCACAAGATTCGATGATGGCTGCATGCGAACGCTGTCGACTTGAGACATGCGAACGTTATGGAAGTCGATGCGGAATGGCGTAACCTGCTTCGGCAAAAGCACATGAGAAATTTTGTCGAAGGCATCTTCGGTCCCGAGGGCAGCACCGTTGTGGCTGAGCAGGGTCGCCTTCACGGTGACGAACGCCGGGACCACATCTTCGTTCAGAAGTTCGCCCATAAGGATGACTTCACCGGCGCGATCGACAGGATGCATCGCGACGATTCGAACATGCGGCGCCTCGACATCCTGAGCGCCCCAGTCATCTTCAGGCCCACGATAAATCACATCCCAGCGCAAATAATTCACGGGAATTACCTGGGGCGGAACTCGAACTTCCTTGACGATCGGCCAATTCACTTCCCAGCGCCGACCGTTCTTGACCACGCGCAGATCGCGCGAATCCTCAAACGTTCCGACGACCGACGACCAGAGCAGATGGGCACGAACCACGGCCTGATCGGCTGTGGCGTGCAGCGGCTGAAGGTCAAACTGATTAAGCATTGCGTAACTGCGAAGGCTGCCATACTCGCCCATCAGGTCGCTCTTGAATTCTGTTTCGCTGAACTCACTTTTGTTGCCAAGGAGTTCATATGCGGAGTCCCACTCGCGGCGCGCAATTTGCTGCAACACATTGTTTACGGCATCTTGCGGAGATGAGGCTGAGATGATGAATTTCGCATTCGGCTCGGCGACACCTGAATCCTCCTGGTTCGGCCAGAGGGTTCCGACGGCAACCAGCGCGAGGGTTGCGACCAAGAGAGCCAGCCCGAAAATGACGCCTCTATGTTTGCGGGTACCGTTGCCGAGATCGGCGTTGTCTGGATCGATGTGCCGAGAGCCCATGTTCCGAGCACCCTCATCCCGAGGATCGTTTTTAGGACGATCAGTATCCAGACCATCATTGTTCAAAGGATCAGAGTTGAGAAAGTCGACACTCATGAGATCAACCTCCCGAGCACGAGATTCTGCTCGCTCTCGGCAGCAGATTTCACAGGAGGCCTAGCCTCTACTTCCAGGCGCCGCCGATCCGGTATGAGCACGAGGAACATCGCTACGATGCTGCTTCCAATCGGAAGAATGCCCCAGAGAATTCCCTGCCACGCGGGAGGCCGCTGAGGCGAGTCAATCGGAGTGGCCGGCGCGACGTTATCCCGCGCCCAAATCGCGATCGTGCGATCGTTCACATCTTCGATTCGCCGCCAGCCGGAAAACACGAGGAGCGGCTCGTAATAAGGTTCTTTGACGAAGACCCATTTCAATCCGTAGCGATCGGCGTGTTGAAGGACAGCCATCAGCGCATCCATGCCTCCCTTGCCAAAATATTTGGAGCTAGTCAGCGCACCCGCCCCGTGCTCGGTCAGCTCAGGCAGCAATCGGCCGGAGTTCCACTCGCCGTCCACGCTTCCCGCGTCCGTCAGCATCGCGAGGCGCGAAATCTGGTTGCCGAAGCCAAGAGTGATGTAGCGATATTTGTCGTGGCCATCACGATTCAGCCAGGTCGCCAGCGTGTCAACTTTGAAATCGTCGACTGCCGCGGGACGCACGGTTGCCCACGCAACGGCTGCCGCGCAAGTCAAACCGGCGGCAACCGCCATAGCGCCGACGGCCCGCCAACGGCGCCGATCGACCAATTCTTCCGCCAGCAATCCAATAAAAGGCAAAGCGAGAATTGTTGCCCAGTAGCTGAAGCGCTCCATCGTTAACACTTCGTAAGCGCGGGCGAGAAGAATCCGGGCCACCGGCGTTGTCGATCCCAGCCCAACCAGAAACGCGACCCAAAACCCGACGAGAAGTGGCCGCAGTCGAGGGATTGAGCTGCCGCGCATCACGATGAACGGGAATGCGAGGATCATCATCCCGTACGGAATGAGGAAGTAATTGAACCCCAATGCCGGATTCAAAATGTAGTTCGCGCGGCTCGGGTGAGGAATCGGGACCTGCGTGACTGGATACTTAATAAGAGCCAGCCAGAATGGCAGGAGCACGATCGCGATCAGCACGCCGATGGCGGCCGTAACCAAGACCGTACGGAAGATAAAGCCTGTCACATATGCGCGGCGGTTCTGACGGAGATCGTAAATCGCGAGCGCGAGAACCGGGAGAGCGAAAAAGAACGATCCAAAGAGCAACGTAGCATGGTGGGCGGCGGCGGCGGCAACCGCCAGCGCCGTGCCCTTCAAAAACGAGCGCCAGTTGTTTTCCCGAATCCACTCGTAAATGTAAGGCAGCGCGTTGAGATAAAGAGGAGCTGCACAAGTGGTGGCGAGCTGCCCGGCGGCGTAAACCAGGAACGTTTCGGAACCAATAAATATGCTGGCTAATGCGGCGTACGATGCCGCGCGGCGATCAACCCACAGACTCGCGAAGCGATAGACGCCTAGTGCCAGCAGCAGAATGCCAATGAACTGCACGATCATGTAGCCCATATCGAGGCCAACCCCGTGCGAGAGGACGGCGATCCATTGTTGCGGCAGCGGCGGATACGTCGTCTGCGAGAAGCCGGCGTACCATTTCGTATTCCAGGGATCGAACCAGTGCTGCGCGTAGTGCGATGCAAAGAAGATGTGGAAGTTCGTGTCGTACGACCGGAGCGGAAGCTGCATCAGCAGCAACGGCCCGTGGACCAAAAAGGCCACCAAGAAAATAAAGCTGAGCGGCAAAGGACGGTCGGCACGGTCGACGAAGTCTAGCCTTGGCACAATTTTCCTCCGATTGCCCATCTTGGATTGTTCACGTCGCGGAGTGGTTGCTTGCCGCGAGGGGTAGTTGCGTCACTTTCCGCAGCTAAATCCAGCTCAGCCAACATTGCCGGGCGAAGCGCCATCGAAGTACTGCAATCACAGCCAGTCGTTTGGCTGGAGGCAGATTGAACTCCCGGATTTCATACTTCAGGTTTTTGGTGGCGACGCCGCTTGCTCTCGCGCTGACCGTGCCGAGTCTTGCCCAGACATATAAGGTGAATTCCGAGGCAACCGATCAGAGCCAGCAGCAGGCCGATCAGCAACAAAGTGCTCAGCAAAAAAGTGACCAGCAAAAGGCCAAACAAGCGCAAAAAAATGCGCAGGGGCAGGCACCGTCCAACAACCAATCGCAGTCCGACAAGCTGGGCTGGGGCTCGAACATTCAGAACGCTCGCCTGGCGCGGGCGGCGGAAGCGGCACTCAAGAGCGGAAACTATACCGCGGCGATGGAGTTTGCGCAGCGTGCGGCACAAGCGGCACCGGGAGATAGCAAACTCTGGTTCCTGCTGGGCTATACGCAGCGACTCGCTGGCAAAGAACAAGCCTCCGTTGAGTCCTACGATCGAGGTCTGCACCTTGACCCTTCGTCCCTGGAAGGTCAATCGGGTTTAGCCCAGACTTTCGCCCGCATGGGGCGAAGAGAGGATGCTGTCAACCTTCTCACGCATGTAGTCGAGGCCGACCCACGCCGAATCACAGATGTGCTGGTGCTCGGGGAGATGCTGCTCCAGTCGGGAGAATTCGATGAGGCGCTGAAGCAGCTTCAGCGCGCTGAACAAATGCGCGCCGATACGCGTTCCGAGTTGCTACTGGCGATCACTTACGAGCGTCTCAATCAGGATAAGCAGGCGGAACATTATCTCGACATGGCCAAGCATCGCGCGCCGAATAATCCGGAGGTTGTGCGCGCGCTCGCCGGGTTCTATCGCGAGATGGGAAATTACTCCGCGGCCATCGCGGCATTGAAGTCGCTGCCTAACAAAAGTCCAGAGGTCAAGGCGGAGTTAGCATACACATATCAACTGGCCGGCAAACAGGATGAAGCGGCGAAGCTTTACGTTGAAGCTGCGAATGCGGCGCCGCGTGACGTGAACCTCCAGCTTTCAGCCGCGCAATCGGAAATGACTGCCGGCGATGTTGACACGACCGTAAAGTATCTCGAGCGTGCCGAGAAGCTGAATGCAAATCACTATCGCCTGCACGCAATCCGCGGCGAAGTTGCCAAGCTTGAAGAGCGCAACGAAGACGCGGTCAAGGAATACAACTCTGCCCTCAGTAATCTGCCGCAGGCTCCAGCGGAAGGCCCGCTTTACTCCATTCAGTTGCACATCAACCTGGTGCAGATTTACAACCGCTTGCAGGATGATGCCGCGTCCAAAAGCCAGCTTGCGATTGCTCAGTCTGAAATTAACGAGCTGAGTCTCGAAGGCAAGAGCCGCGAAGACTTTCTCCGTTTACGCTCGCAGATAAAACTTTACGCCGGCGATACCAGCGGCGCACTTCAGGACATTCACGACGCACTTGCGCTCAATCCCAAAGATCCCAACGCACTACAGTTGAATGGCGACCTGCTCGTGAAGATCGACCGCGGTGAAGAAGCGCTGGACATCTATAAGAAGATTCTGACGCTCGATCCAGACAATGAGTTGGCGCTGACGTCGCTTGGCTCGGTCGAGCGCCAGTTGGGCCATGACAAAGAAGCCGAAAAGTATTTACTCCGTCTTGCCGCAACTCACCCGCGCTATTACGCCTCATACCTTGCTCTTGGTGATCTGTACACGGCACGCCACGATTTCAACAAGGCCGAAACAAATTATCGTAAGGCGCACAGCCTCGCTCCCAAGAACACTCTCGCAATCGCTGGCGGCATGAACGCGGCTATCGAGGCTCACCAGTTTCCGCTCGCTGGTGAATGGCTCAATCTTGCGTCCGCGCAAATGCAACAGGATCCGTTCATCATGCGCGAGAAAGAGCGCTACTTGAGCTGGACCGGAGACTACAAAGCCTCCGCCGAGATTGGTGAGCAGCTGATCCAAAAGTTGCCGCATGATCGCGACGTGGTCGTTTATCTCGGGTACGATCTGCTGCATCTCGAACGCTACGACGAGCTGCTGGCGTTGGCCACGAAGTATCAGGATGTGCTGCCCAAGGAACCGGATCTTCCTCTTCTGGCTGGCTACGTCTACAAGCACAATGGCGATCTTCCCGCTGCACAGGCGGAATTTACGAAGTCGGTCGAGCGTGGCCCAAACGTGGCCACAGCCTACGTAAACCGTGGATTCGTGCTACATGATCAGCGTCAAGGCCCAGCTGCCGCGGCGGACTTCAATGCAGCGTTGAAGATCGAGCCGAAGAACGGCGAGGCTCACCTCGGTCTCGCTTACGCCGACCTCGACCTGCATCGGCCACGTCCCGCGCTCGAGCAGGCCAAACTTGCCGAAAAAACCATGGGCGACTCGATGGCGCTCCATCTGATTCGAGGAACTGCATATGGCGATGAAGGACTGCTGAAACGCGCAATCGCAGAGTTCCGTCTCGCATTGAAGAGCAATCCCAACGACCCCAACCTCCACATTGCGATCGCCAACTCGCTTTATGAACTGCATGAGTACCAGGAGGCGATTAACGACCTGCAGGAATCCGACAAACTTGCTCCCGGCAATGGCTTGGTCTATGCACAACTCGCTCGCTGCTACGCGCAACTCCATCAGCGTAATCAGACGATGCACTACATAGAACTGGCGGAGAAGGCCGGGCCGGTCACGGTCTACATTTCGACGGGTGAGGCGCTCAGCGTGCTCGGCGAGGAAAAGGCCGCTATGGCAAGGTTCGAGCGCGCACTCTCGGCTAAGGGCACGGATCGCGTCGAAGTCCGGCTAGCAATAGCGCATCTGATGATGAATCGAGGACAGACGGATGACACCCGTCGTCAGGTCACGCTTGCGCTGATGGAAGCCAGCGCGGGGCGGACGGAGCCGCCTACGGGAACTGAACTCGTACAAGCTGCCGATGTTTTTCTCGGCATGCATGAATATCAACTCGCGCAAATTTATTTTCAACGCGCACTCGCCGCGGGCGCGCCTGAAGCCGATGTCCGCGTCGGCCTTGCGAACACTTACCTAGCGACCGGTGACACGACCCGGGCAGAAGCTCAACTGGATGAGGTCAGCAAGAACCTCGGCGACGATGAGCTTAGCTACAACTACTTGCTGGCAAGAGCCAATACATTGCGTCAACGCCACCAGAATGGTCAGGCCTTGACTGCCTTCGCCCAGGCTGCGCAGGCTGCCGGCGAGGACACGACCGCCGAACTCGCGATGCTGCGCACGAGCGGCGACGAAGGCTGGAGAATCAACCACACGATAAGCTTTGTCTCCGATTACACGCTCTCGCCCATTTTTGAAGACACGACGGTTTATCCGCTTGATGCAGCATTTGCGGGGGCGAATCCAGCTTCAAGCGGTACACTTCCGCCTCCGCGTTCGTCCATTCAGAGTCTCTGGACGGAAGCTTTTCACCTGCACATTCAGGGACTGCCGGAATCCGGTGGGTTCTTCCAGGTTCGCAACGCGCGTGGTGAAATCTCGCTGCCGAGTGCTAACACCATCGTCGATCGCGACACCTGGGACTATAACTTCAACTACGGCATTAATCCTTCATTGCGCTGGGGAGATAACATCTTCAACTTCAATACCGGGATTCAGGAAACCATTCGCCGGGACTCGCGCGATCCTTACAACATGAACCAGAATCTGTTTCGGCAGTTTGTATACATGTCGACCAGTTCATTCTTCAATTGGGTTTCTATTAACGGCTTTGCGATTCGGGAAGCTGGACCTTTCACAGAGAATAGTCAGCGTAGCCGCGATCTCTCTGGCGCGCTGGAGTTTCGCGTCGGCCGTCCCTGGGCCAAGAACGCACTCATCGTTGGATGGGGAGCACGCGACGAACAATTTTCTCCCATTCCGCGTGAGTTCTACTACACCTCGACCTATGCAGGAATTGAGCGCCGGTTTTCGGATCGCCTCAAGATCCGCGCGATCGGGGAATATCTCCGGTCATGGCGTGTAGAAATCAGCCAGTACGCGATCGCGCAGGCATTTCGTCCCGCCGGCAACGTGGAGTTTTTGGCCACGCGCAATTGGTCCATCCAAGCCTCGGCGGCTTACTCACGCAATATGGGAATCCATGCTTATGACGCGGTTCAATCTGGATTTGCGGTTTCCTATGCGATGCCGATTCGACGGACGATACAAGAGAACGGACAAGATCTGCCTGTGCATTATCCCATCCGCTTCTCTGCTGGCATACAACAGGAAGACTTTTTCAATTTCGGCGGCCCTTCCAACCAGCAATTCCGGCCGTATGCGCAAATCAGCATTTTTTAGCTAGAAAAAAGAAGTTAAGAGTCAGAAATGGACAAGAACCGGTCATGAAAATCTGCCTTATTACCGCATTTCCTCCCAGCGGCCGGCAACTGAATGAATACG
Source organism: Terriglobales bacterium (assembly GCA_049589635.1). Taxonomy (GTDB): domain Bacteria; phylum Acidobacteriota; class Terriglobia; order Terriglobales; family Acidobacteriaceae; genus Acidiflorens. Next base: position 10,580 of record JBAWBE010000688.1, read on the forward strand.
GCCTCTATCTAGCCCGAGAACTCCAGCGCAATCCACTCGTGAATCTGACCATTCTCGCCGACAAACTGACCCCGTATGAATGGAACACGGACGCGAATGGCCAGCCGGTGCACCGCGACAACCAGAAGGAAGTGCCGGGATTCCATGTAATTCGATGCTGGGAAAGCAACCGGGTAATGTCTCCTCTGCGGCTGATCAAAGCCGTCCACGATTGCAAGCCCGATGTCGTTTGGTTCAATCTCGTCTACTCAACTTTCGGAACTCCCGATTATCCAGTGGCGGCCTTTGCCGGTTTGTGCGCTCCAGCTGTAACCCGCGCCATGGGCTACTTTACTCATGTAACACTGCACCACATTGTCGAGCATGTGGATTTTGGCGATGCAGGCGTCAAGCGGGAACGAATTTATCGTCTGGGAAGCGCCCTTGCCACCCGCATGCTGTTGAATGCGACATCGGTTTCTGTATTGCTTTCGGGATACCGCCGCACCCTTGCCCAAAAATATTCGGCGGATAATGTTCTTCTGGGAACGCATGGAATCTTCACGCGTTGTCCAACTCCGCCCAACTTTGCCGTGCGCAACAATCCGGATCAGCGCTTGCTCGCTATTGGACATTGGGGAACTTATAAGCGCCTTGAGATATTGATGGAGGCTTTTCCAACAGTTTTGCGGAGAGTGCCCAACGCGCGTTTAATTATCGGGGGATCGAACCATCACACGCGGCCGGGTTATTGGGAGTCAGTGCGCGACAAGTATGCGCCTTGTCCGCGCGTCGAATTCCGCGGATACGTGCCGGAATTGGGATTGCCGGAGCTCTTCAGCACCGCCAGCATCCTGGTGTTGCCCTACGATTCCGCGACTGGATCGAGTGGTCCAGCGCATCAGGCCTGCGAATATGGCCTACCCATAGTGTCAGCTGACATTGCAGATTTCCGCGACATGGCGGCCGACGAAGACATGGCGATCAGCTTCTACAAGACTGGCGATCCCGTGGATCTGGCGGCTCAATTGATTGGTCTGTTGGAGTCGCCCCAGGACCAGCGCATGGCAGCAGAACAGAACTATGCCGCCGCGGTGAGAATGACCATGCCCAATGTCGTTCGCCACTACTTGAGGTGGTTCGAACTGGAGAGACGCAAACGCTCCCTGGGATCTTCAGCAGAGCATCGT
>JBAWBE010000689.1:0-6517 GCA_049589635.1 Terriglobales bacterium
CATGTGGACCTGCGGAAAACGCTCCTTGAGTCCGGAAACGAGATCGAGGAAATATTCGAACGGCAAATCGGGATGCAGGCCTCCGACGATATGAAATTCAGTGATTGCTTCGGTGTAGCCCGAGGACGCAATCTGAAATGCCTCTTCGAGCGCCATGGTATAAGCGCCGGGAGCATCTTTCTTGCGGCCAAATGCACACAGTCGGCAAGCCGCCACGCAAACGTTCGTCGGATTAATGTGGCGATTGACGTTGAAGTACGCCGTGTCGCCATGCATGCGCTCGCGCACCCAATTCGCCAGCCAGCCAACGGCAAGAATGTCGCCAGTGCCGTACAGGGCTAGCGCGTCGGCGTCGTTCAGGCGCTCGCCAGCCAAGACCTTATCCTTGATTGGATGTAGACGAGAATCGTCAGTTTGAAATGCGTGTGCCGCCATCGCTTTTATGATAACTCAGTCTCCGGTCTTGACCCTATAACCGTCTCAGTTTTAAGCATTCGCGTAAGAGCAAGAAGCGATCCTTCTGTTAAGGCGATTCCCTGCTTTTGAATTGCAGATTTTCGTGGAAATTCCCGCCTACCCGTAGGCGCCATGCTGCATCGTACAAAGTAGCGTACCGGGTCGCGCCCCCGGCACAAAATCTTGCGCCCCTTCGCAGGAGACTTCCATGAATCGAATTCTGACTTTACTTGTTGCCGCATTCTTCTGCGGAACCGCCCTACTAGCACAGGAACCCGCCAGCCCCACGGCCCAGCCTGCAACTCCGTCCACAAATACACAAGCTACTCCGTCATCTTCAGCTGGTCCTACTTCCGCCGGCCCGACTACAAGAATCGCTCCTGGCAGCGTGATTCCGGTGCAACTCACTAAGACTGTCGACGCAAAGAAAGCAAAAGCCGGCGATGAGGTCGTAGCCAGAGTCACTGAGGATCTGAAGAACACCTCGGGGGCTGTGATTGTGCCAAAAGACACGGAAGTGGTCGGCCACGTGACCGAAGCGCAACGACGCAACAAAGAGCAGAAGGAATCAGAGCTCGCTATCGCCTTCGACAAAGCTGTGATCAAGAATGGCGAGACCATGCAGATGCCGATGTCAATCCAGGCAGTGATCGCGACGCCCAGCCAAAATGCCAATCAGAACGCGCAGAACTCCGCGCCAGCATCCGGCTATCCCGGAGGCGCGATGCCGGGCGGCGGATCGACAAGTCCGGGCATGCCGGGCCAGTCGGCCGGCTCTTCACAAGGATCAATGGGAGGCAATGCGCAAATGCCATCGGCTCCGACCGAGCCGAACGACACAAAGTCGAACGGCACAAATTCGGCGTCGCATCCTCAGCCGAAAATCACAGGAGATACAAAAGGAGTGGTAGGAATTTCAAACCTCAGCCTGTCACCCACAGCAGATGCGCAGCAAGGTTCGATCCTGACCTCCGAGAAGAACAACGTCAAACTGGAAGGCGGAACCTTCATGCTGCTGCGCGTCAGCCAGTAAGCAGTTCAGCTCGGTGCTTGGTGCCCCAGGTTCGCGTCCCCTGTTTGGACGCTAACCTGGGCTGCCAAACTTTTTTCATCACATTTTTCTCGTACGCCGCTCGTAGATGAGGCGAAGTTCACCCGCGCCGGAGCAACAAGTCTCCTGCCACAAACGCAAAGAACACCACCGAGATGACCCCGTTCATCGTGAAGAACGCGGCGTTCAGCTTGCTCAGATCGTCATGGCGAACGAGAGAGTGCTCGTAAGCCAGCAAGGCCGCGACCGACGCCACGCCGATCATGGCAATCTTTCCCAGCCCGAAGGCGAGGACAAGCGCGATCAGCAGCCCGAGCATCACGACATGAAACCCGCGCGCCATCCAAAGCGCGGCGTGAATGCCGAGATGCCGCGGGACGGAGTGCAATCCACGGTCGCGGTCGAAGTCATAATCCTGGCAGGCATAGACAACGTCGAATCCGCCAACCCAAAACGTGACTGCTGCGGTGAGCAATAGAATTCGCGGATCGAGAGATCCACGTACCGCGATCCAAGCCGCTGCTGGCGCGATGCCGAGCGCAAGCCCCAGGAAAAGATGTGACCAGCGGGTGAACCGCTTTGTGTAGGAATAAAGCAGCACGACCGCCAGCGCGACCGGCGAAAGCCAAAGCGCCAACCGGTTCAACCGCGAAGCGGCCAAGACAAAAATGCCGCAGGAAACCAAAACGAATGTCGCGACAAATGCGGGCGTCAACACGCCGGCAGGCAACGCACGAGTCGCGGTCCGAGGATTCGCGGCGTCAATCGAAGCGTCCGCGAGGCGATTGAAGGCCATTGCCGCGGAGCGGGCTGAAACCATCGCGACCACGATCCAGCCGAGCTGACTCCATGTAGGCAGCCCGCTCGCGGCCAGCATCGCTCCGCAGAGTGCAAATGGAAGCGCAAAGACTGAGTGCTCCCACTTGATCATTTCGAGCGTGATTTTCAGATTTTGGAAGAGTCCCACGGAGTTATTGTAAAACAGCGCCGTTGGAGCGTGAGTTGGATCGTAGGTCGTAGCGTCGGCGTCTCACCCGCGCACCTGCGAACTACAATTCGCGCCGCACTTCTCCTTCTACCAACGGCACAAATCGGCAGCCCTCCAGAACTCGTGTTTCAGGCTGGCCGTCAAACTTGCGAATCAGCCACAATTCCTGACTCGTAGCCGATCCCACGGGAATGATCAGTCTTCCGCCTTCCTTCAATTGCTCGATAAGCGCAGGCGGAACTTCTGCGGTCGCGGCCGAAACTAGAATCGCATCGAACGGAGCATGCTCGCTCCAGCCCATGCTGCCATCGCCAACCTTGATCTTCACGTTGCGAAAACCGAGCCGCCGCAAAATGGACTCCGCCGAGTTCGCCAGCGACGGATACCGTTCCACCGAAAAAACTTCCGCGCAAAGCTCCGACAACAATGCCGTCACATAGCCAGAACCTGTGCCCACTTCCAGCACGCGATCCGATGCCTGCAGCGCCAAGTGTTCGAGCATCGCGGCCACAATGTAGGGCTGCGAAATCGTCTGCCCATCGCCTATCGGCAACGGATGATCTTCATAAGCATCTTGCCGCAAAGACTCGGGCACAAACTCATGGCGCGGCACCGCGCCCATGGCCGCGAGCACACGCTCATCGCGAATGCCGCGCTCGGCAAGCTGCGAGCGCACCATCCATTCACGCTGAGATTGGAACGATGCCTGGGAAAAGATATTCACTTCAATACGGCCCGATAATTCCACCGATGTTACGAGCCGCCGGAGCTACCAAGCGCGTCTTTTTTTCTTGCGCTTCGATCATGTCGAGATACTTATACGCCGAGCCAGTGTTGAACAGCACCACTGTGTCTTCGGCGCGGAGGAATCCGCTGGCACGGAGCTTTTGATATGCGACCAGCGACGCCGCTCCCTCGGGCGCGGCAAATACGCCTTCGACGCTCGCCCAGTGCCGCGTGGCGGAAAGAATCTCCTCGTCGGTCGCGGACACTGCTGTGCCGCCGCTCTTCTTCAGAATATCGAGAATCAGATAATCGCCATACGCCTTCGGCACACGCAGCCCAGCCGCAAACGTTGAAGCGTCTGCCCACATTTCCGATGCGGTCTTCCCTGCTTCCCAGGCCTTCACGATCGGAGCGCAGCCCGAGGCCTGCACGGTAATCATCTTGGGTCTTTTTGGACTAGAGGATGCCGATCCAGGACGCTCCCCTCCGATCCATCCCAACTCTTCCATCTCATCGAACGCCTTCCACATCCCGATCATTCCGACGCCGCCGCCAGTGGGATAGATGATTGCGTCCGGCAGTTTCCATCCCAACTGCTCCGCGACCTCGTAGCCCATCGTCTTCTTGCCCTCGACGCGAAACGGTTCTTTGAGCGTCGAGACATCAAACCATCCGTCTTTATCCTTTGGCCACCCTTCTTTATTTATGCGCTCGGCAAGCATGCGTCCGCAATCGCTGATCAGACCATCGACCAGCGTGACATGCGCGCCATAGTAGTCGCACTCCATGCGATTGGCAATCGGCACATCCTTCGGCATAAAGATGTAGGCTTCGAGTCCGGCGGCTGCGGCGTAGGCGGCAAGCGCTCCTCCGGCATTCCCAGCCGAAGGCGCGGCCAGCTTCTTCAACCCATAGTGCCGAGCCATTGTGACAGCGGCGGACATGCCGCGCGCCTTGAAGGACCCTGTAGGATTCAGTCCCTCATCTTTGATATACACATTCGCAAACTCACGGCTGGGCAGCATCGGGGTGAAGCCTTCACCCAAAGTCACCGGCGTAGCATCGGGGAGAGCTTCGGCGTAGCGCCACATGGACGCCACTCGACCGCGGAGATCTTCGGGGCGCAACTTCCCTTTCAGGCTGGCGAGATCGTACCGTGCAAAGAGCACGCCGCCGTCTTTCGGACAAATATTTTGCGGATGATCAGCGGAAAGATGTTCACCGCAACGAGTACATTCGAAGTAGGAAATTCGCATTGAGGGAAGGATAGCACCAAGTCGTCAGTCGTCAGTCGTCAGTCACACAGTCAGTCGCCGGCGAATTGGCGAACTCTGGGTCGAGGGGTAACTGACGGCTGATGGCCGATAACTTGCCCTACGCGGGCACTCGCTTCAAAAACTCGTTCGCCCGCCGAAACCACGGACGCTCGCGGCGGCGCAGATAGCTGGGCATGGTTGGTTTCTTGTCGAGCACCTTTTGCGCCCACTCGCGGGCTTCGGCGTTTCGCCCCTCCGACACCAGCAACTCTGCAAAATTCAAGTACGTTTCCGACAACGTAGACGTGATTGTCACTTGTCGAAACAGGGCGTCCGCTTTTTCTTTTTGACCGGTCTGCGCATAGGCATGGGCCAGCAATCCCGCCGCCCGTTGAAAGTCGTAATCCGGCTCTTTGCCGACTACGCGTTCGAGGTCGGGAAGTGCAGCGGCCGCGTCTCCAAGTTGCAGCGCGCAGACTCCACGCTGGTAAAAAGGATCGAGAGTATCGGCTCGGGCAGCAATCGCGCGATCGAAGGCCTCTCGGGCCTGCGCGAACTTGCCGTCGTCCATGTAGAGATCGCCTAGCTCCTCGTAATTGCCCGCCGAAGGATTGTCGCGAATGGCCGCCTCCAGCTCCGCGATCCGCTTGCGCCGTGGAAATATTTTGAAGGACTGGCCGATCAGCCCGATGTCGGGAAGAGCCTCCACCGCCAAATAAATAATTGCGCCCAGCGGGCCGAGAAACAAAATGATAAAGAGCCAGTACGTGTCGGGTCGGCGGCGAATGAAATGTACAATCGCCAGTCCGATGAGCAGGAAACTCCACGGAGACCTGAGGTAGCCTAGAAATCCCATGCCATATGCCTATCGAGAGCTTACACATTTGGCTCTTTGACGAAAAGTATTGGGGATGGAATCAATCTAGATGAGCAATTCAGGCGAATGAAACCAGAGGCGAATCTACGGAGGACGCGAGATGCCATCCATCAATCACGGGCAGTCAACCGATGAGCAATTGATTAAAGAATTGTACGAGACCGGCGACCGAGCGCTCATGAGCGCCGATGTGGATGCCCTCTCACACATTCTGGGTGACGACTACATTCAATACGGCGACACCGGGAAACCGCAGTCCAGACAGACGATCCTCAACAAGCTGCACACCGGCGTCGTCCGCTATCCGTCCATCGTTTCCACCGGACGCACGATTCGGATTTTCGGCGACACTGCGGTGGTCCACGGATCCGAATCGGATGAAGTTGAGGCCGAGGGAGAGAGGTTTCACGCGGAGTACATTTACCTCGATGTACTACTCAAGCGCCATGGCGAGTGGAAATTCGTCGCGTCGCAATTGGCCAGGCCCGTGAAGAAATAGAGGATTGCCAGCCGATCCAGGAAACGCGCCTATTCACTCACTCGCAAGCGGTTCTGCCAATGCGACCAGACAAACCACGCCAATCCAGTGACCAGAACCACACCCACTACCGCATCCATCTTATGGAAATATTTTCCGATTGCCCGCCAGTTTTCGCCGAGCTTCATGCCGAACCAGGCCAATGCCAGGCACCAGGGCCACGATCCCAGAAACGTATAAATGTGGAATTTGCCGCGCGGCATGCGCGCGATTCCGGCCGGTAGCGCGATGAAGGTGCGGATCACGGGCAGGAGACGCGCAATGAAAACGGCCATCTCTCCCCAGCGGTCAAAAAATCGGTCGGCCCAATCGAGTTCGCGGCGGCCCATTAAAATCCATCGCCCGTAGCGTTCGACCAGCGGCCGTCCGCCATAGCAGCCGATTTCATAGGCGACCAGCGATCCGAGGTTGCATCCGATGGCGCCCGCCGTCGCCACCCACAAGAGCTTCATCGTGCCCTGAAAAACCAGGTAGCCGGCGAACGGCATGATCAGTTCCGACGGCAGCGGAATGCACGCCGATTCAATCGCCATGAGAATCGAGACTCCGGCATAGCCGGTGGCCGCGACCAGATTCGAAATGAATACGAACAAGATGGCGAGAATCTTTTCAGTCATGGGATCGG
>JBAWBE010000690.1:0-5634 GCA_049589635.1 Terriglobales bacterium
GATCATCTCCTTGTTCGAAAAAGAAATCGGATTACATTCGCTGGTTCTCGAGCATCCGGTGATTCATCTCATTGATTATCCGGATGGCACGACCAACATTCCCGGCCCCACCGTGAAGTATTCTTCCGACAAAAATGCGATTGAGAGCCTGATCGCGCTTTCCGTCAGACACGTTGAGGCACATCAGGGCAGCTTTTTGTGGCAGGACCAAAATGTGCCTTTCGATATAGCCGCCGGCGATGTCTCGCTGCTGTTGGATTATTCGCTGTTGCACCTCCATTACGATGCGCACGTCACGGCCGGCAGCGTGACGACACGATGGGCGAAGTATGCCGAGTTTGTCTGGAGCGCGGATGCTTCGCTGGTTCTGGCGCGCCATCACGCGGACATAAGAAATCTGATGGTCAAGTCCGGGCACTCCGAATTGCACTTCACTGGCCGGCTCGAGGACTATCACGATCCGCGCGTCACCGGCGAATATCGCGGCATTGTCGATCTGGCTGACGCAGCTACGGTGCTACGCGATCGTCAGCTCCGAAAAGGCACGATGCAGTTCGCGGGCAAAGGCGCATGGGATCTGCGCGAATACGCGTTGAGCGGAAATTTCGAGGCGAAGGACCTCGACTGGTCGGACGGAAAAAAGCTTTCAATGCGCAACGGACGCCTGCAAGCGGCCTTTACGATTGATCCGGCCCGCTTCCGCATTTCACCACTGAAGGCCAATTTGCTTGGCGGCAGTTTTACCGGCGATGTCGATATCACCAACTGGCGGAACTCGCTGGAATGGTCAGCCGTCGCGGCCCGTCGCGAGAAACAGCGCGGCGCTCTGCCGAACGTGCAGCGCGGCTCGATTCGCCTGCAATTGGCGGGCTTCCCGATCACTCCGGCTTTCGACGTCCTAAGCACACCGAAGCTTCCGCTTGATCGCCTCAGCTTCGTCGGGAATGCCAGCGGCGCGGTTGAAGTTATTTGGCTCGGCTCGATCCGCGATGCCGAGTCACGCCTCAAACTCGATGTCTCGCCGCCTGCTCGGCCCGAGTCGAATGGAATCCCGCTGACCGGACGCATCGACGGCATTTATCACGCGTCCCGCGATGAACTGGATCTGACGGCTCTGCGTCTGACGACTCCAGCTTCGGAGGTTCAGGCGTCGGGCAGTCTTGCGGAGAAATCCTCCCTGCACGTCGCGCTGACGACGCACAACGTCAGAGAGTGGTGGCCGCTGCTCGAAGCGGCCTACGGGGCATCGCAGGTGCCCTTCGCGGTTCACGGCTTCGCGACTCTCGCAGGCAACGCGAGCGGCCGCCTTTCCGCAATTTCATTCAATGGCAATCTCGAAGTCTACGATTTTGAAACCGTCCTGCCCGCCACCAGGCGTACTCCGTCCCAACTTGTTCATTGGGACGCGCTCAGTACCGCCCTTCAGTATTCAAGCGGCAATATTTCGGCTCGCAACGGATCTCTGGTTCACGGCCACGCGATCGCCCACTTCGAAGCCAGTGCGGCGTTGGCCGGCGGGGAACTCGACGAGAATTCGCCTTTTACCTTGCACCTCGATCTTGCAAACGGCGACCTCAATGAGTTTGCTCGTCTGGCTGGAGTCACCCGGCCTCTCGCGGGCAATCTTGGGTTGACCGTAAATCTTTCGGGCACCCGCGACAGCCCTCACGGCGACGGCCATTTTGAACTTCGCGACGGCGTGGCGTATGGAGTAGCGGTTCCATCCGCCAAGGGAGATCTTCGTCTAGCCAACGGTGAACTCCAGTTCAACAACGTTGTGGCGCGAGCGTACGATGCTTCGATTTCCGGCAGCGCTGGCATCAGTACTTCCACCGACTCGTTTCATCTGAATGTCGCCGGACAAAATATCAACCTGAATCATTTTCCGCGGCTCCAGTCGACGCGATTCGCAATGGATGGCACCATCGATTTTTCCGCTCGCGCCAGCGGCACGCTGGCAGAGCCCTCAATCGACGCGCACCTTCGCCTCAAGGACCTGGCATTCGACCAGCAAAGGGCTGGCGATTTTTACGTGGACGCGGTAACGTCCGGGCACCAGCTCGATGTCAAGGCGCATTCCGATTTCGGCAAGTCAGTCTTGACCGTTGCCGGCACCGTCGGCCTTCAGGAAGATTTTCCCGCCGACCTGAAACTCGATTTCCATGATCTCGATGTGGTTTCGCTGTTAAGCATTTATCTGCCGGGGAAAATCACCGCCCGTTCTCCGGTGGATGGCGCGATGCAACTCCGTGGTCCGTTGCGCACACCTCGAGAGTTGAAGGCCTCCGCGGAGGTTAGTTCATTCGGTGTTGAGGTCGAACATGTGCAGGTGCAAAACGTCGGGCCGATTCGATTTGAAGTTGCCGACCAGATGATGACCGTTGAGAGCTTTCACCTCGCCGGCAGCGGTACGGATTTTACGGCTCACGGCCGCGTGCAGTTCTCGGGTGCGCAAGAGATAGATCTCGGTCTCGACGGCACCGTCAATATGACGCTGCTCCAGTCGCTGAATCCCAAAATCCTGGCGCGTGGCACGCTGGGGATCAACCTCACCGCGTCCGGCACTCTGCCGCAGCCCATTCTGCAAGGCCGCATCGACGTCAAGAACACATTCGTCAGTCACAACGATTTTCCCAGCGGCTTGAGCGATCTGAATGGCCTGCTGCTCTTCGATCGCAACCACATTCAGATTCAAAACCTCAGCGGCACTACCGGAGGCGGAACGATCGCGCTCAGTGGATCGGCCAACTACGAGGGCGGCGTGATTCAACTAGATGTCGGCGCCACCGCACACGGAGTTCGTTTGCGTTACCCCCCAGGCGTCAGTTCCACCGCCAACGCGAATCTTCGCCTGACCGGGTCGTCGAACGCGGCCGTTTTGAGCGGCGATGTGGTCGTCACCAAATTGGCTGTCACGCCGGGATTCGATTTCGGCGCATACTTCGACACGAGCCGGCAGACGGTCGTCTTCACGCAGAGCGATAGCCTCGCCAATCGCCTCAGGCTCGACGTTCATGTCACGACAACTTCCGAGCTCCAAATGCAGACTGCGGTCGCCCGCCTCTCCGGCGATGCGGACCTTCGACTGCGTGGAACCGCCGATCGTCCCGTGATCCTCGGCCGGGTAGAGGTTTTGGAAGGCGAGATTTCGTTCAACGGAAATAAATATCAACTCGAACGCGGGGATGTGACCTTCGGCAACCCGGCTAAAACGCAACCCGTGATTGATCTCCAGGCTTCCACGCGCGTCCGGGACTATGACATTACGGTGCGCTTTCGCGGCGATGCCAGCGCGGCGAACGGGTTGAAAATTTCGTGGCAGTCCGAGCCGCAACTTCCGGAAGCGGACGTGATCGCCCTCCTGGCCCTGGGCCGCACTCAGGAAGAGGCCGCTTACGCGCAGCCCAATGGCTCGTTCGGTTTTGGCGGAGACGCTTCCAATCTTCTGCTCAACGAAGCGCTGAATACGAGCGTCAGCAGCCGCATACAAAAGCTTTTTGGGGTGAGCCGCATCAAGATCGACCCGCAGGGCCTCAACAGTGAAACCAGTGTTTACCGCGGCACGCAGGGCCCTCAGCTCACGGTTGAACAGCAGGTAGTGAGCAATCTCACCCTTACCTACAGCACAAATGTCTCGGTTTCCAATCAGCAGATCATTCAGGGCGAGTACAACATAACGCGCAACATTTCGATCATCGCCTTGCGCGACCAGAACGGCGTAGTCAGTTTCGACTTGAAAATCCGGCGGCGCAAACAGTGAACGCGAACAGTGAACAGGAGATTCCGCGAATGATTTCTCAGCCATGGAAGCCGGATAATCGGTGTCCCTCGAAGCCTGTTGCCTGAGATTTCCTTCGTGTACCTTAGTGTCCTTGGTGGTTTAAGGTTTCGCACTGAGTATTATTCCGAAGATGTCTACTTAAGTTCCGTCTTGACATAAATCGCCAAACCAGCAACTCTAGTTGTTTTTCAGTTCCCGCTTTTTACGAGCGGGTTGAGGACGAAATTTTGCGAGTTCGGGTTTTTTATCACGACAAGTGTTTTGACGGGGCATGCTCGGCGGCGCTGTTCAGCCGCTTTTATCGCGAACGCGTGCGCGGCGACGTGGACTTCGTCTATTCCGGCCTCCTCCATCGCGCGGGCTCTCTGTTCGATGAAGCGCAGTTTGATGGCGATGAGAACGCCATCGTCGATTTCAAATATTCCAGCTCGCCGAAAATTACCTGGTGGTTCGATCACCATGAGAGTGCTTTCCTCTCACCGGCGGACGCGGCGCACTTCGAGCAGGATCAAAGCAATCGCAAGTTTTACGATCCGGCTTTCAAATCCTGTAGCGGCTTCATTGCGATGATCGCAGAGCATCGCTTCGGTTTTGATCCGCGTCCAGTCGCCGAACTTGTGAAGTGGGCGGATATCGTCGACGGCGCGATGTATGAAGACGCGAAATCAGCGGTTGAAATGCAAGCTCCGGCGATGAAACTGACCATGGCGATCGAAGCCTCCACGGATCGCGATTTCGTGAAGAAGATGATCGCGGTGCTCGCATATCGCCCGCTCGCCGAGATTCTCGAAGAGCCCTTTGTCGCAGCCGTCCTGCCGCCGCTGCTCGAACGTCACCGCCGTTCCATCGACATCCTGCGCGAGCGGGCGAAGGAAAGCGACGGCACCATTTTCTTCAACATTACCGATCTCGATCTCGAAGGCTACAACAAGTTCATTCCCTATTACCTCCATCCCGATTCGATTTACAGCGTGGGAGTGAGTAAAAGTTCGTTCCGCGTAAAAGTTTCCGTCGGATCCAATCCCTGGTCGAAGCGCGAGCCGACCGTCAATCTTGCCAAAGTGTGCGAACGCTATGGCGGAGGCGGGCACGCGCGTGTGGGCGCGATTTCGTTCGAAGTCAGCCAGAATGAAGCCGCGCACAAGGCTGCCCAGGAGATCGTCGAGGAGTTGCGCGCCAGTGTGCGCGCCCAGAAGTGAAAACCCCGCCGCTCATCCAGGCCACGCTCCATCCGTATGTCCACGATCCCCAGCACATTAAAGGTGTGCGCACAGTCGCGAGCATCGAATTTGCGAAGGGGGCGATCATACTACTTGGCTGCCTCGGGCTGTTCACCTTTCGCCACAGAAGCATTTGGGGAGTGGCGGAGAGCCTGCTCGAATTTCTCCACGTCAGCCCCTACCATCACTACGTCGGAGTTTTCATCGATCTGGTGGCGCGCCTCGACGATGTCCGCCTGTGGAAGATCGCCGTCGTAGCCAGCGTCTACGTGTTGCTGCGCTTCATCGAAGCCTACGGCCTGTGGTACGCGTTGCCCTGGGCGGAGTGGATGGCGGCTATAACGGGCGGCATTTACGTTCCGTTCGAGGTCGACGATTTTATTCGGCGGCCGGACTGGTTCCGGCTGACGATCATCGTCATCAACTTGCTGATCGTGCTCTATATGCTCTATCTTCGTTTCCAGGCGGAAGAAAAACGGCGCGCGGCGCACAAGGGGGCAGCCCGACGGTGAAGATCCAGGCCACTCCTTGCGCAAGAAATAGTCGAAGATGACAACTAAATTGCACCTCCTACCCTCAATAATTGACAGCCACATTTAACTGGGGGATACTGCCGCCAAGCTAGCTTGCTGG
>JBAWBE010000691.1:0-5011 GCA_049589635.1 Terriglobales bacterium
GGGAAAGTACGTGGATTACGTAATCGCTTTCGACGGTGATCCCGTCGACCGGGGCATCAACCGCACAAATCTCACCCTGTGGACCGTGATTCATTCGACAGGGCAACCGGTGGCGAGAATCTACGAAACGCGCCGCGCGATGAATCAATCGCGTTAACCCCTTGCCCCGAGCCGCGGAAAAAGGTCCTGCATGCCGATGATAGAATCCGCCGAACGATTGAGATGACTGACGAAGATGAACAATGAACAGCCGAAGACGAAATGCGCATGAATGACTTCGAAAACAAGAGCGTCCAGTTCACAAAGGCTTCGGCTTGCGGCAATGATTTTCTGATCGTGGAGGGAGGAGAAAACCTTGGCGACCTCGGCGCGCTCAGCCAGCGTTTGTGCGATCGGCATAACGGAGTCGGCGCGGACGGCGTGGAATGGACGTTCCCCGATTCTGAGACCGACGTGCGCTTGCGCTTGATCAACGCGGATGGGTCGGAGGCGGAGATTTCAGGCAATGGAACACGTTGTGTGGCGGCGGAGATTTGCTCGCGCACCAGAAAGACAGAAATTGCGATTCGCACAGCGGCAGGAGTGAAGACCTGCCGCCTGATAGAAACACGAGGTTCGGAATTTGAGTTTGAAAGCGATATGGGAGCGGCGATGGTCGGAGACCAACGGGCGATTGAAACAATGTGGGTGCGCGCGCTGGGAACGAACGTGTCGATGGGCAATCCGCATTTTGTGATTTTCGTGGAGAATTTTCAGGAGGGCTGGCAGAAGCAGGGCGCGCTGATCCAGACGCAGCCGCAGTTCCCGCAGGGCACCAATGTGGAATACGTAATCGTGCGCGGACCAAACGAGATTGAAATTCGTCTCTTCGAGCGCGGGGTGGGCGAGACGCTGTCGTCGGGCACGGGGTCGTGCGCGTCGGCGGTGGCCGCGATTGCCAGCGGACGCGTGAGCTCTCCTGTGAAGGTGGTTGCCCCCGGCGGTTCGCAGATCGTGCGCTGGGAGAACGAGGGCAATCTGAATCGCGTTTATCTGCGCGGTCCGGCCACGCTGGTCTGCCGGGGAAAGTATTTGTTATAGATGTAAATTTGTGGGGCCGAAGAAAAATCGTCGATGATTGCATCTCAGAAAATGCGAGTCAAGCCAGCGGCGCTGCGGCGCGGCGACAAGGTTGGCATAGTTGCGCCCGCGTCGAACATCAAGCGGGAATTGCTGGATGCAGGCTGCGACGGGCTGCGCGGCCTCGGCTATGAGCCGTTTTATTTCGACTCGATTCTCGAGCGCGATCTGTATTTCGCAGGTTCGGCTGAACGGCGCGTGCGCGAACTCGAAGACATGTTTGTGCGCGACGATATCCGCGCGATCGTGTGCGCCCGGGGCGGCTACGGCGTGAACTACCTGTTGGGTGCAATCGACATCAAGAAGATCGCGGCCCATCCAAAAATCTTTGTCGGCTACAGCGACGTGACAACGCTGCTGACCTGGTTTGCTGGCGAAGGCAATTTTGTTACGTTTCATGGCCCGATGGTGACTAAGGATTTTGCGATCGCGGACGGAGTCGATCTGGCTTCGTGGCAGAGCGCATTGAACGGAGAATCTTCGTGGGAGATTGGCGCCGGTTCTGGCGCGAAGCCGCTGGTGGCGGGCGAAGCCGAGGGAGTTCTTTATGGCGGCTGCCTGTCGCTGCTAGTCGCGGGGCTCGGCACGCGTCATGATATCAGCACGGAAGACACGATCCTGTTTATCGAAGACGTAGCGGAAAAGCCTTACAGGATCGACCGCATGCTGAGGCAGTTGAAGCTGGCAGGGAAGTTTGCGGGCGTGCGCGGAATTGTCTTCGGCGAGATGCTGGATTGTCGCCAGACCGCACAGCAGGATTACACGCTGGAGGAAGTTGTGTTGCGGGTCGTGGGCGATCTCGGGATTCCAGTCGCATTTGGAATGCGGTCAGGACACGTGTCGCAGGCGAACATTACATTGCCATTCGGCGTGCGCGCTCGACTCGAAGTTGGCAGGGACGTGGAACTTCAGATTCTTGAAAGCGCAGTCGGACCAAGATGAACCAGACCGGGATGACAGAGCGATGATGACTGAAACAAGATGACGACGAACAAGCACATCCATCTGATCGGCATTTGCGGCACGGCAATGGCGTCGCTCGCCGGAATGTTGCGTGAGCGCGGACATCGCGTAACCGGATCGGATGCCGCCGCGTATCCGCCGATGTCCACGTTCCTGGAGTCGCTCGGAATTCCGGTGGCGCAACCGTTTGCCGAGAAGAACCTCGATCCCCGGCCCGATCTAGTCGTCGTTGGCAATGCGCTCTCTCGCGGCAACGTGGAACTAGAGCGCGTGCTAGACGAGCGAATCTCGTTCAATTCGCTACCGCAGATTCTGCACGACGAATTCCTGGTGGGAAAAGAGGTGCTGGTCGTCGCAGGGACGCACGGTAAGACGACGACGACTTCGATGCTGGCATGGATTTTCGAAACCGCCGGACTCAGCCCCTCGTTTCTGATCGGGGGCATCGCGGAAAACTTCGGTAGCAGTTTTGGCCTGGGCTCCGGCAAGCATTTCATTCTTGAAGGCGATGAATATGACACTGCGTTTTTCGACAAGGGTCCGAAGTTCATGCATTACTTTCCCGACTCGATAATTCTCACCGCAGTCGAATTCGATCACGCCGATATCTACAAAGATCTCGACGCGGTGGAAATGGCCTTCAAACGACTGGTGAATCTAGTTCCGCGCCGCGACCGAATCGTCGCCTTCGATGGCGGCGCAGACAAAAGCGCGAGCCTGGAGCGCTGCCTCTCAAAGGCGTTTTGCCCAGTCGAGCGCTACGGGGCTTCCGATCGTGCTACCTGGAGAATCACCGATCTTAAGCTCCAGGCTGACCGCACCACCTGGTCTGTTCTGCGTGAAGGAAAAGCCTGGGCCGATTTCGAGTTCGCTCTCGGCGGCGAATATAACGTCTGGAACGCAACCGCCGCTGCTGCGCTAGCAGCGAATTGCGGCGTCCCGAAAGCTGCCATCGCTAAGGCGCTCGCGACTTTTCGCAGCGTGAAGCGCCGGCTCGAAGTGAAAGCCGAAATCAACGGCATCACCATCATCGACGACTTCGCGCATCATCCCACCGCCATCGAGCAAACCATTCGCGCCCTGCGCGCGCGGTACACAAACCGCCGTCTATGGGTCGTACTCGAGCCGCGTTCGAACACCTTGCGCCGCAACGTGCTGCAAGATGCGCTGGCGCAAAGCCTGTCTCTGGCCGATAAAATCATCCTGGCCGCGATCTTTAAGTCCGAAGCGATCCCTGAAGCCGAGCGCCTCGACCTGAATCAAGTCGTCGCCGACATAATCAGATCTGGCAAGCAAGCCCGCATTTTCAGCGATGCGGATGCGATCGTACAGGCCATCGCTCTCGAACTAGCGCCGCGTGATGTCGTCGCGATTCTTTCCAATGGCGGATTCGGCGGCATTTATGAGAAGCTACCGGAACGCCTGCGCGCTTTAGGAGCCAAAGCTTAGCGAATTTCTTCGTGTAGTTCTGTGTAAGCTGTAGTTAAGAATCTGATTCCACGAAGTACACAGTCTCATACCGAGGGATCCCGAGAAGAGGCATGGAGCACACCGAGTCAGCGATGAAGGTCGAAGGCCGCGATCATGCGCAGAGAGCGGAGACCTCCGCCTCTCCGATCCGCACCGTCCTGATGCTCGGCTTCTGGACGCTTGCCCTGCCCTTCGCCGCTCTCACCGGAATCCCCTGGGCCTACTTGACCAAAAGCGTCGACTTCCTCTACCGCACCTGCATGTGGGGCGCGTGGAATGGAGTGCGCGTCGCCGGCGTCAAAGTACAGGTTCTGGGCCTTGAAAAAATCGATCGCACGCGCCCCTACATCTTCATGTCGAACCACATCTCGAATCTTGATCCGCCCATCGAGATCCCGCTCATCCCGCGCCGGAGCTCAGTGATGGTAAAAAAAGAGCTCTTCAAAATGCCCATCCTCGGCGAAATCATGCGCCTCGGCAGTCTTGTTCCGGTTGACCGCGGCAATCGCGACGCCGGCATTTCCGCGGTGCGCGAAGCCTCAAGGGTTCTAAAGAGCGGAATCAGCATGATGGTCTACGCAGAAGGCGGGCGTTCGTTCGACGGTCGCCTGCTCCCCTTCAAAAAGGGTCCGTTCTACCTTGCGCAAGAATGCCAAGTGGCAATCGTCCCCATGACGATTGCCGGCACCGAGCGCGCGATGCCCAAGGGACGCTTCAGCATTCGACCGGATCTGGTAACAGTCACCTTCCACGACCCAATCGATCCCGTCGACTTCGGCGCCCGCGAATGCCTGATGGCAAAAGTGCGAGCGGCAATCAATAGCGGACTTCCGGCGGACCTGCAGGAATAGGTTCCCGCGTCTGTCAAGGCACGTTCCTCACAGCAGCATCCCGGCAATCGACGCCGACATGAGATTCGCCATCGTCCCGGCCAGCATCGCGCGCAATCCCAGCTTCGCCAGTTGTCCCTTTTGATTCGGAGCGAGCGCCCCAATTCCGCCCATCTGAATTCCGATCGAACTGAAGTTGGCGAATCCGCACAAAGCAAATGTCGCGATCGTAACCGATCGCGGATCGAGTGCCGTCTTCTGCGCTCCCAGCATTGAATAGGCCACCAGTTCATTCAGCACCATCCGCACGCCCAACAGATTGCCAATCGCCGTGCAGTCATGCCACGGAATCCCAATCACCCATGCAATTGGCGCAAACAGCGTACCCAGCACCGACTCCAGGCTCGCCGGAAACCAATGCACATGTCCGTGAATCCCGCCCATCAATCCATCGAGCAAGGCAATGAGCGCCAAAAACGAAATCAGCATCGCCGCAATATTCAGCGCCATCCCCAAGCCGTCAGTCGTCCCGCGCGCGATCGCTCCCAGCAAATTTTCCTTCTTCTCTTTGTCCAGTTCCTCTTCGCTCATTACTACGCGTCCGGCCGTTTTCGGAACCTCGGTCTCCG
>JBAWBE010000692.1:0-3477 GCA_049589635.1 Terriglobales bacterium
GTTCCGGAGATTCACAGATCCGAAAAACACATTCCGCCAATTCCTGCGGAGAGAATCGCGGAAAATACAACGCCGCGCTATCGCAGATTTCGCGATGCACACCCAAATCCGACGCGACCACCGGCAAGCCGCTCGACATCGCTTCGACCAGCGGATGGGCGAACGATTCCGTGTAAGCAGGCGTCACATAAATGTGGCAGGCACGATAAAGATGGTGCAAGGAGGAATACGGAACCGATCCAAGTTCGACAATATCGCAATTTTTTCGCAGATCGTTGAGCATGGCCGACGCGCTTGCGGTGCGATAGCTTCCGGGATTATCTCCGGAATCCAATCGGCACGTAAGATACAGCTTGACTTGCGTTTGTGTTGAGCTTCGCTCTTTCAGACGCCGGCTCAGGATGGGCATCGCGCGAAACAAGGTCTCAAAGTTTCGATAGTAGTTGTAGTGGCTCACGAAAAGCAGGCGAAGAGCGTCTCGGCCGTTGTCAATTTGCGCTTGCGCGTCAGCGGAAAGCGGCACGCCGTTGTTGGTGAACGCGGCAACGTCGAATCCGTGGTGGATGGCAGCCACTTCCCTTCCACTCCATTGGCTGAGCTCACGGGCAAACGCCGCGCTCGGAGCGACAGTGACATCGGCGCGGCAAATGGATTGGCGCGCCAGGTAGCCCTTGATCAGGGTATCTATCCAGATCGCATAGTCTCCGCGAGCGCGAACGTCGCGCATGAAGTCGGCAGAAGTGTAGAGCGAATTACGGGACAGCAGTATCTGGGGAACAGGTGAATTCCAAAGTGCAAAGTTGCCCGTGGAGAGCAATACTTGCGCGCCGCTGCGTCGAACCTGTGCTGGGATCGCCGCTTGTTCGCGCGCTGCCCGCCCAAACGCGCCATCCGCAGCTGGAATCTCGACAAACGATATATTCGCAGCCTCTTTGAACTCTCGGCGCAGCGCGGAATTCAACAGAACAATTGTTTCAGCATCCCTTCTTCGCGCGAGCTGAGGAATGACATTGCGGAGGTAGGTAAGGCCGCCGCCTGCACTCGCGGCCAAACCATTAACAAACAGTCGAATCATCGCTGTGAAGCGACCGCTCGAAAGGCTGCCTGCGAAACAGCGGGGCGAGGGAAAACCGCAACATTCGAGGCGATCGCCGAGGCGGGCATGAGATCGGCGAGTACGAATGCAAACACCCAGAAATACACGCAGGGATAAGCGCCCACCGCGAAAAGCCAGTCTTCAAAATTGGCGTGCATAAGACCGGCCAAAACCACCATCGCCACCGGAATAGAGTAATGGCGAATCTCGCCGGTCCGGCTCATCCAAGCACACACTCTCCAAACATTCCCCACAGTGAGTCCAAGGAGCGCTAAAAACGGAGTTACGCCCAATAGTCCCACCCATTCGGCAATCGTCATATAACTACTGCCGTGTTCCCGAACCGTCTCAGAACTCGAAGCGAACTTTCCGAAATTCAGCCCGGGATCGTCTCCGGTTGGACTCGTACCATAGCCGGTCCCGAACAAGGGATGCTCTTTGATCGTCGAAAGCGATTTCTCCCACGGGCTCTGTCGCGAACCGAGTAGTCCCTGTTCCTTGTGGCCTTTGTAAAGTACCGAATCTTTCAGAGTTTCCAGCGAACTACTCATCGTATCTGGCGCGAGCATGCCGGTCCCTGCAACCAATACGAGCGCGAGCGCCACGATCTTTGCCAATACCTTGTATTGATGCAGGCAAAGACAAAAGACAAGTGTCACGACCGTCATCGAAACGATCCCAGCGCGGGCCATGCTGAAAATTATCAGGTACGCACATAGCGCCAGAACTGCAAGCCTGCGCATCTTCACGGCGGGGCCGTCGCTGACAAACCATCCCCATAACAAGATGGGGAAAACTCCGATGCTCATAGCGGCGCCTAGAGAATTCGGGTTACCCCAAATTTGTTCGCCGAGGCCGAAATAGCAGATCGCTGTAACGTAGACGATAATCTCGCAGCCCCAGACCAGCCCGCGGAAGAATCTCTCCTCGCGCCCGAGTACGGCGAGGCGCACACCCGAGGTGCAATAAAGAAACAACAGACACAGACTCAATGCCTTGAAGGTCGCCATCAGCACATACGACGAAACGGTCGCCGAAACGAAAGCCGCGCCAATACAGAAAAAAGCGAGCAGATGAATTGTTCGAAAACTGCTGCGAGGCGCTCTCATCCAGGCGATGTACCCGATGACCGCGCCCGCCGTCAGCACAAACCAGCGCCCGCCGGTCCATGCGTTCTGCAAAGGCACATGCATGCCAGCCCAGAGAAAGGCGATCATCAGCAATATGAAAAATCGCTGATCGTATTTCCAGAGGCTGGCAATAACAATCTCGATCAGCAGGATCGCGCCCAGGAACGAAATGCTGCCGAAGTATTGAAGATGGGACAAAATGGCGTATGAGAAGAGCAACGCACCGAGCGCGAAGCCAGCCCATTGCCAGGGCCTTATCCTGTCATCCATTGGACCTCGCTGTGGGCTTCGCTAACCGACGCGAGCGCGGCCGCGGCCAGACCTTCCGCACAGGCTTCGGGAGAATAATCTCGAATTCGCCGCAGGCTGTGCGCAGTCATCTCTCGTCTGAGATCGGGATTTCGCAGGAGAAAATCGATCGCTGCGCCAAGCTTTTCCGGATCGCGCGGCGGCACAACGTAACCGTTCCGTCCGTCTTCAACCAAATCGCTGGAGCACCCGGCGACGTTCGTCACAACGATCGGAAGTCCGCACGCCATCCCTTCGTTAACGACGAGGCCCCAGGTATCGCTGTGGGTGGGCAGAATCAGAGCTTCCGCGAGCCCGTAGCAACCTGCGAGATCCTCGCGGTGCAAAAAGCCTGGGAAGCAAATTGTGCCGGGGCCAATACTTTGCGCAAGTTGCTGCAGCTCCGTTTTGCTCGGACCATCACCCGCGAACACCAAACCAACGTTCGATCGAATGCCGGCTTCGAGCCCGGCATAAGCATCGAGGAGATCGAAGACGCCTTTTTCCAGCACCAACCGGCCTACAAAAAGAAGGTATCGGGCCGGCAAGCCGAGTCGCTCGCGAAACTCAGTTGGGCGGCGGCAAATGCTCCGCGCCTGCATTTGAAACCAATCATTATCGACCGCGTTGGGCGCAATCGAAATGCTTTCGGCCGCCGATCCAAGCGACTGAAGGTAATCGCGCGAAGCGCTCCCAGGCACAACAAATCGCTCGCAGCGCGACAAGAAATACGCCTTCAGCGACTCCACCCACTCCAGCCCTGCGCGCGCATCGTGACGATTACTCTCTGACCATAAGATCAGTTCGGTTCGATGATTCTTTGCCCACCAAAGCGCTTCCCACGAAGCAACGTAGTTGTAGCCGCCGCAGATAATTGTTTCGGGCGCAAACTTTCTCAAACACGAGCGCAGCTTCCAGTTCAATATCAAGCTGCTTTTGCCGGCCCGAAAGCGCGCCGAAGGA
>JBAWBE010000693.1:0-4218 GCA_049589635.1 Terriglobales bacterium
ATACCATCTACGCCGGAACCTGGCACCTGGCCTGGAAGACCTCCGACGCTGGCGCCAACTGGCAGCACATTAATAAAGGAATGATTGACGACTCCGACGTCTTCTCCGTCATCGTCGATCACGAGAACCCGCAGGTTGTTTTCGCGAGCGCGTGCTCGGGCATCTACAAGAGCGAAAGCGCGGGCAACCAGTTCTCAAAGATTCAAGGTATCCCGTTTACGGCGCGCCGCACGCGTGTACTCAAGCAGGATCCGACCAACGAAAACATCGTCTACGCAGGAACGACCGAAGGTCTTTGGAGAACGACGGATCTTGGCAAGTCGTGGAAGCGTATTTCGAATCCAGAGGTCGTGGTCAACGATGTCTACGTTGATCCGCGGGACTCGAATCACGTTCTAATCGCCACTGACCGCAGCGGCGTGATGGCCTCAACCAACGGCGCAGCAACTTGGGAAACTTCGAACCATGGCTACGCGCATCGCTACGTCTCAGCGTTGCTCGCCGATAATCACGAGGCATCGACGTTCTATGTCGGCGTAGTAAATGACCGCGAATACGGCGGCGTCTTCTATTCGCACGACAACGGCCAGCACTGGATGCAGAAGGCAGCCGGTCTGGGCGGACGCGATGTATTCACGCTCAAGCAGAGCGCGGGCGGCACGCTGGTCGCCGGCACCAACCGCGGCATGTTCTACCTGGAGCACAATGGTTCCGAGTGGAAGCCGATGAACCAGGTTGCCGTGGAACAGACGAAAACCGTCTATCGCAAGGGTTCCAAGAAAGCCACGACGATGACGACGTGGAAGAAATCGGAACTTGACGCGCGGGTGAACGACCTGGAGATGGGCTCGCATCGCTGGTTCGCAGCCACCACTTCGGGCGTTTACAGCAGCAAAGATGAAGGCAAGATCTGGAAGATCGAGCCGGGTCTGGGCCACCAGGATTTTGTCACTGTGCGTGCACAGGGTGATGCGATCGTCGCGGCCACGCGTTCAAACGCGATGGTTTCCGGCGATGGCGGAGCGACCTGGAAACAAGCCGGACTGCCTTCCTTCTTGACCGGCATTCGCAACGCAGCCATTTCCTCCGAAGGCCAGTTTCTGGTCGCCTCGCGCGAAGGCGTCTATCGCAGCGAGGACGGTGGAACAACCTGGGAGCACGCCGTCAATGGCCTGCCGGCCAAGGACATCACCTCCGTCAGCTTCGACTCCGCGCACAAGCGTCTGCTCGCCACGAGCGACGCAACGGGCGTGATCTTCGAGAGCACCGACGGTGGCCGCAGCTGGCAACGCGGTCCGGACAGCGGATTCCCGCTGCGCCGGGTCAGCATAGTTGGCGGACACTTCATCGGCGCAACTCCGTTTGACGGCGTCGTTGTTCAACCGGACAACGAACCGATGAGCGCCGCAGCCGATTCTGGCAGCAGCGAGTAACTGAAGCAACTCCTCGGGCGAAATAGAATCCGAGGACTCAAAAGAACAAGCGGGTGCCCCATCCCAGAATCGCGTTCCATGCGATTTTAGGGTGGGGTTTTTAGCTAGCCGCGATCCGGCAGGACAAACCGTTGGCGGGCGAGGTCCGATTCCAGCGTTGGCTTCGAGTAATAACGTTCCAAAATTCCACTCTTCCAAACGAGCAGATCCTGGTTTCTCTCCGCAAACTCTTCCCACGACTGTGCCGTTCCCGCCCGCGCAATACGCTCTCCGATCAGGAATAGATATGCCCAGGTAATCGTCTCGTGGTAGAGATTCGGCTTCCCTTCCGAGATCGCAAACCGCTTGAGTGCAGCGGGAAACTTCGCGAGCGCCTCTAGCATGGGGAACTCCGACACGTAGGCGAAAGCAACACGCATGTGATCAACATGGTGAAAGTCGCCGGGGACGCGGCCTTGCTCAAATTCGGAGATTAGGAGTCGGTCGCCGGCGTTTTCCGTAGATTTCTCAATCATGATCCGCCGATCGAGCCGCCCGCCCGAGGACTCGCCTCCATCACGGCCCACGTAGCCGCAACGTAAACCATCAGTCCTCCTACGTCGAACCAGCCATGCAGCAAATGCACCACGATCGCCAGTCCGAGGATAAAAACCAGCGACCGACCACCGATCTTTTCAAGACGAGGGATCAGTAGGAGCAAGGCTGCCGCCATCTCACTCCAACCTAGCGCCAGACGAATGATATTCGGCATTCCTGATTTTGCGAACGCATGTGCCGCCGAAGCGGAGAATAGAAATTGCGCCGACTCCGCGAAAATCACTAATCCGAGCACCCACCGCAGCACCGCAATCGCCGACCGCACACGATTCTCATTCATCTCTTTCCCGGCAAGCGTCAATTCGTTATTCATAGTGGTACCAATGTACCATAGTACCCATCCAAACCAAATCCTATCGAGTTTGGGGCTGTTTTGCGCCATTTTGTGAAGTGGCGATGAAATTCATCATCGTGATGGACTGCGGCCTGGCAAGGGGCGAACGCTCAAGTCGAGCGCGTGCATTAAGGGGTTGCTCGGCCCTTACACGATTCGGCCGGGTAATTGAACGGAGGGAGTGATCGTTCACGTCGATCCCGCGATCGGCGGACGGAATGGGAGGCGGGCCAGACGACGCTGAAGGAAGTCATCGAGAAGGCCGACGCAACGATGTATGACTGGAAGAAGGCGCGGGCGCAGAATGAGTGATCATGCGCGCGGCCGACGACAACTCTACGTGCCCTCTTGGTTAGATTTGGCTCTCCGGCTTCCAGCGCAGCACGGGCTTCCGCGCCGCCGCCGTTTCGTCGAGCCGCGAGATGCGCGTATTGTGCGGAGCATCCAGAACAAACTGCGGATCCTCCTCCACCTCTTCCGCGATCGACTTCATCGCCTCGATAAAGAGATCGAGTTCTTCGAGCGGCTCGCTCTCAGTCGGCTCAATCATCAATGCACCGGGAACAATCAGCGGAAACGCCGTCGTGTAGGGATGGAATCCATAGTCGATCAGGCGCTTGGCAACGTCCATGGTGCGCACGCCTTTCTTCGACTGCACCTTGTCGCTGAAGACAACCTCGTGCATCGAGGGTGTGGAGTAAGGCAGATCGTATACGCCTTCAAGGCCTTTGCGAATGTAGTTGGCGTTCAACACCGCATCTTCGGTCGTCTGGCGCAAGCCGTCCGGGCCGTTGGCAAAAATGTAAGCGAGCGCGCGGATGAACATTCCGAAGTTGCCATAGAAGGCGCGCACGCGGCCGACCGACTGTGGACGGTTGTATTCAAAGCCAAGCGTACCATCGGGCTTGGTGATAACGACAGGCTTCGGCAGAAACGGTTCGAGAATTTTCTTGATAGCGACCGGCCCGGAGCCGGGACCGCCTCCGCCATGCGGCGTGGAAAAAGTCTTGTGCAGGTTGAGGTGCATGACGTCGACGCCGAAGTCGCCGGGGCGTGTTTTGCCGACGAGCGCGTTCATGTTCGCGCCATCCATGTAGAGCAGGCCGCCTTTAGCGTGCATCAGATCGGCGATCTTGTGAATCTCTTGCTCGAACACCCCCAGCGTGTTGGGATTCGTGACCATGAGCGCGGCTACGTCTTCGTTCATCTGCGCGGCGAGCGCGGCTACGTCGACCATGCCGCGATCGTTTGACTTCAGATTTTCAACGGCGTATCCAACCGTGGCGGCGGTTGCCGGATTAGTGCCGTGTGCCGAATCTGGGATGAGAACTTTCTTGCGCGGATTCCCCTTCGACTGATGATAGGCACGCACCATCAGCAGCCCGGTGAGTTCGCCTTGCGCTCCTGCGGCCGGTTGCAGGGTGATGGCGTCCATGCCGGTGATTTCGATGAGGCAATCGCTGAGCGTCTTCAGAATGCGCAGCGCGCCTTGAGAAATCTTTTCGGGCTGATAGGGATGTCCGTTGGCGAGGCCTTCAATACGCGAGACGAACTCATTGACGCGCGGATTGTACTTCATGGTGCACGAGCCGAGCGGATACATGCCGAGATCGATGGCATAGTTCCAGGTCGAGAGCCGCGTGAAGTGGCGAATGATCTCGATCTCGCTGACTTCCGGCATCGAGCCCAGATCTTTGCGCTCCTGGTTGCCGAGTATTTTTGCGGTGTCCACTTCCGGGACGTCGAGCGGAGGAAGTTTCCAGGCCGCCTTCCCGGGCGACGATTTCTCAAAGATCAGGCCTTCGTTCTGGCTGATATGGCGCGTGGCTTTACGGGTCATGTGCTTCATAATCT
>JBAWBE010000694.1:0-11183 GCA_049589635.1 Terriglobales bacterium
GGGAGAATAGAGCAGCCCCGTCACGCCATGCTCAACCAACTCGGGTCGTGAGCCGAGGTCCGAGGCGACGACTGGCCGCGCGTAAGCATACGACTCGAGAATCGACTTCCCCAACGTCTCGTAGGCATGCGAAGGGAAAAGAGAGAAACTGCAACCGGCAATCAGCTTCTTCAATTTCTCGCCACCGACGTGGCCCGAAAAAAGAACGCGATTCAGATTCAATTTGTGGCTGAGGGCTTCTAGCCGCTCGCGCTCGGGGCCGTCGCCCGCAATGATCACTGGGATATGCGGTTGTTGAACGAGTGCATGCAGCAGGTCGTCAACACCTTTTTCCGGAGACAGACGGCCGAAGTAGAGCAGGTAACCCTCGTCAGTCGAAAGTTGGTTTTCGCCGGGCAGCTCCTGGAAATGCGGCAGCACTGCAATGCGCTCGACCGGCAGCCCGTGGTCGATCAATTTGGTGCGGACGAAATCGCTGGGCGCCAGAAACAGATCGACGCACTTTTGATAGGTGTCGAACCATTTGTGCAGATAGGCTTCCGCAGCCAGGACACTCGCGCTGGCGCGCGATCCCGCGTAGCAGCCCTTGGTCACGACATTATGAAAGGCGCCACCCCGGCATGCATTGCAAGGCTTGCCGTCGGCAACCATGTTGTAAGTCGGGCACAGAATCTTGAAATCGTTGAGGTGATAGAGCACGGGCACGCCGCGGCTCTTGAGTTCCCAAAGAATTGACGGCGACAGATGATGGTAGATCCCCCGAATGTGGGCGAGATCGGGCGCGAAGTCTGCTATGCAATTGCGCATGGCTCGGCGCGCCGAGGGCGAGTAAAGGGCATGCGCGGCCAGCCGCACCTTCTTTAGAAAGCCTGCGTTGGAATCCTTGAAATTCAAATACGGAATCCGGTAGCTGCGGCCTTCGAAAGCCGATGCAGTGCCGTGATTCATACTGAAGAGCGCCGTTTCGTACCCGCGCTCGTCCAGCCGGTGAATCAGTTCGAAGAGGTAAGCTTCCGTTCCGCTAAACGGGTAGTCGTACTTGTTGCAATACAGAATTCTCATACTCTCCTCCTGATTGGTGAATTCGTGCCATGAATCCGTCCGCAAAGGCGCGCACGTTTCGCTGGCGGTGATAGGAATCGGCAACCTTTGCCGCCGCTGCTCGCTGCATTCCCGGCAGCCCATCACGGTTGGCATGAATCGCGCGGATCGTATTCACGAAGCTGTCGAGAGAGCCGGGCTGGTAGAGCAATCCAGTGCGCTCGTGTTCGACAAGCTCTGGAATCCCCGTGATATCAGGGGCAAGGACGAGTTTGCCCTGCGACATAGCCTCCATCAAAACCACCGGGATCCCTTCACTTTTGCTGGTCATGACGACGAGATCGGCCAGGTTGTAATAACCGGTGACCATGCGGCGCGGAATGTGGCCGACGAGGTGAACGTATCCCTGGAGGCCAAGTTTGGCGATCTGCCGTTCCAGGGCCAGCCGCTCACGCCCTTCGCCAACGATCCAGCACATGAAATCAAATCCCTTCGATCGCAGATCGCTGCAAGCCTGAATAAGGAAGGGATAGTTCTTTACCGGATGCAGCCGCCCGACCGCTAGAAGACAAAATGGATGTCGGTCCTCGGCGGTTATCACCACGGCGGGCCGCGTCAGAACGGGATCGACTCCGAGGCGCTGCACCATGACCTTCGCGGCCGGCGTCGACGGGTAATTCCGGAAAAGATATTGCCGATTGAATTCTGAGATCGTCACGCAGAATTTGCAGGCGCGGAGCTTGGCTTTGAGCAGATCAGCGCGATGCAGTAGATCAGAACCGTGCAACGTGAAACTGAAATCAATTCTGAGCAAGCGAGCGGCCACCAAGGCCATCCACGAGGCGAAATATCCATGATGACAATGGATATGCTCTACCTTGAGCGACGCCAATTGTTCAGCGAGTGCGGAGCCCATCAGCGTATGACCGAGCGCGCGAACGCGCAGGCTGAGGGATGCGTCGGAGTCGATCATCAACGGCCGTAGAAGCTGCCACAGGTCGCGCCGATCCGACGCCAACCGGCGCGCGGCATGGGTCAATTCATCGTCCGAAAGGGGCTGAAAATACCGTGTTTCTTTCCAGAACGCCCGTTCGGCCAGGCTCAACGAATTTGGCGCAACGCGCTTACCGCTGCAACAGACCACGTTGACGCCGCGGCGCCGTAACTCATTGATCTCATCGATCACGTAAGGCTCGACTGGGGAAGGGAACTCGTTCGCGATGTAGGCGACGGTTGTCATGGGACGGACTCCTCGGGGACGCACAGCATTCCGGCGACTGTGAACAGCAGGCCAATTACAAACTGATACGTCATGTCGACGAAGAAGGCATTGATTAGGTAGACGGACAGCAAGATCGGCCAAGCCTTACGCAGCGCAGCGACCGCGCTCGATTCATTCAGCGCACTTCTGCGGGTGAGGCGGAAGAGATTGAAAAAGAGAATTGCGTAAAGCGCCAGCCCCGGGAGGCCGAACTCTACAAGCAGTGCCAGGTAGGTGTTGTGAACGTAAAAGATGCGGAGGTGATAACCCTCCATGCGCCGGCCGAGTTCCGCATACATCCGTCCCGCGGGCCAGCCAGCGAGTGGACGCTCCATGAACATGCTCCAGCCGGCGGTGTAGACGGCCATGCGCGCCTCCACGGGGCCGCGCTCGCTGGTCCGATCCGACAGAGCGTCCTGGAGCGAGTGGTTGCTGAATCCAAGCGCGATGCCGCCCAGCAGACCCGCAACCACCGCGAGCACAACAGCGGCCAGCAGACGTCGCCGTATCATTCGGAATCCCAGAATCAGTGCGGAGAGCGCAAAAGATATCCAAACCGCGCGCGTCATCGTCGCCAGAATTGCCACCGGCAGCGCAAGCCACAGCAGCCAGATGAACTTCCTACCTTTTTGCGCAAGGACGAGAACAAGAACGCCGAGGAGGTTCAGGGAAACCCCGTTGGCCACCGCTTGCAGAAACGGCCCACGCGCGCGGTCGGCATGAAAACCTATGCTCTCGTCGAGGATGAATCGCGGAAAGATGAGCGAGCGCGCGTCAAACAGGAACGCAATCGAAATGAAGATGAGATAGGCGAGTGCCAGAGCGACGAAGATTTCGAAGTGCCGCCGCTGTGATGGCCCGCGAAAAACCAGCACGGCGATATGGAACAGGACAAACGGAACAATGAATTTGCTGGCGACGATGCTCCAGAGCTGGGCGTCGAAAGGCTCGCGAAGCGCACGCAGCACGGCCAGCGCCGCCAGGCCAAGCATAGGCACGGTAATCCCGGCAAAGAACGGGATCTTCTCGCGCAAAGCCATCGTTCGCAGCGCCACGAAAAAAACGAGAGCGCCAAAGGCTACACGGTCCGCATAAAAAGAGAACAAGTCGGGGGGACGAAACAGAAACACTGTCATGGCCCCCACATAAAGAACGGACGGATATGCTATGGCCAGATGCAGAGGGCGAATCGCGAGCCCGGCCGCATGCCAAAGCGGGCTTTCGTCCACATCCCAAGCTAGGGCGAGGCTTGTCATAGGCTGCTCCGACTCGTATCAGGCCCCTTCCGGCATGAACAGGACGCGAAATGTACCAAGGAGAATCCGCAGATCGAGGCCCAGGTTCCAGTTCTCGATGTAAGTGAGATCGAGATGCATGTTGAGTTCGAACGACGGCGAGTCTCGTGCGGTAATCTGCCAGAGTCCGGTGATACCAGGCTTCATGTCGAGGCGCCGGAAGTGGTGGAGTTCGTAGTGGTTCACCTCATCGACCGGGTGGGGACGCGGACCAACCATGCTCATATCGCCGACCAGCACATTCCAGAGCTGCGGCAACTCATCGAGACTGTATCGGCGAATAAAACGGCCGATGCGGGTAATCCTCGGGTCGCCGACGATCTTGAAAATCGGCCCCTGGCGCTGGTTCTGCGCGCGCAGGTTCTCTTTGAGCTGCTCGGCATTCGAGACCATGGAGCGAAATTTGTAGCAGCGAAAACGGCGTCCTTTGGCACCCGTGCGCTCCGCCCCATAAATAATCGGGCCACGCGAATCGAGGCGAATCAGTAGCGCTACGATCGCCATCACGGGGCTGGCTAACGCGAGGACGATGGCCGCGCCGGTGAAGTCGAGCATGCGTTTAACAAAAAGGGCGATGCCCGGAACATGCTCGCGATGAAGGGTCACGATAGGGACGTTTCCGATGAAATCGACACCCGCCTCGGGCCAGTTTCCCGGTGGCAGATTGGGGACGGCGCGAATGTCAAGGTGATTGCGGAGAGCGGCTTCAACCGCTTCACGCGCCAGGTCAGGACGTCCGGGGAGAGCGATGATGACTTCGTCGATGAACTCGGAACGAGCAAGCCAATCCAGGTCCGCGATACGGCCGAGCACAGTTGCAGAAAGCGGCAGTTCGTCGTCGACACTGCCGCGGACGAAGGCACGGTATAGAGGATCGGTGCAGAGTGTCCGCGCAATTGATCGAGCGATCGGGCCGCCGCCAACGATAAGGACGTTGCGGGAACCGATCTCGTGATTGCCGCGCGTCCAAACAAACCGCCTTGCCCCGCGATACAACTGGAGCGCCGCCAAGCTGAGGGCGAAGGTCAGGAAGAGGGCGGCCGCGCTGATCTCATCACGTTCGGCGAAGAAAACCAGCGCGACTGCGAATAAAACCGACCTCGCCAGCGCGGGCGTGATTCGCTTCGG
This sequence comes from Terriglobales bacterium, assembly GCA_049589635.1. Lineage (GTDB taxonomy): Bacteria > Acidobacteriota > Terriglobia > Terriglobales > Acidobacteriaceae > Acidiflorens. The sequence goes on from JBAWBE010000694.1 coordinate 4,726, forward strand.
GAATAGATCGGCGTCCTTGGGGTAAATGCCCGCGCTGAAAGCGAAGAGCGTGACGAGGACGACGAAAAGAGGGAGAGCGATTGCCCGCAAGGCCCAGGCAGGGAACAGAAGCGTTTGCGTTCCGCACACGACGGCCAGCACGATCAGATCGGCCCCCACCGCCTTGTAGAGTGGAAGCGATTTAGCGATGAGTTGCGGAAGTAACGTTTGCGCCAGAGTCGGCGGACGGGCCTGTGTCGACCGGCTTCGACCCACCGTGCCGGTTGTGTATTCCGAAGCCGCAGCGACCCTTTCGGTCGGTGCCATCTCAGCGACGCCAGGAATCATGCGTGAATACTGCGAGGGCCCGTCGAAGGGCTCAGATCTCCAGTTCGCGTTTGTAATCAATTCGCCCATAAATTCACAGCTTTCGATAAAGCCCTTGCGGCACAGGCAGGCGCCGCTCCGCTAACACCGTACCCAGAAGAGGAATGTGCGCCTTTGTCAGTTGCTCCTTGATTTGAGCGGCGACCAGGCGACGAGTCTTGTTCGCGGTCAGGATCAGAACAAGCCCGTCGCAACTGTGGGCAATTCTCGCGGTGAGCCATGAGGCCGGAGCGCAATACAAGATGGAGAAGTCGAATCCCTTCATGAGGTCGTGCAACCGCTCAAGATCCTGGTCGGTGATCGAATGCAGCCCGGGAGCTTTCGACCAGCTTCGCCAGGGAACGAGCCACAGGCGAGATGCGATCGGCCATGCGTCTTTGGAATCGTGGGGAGCCTCAATCTCCAGGTGCCGCTGGAGTGGAACCACATCGGCACTGGCGTCAATGAGTCCAACGTCATACTTGCCTTCGCAGGCGAGTGCCTTTGCCAAGTCGATGCACATTGGCGCGGTTTGGGCGGACGCTTCGACCGGAGTGAATCCGACGTTGCGTACCAGTCCCGCTTCATGCTGGAAGAAGAGCTGCTGGATCAAGGCATGAATCTGCTCGTCGCGTACTGAAACGGTCGGCAGCGGCGCCGCCGAGCGGGTATCTGCCTGGTCGCGAATCGAAATCACGGGCTCATCGGCAGCAAGAGTTCTTGCCGGCAGCGGCATTGCTCTGAGCAGTTCGCCGAATGTGCTCATGGGACCACCCTAGGCGTCTTCGTGCGCATGGTAAGAATGCGGGGATTCTCCCGCTCCGGCAGCCATGCGAGTACAGGCACATCCAGTAGTCGCTGGGCTTCGCCGGGAGTACGCACAGTCGCATCGAAATACTCGGCCGTAAAGGCAGAGCCGACCGCGAACATGGTGGAGACTCCGAAAGCGAGCGCGAAATAAAACGCGGCCGAGTGATTCGGTAAAGCAGGGGCGGCGGGCGGCTCGACGATCGCCACATTTAGAATCCGTTGTCCGTCGAGCGCGTCGCCAATCCGTGCTTCCTCGCGCTTCCGGAGATAAAGAAGGTACGCGTCTTCATCCACCTTCGCCGTGCGAATCAGATCCTGTTGATCGATTGAGCTGGCCTGCATCTGCTGGGCGGTCGTGCGCAACGATGCCGCCTGCGCTGTCGCATCGCTCTCCTTCGCTTGCAGGCCCTGGAGGTGAACTTCAGCTTTTTCCAGCTCCATGCGCGCCCACTCATAGTTCGGGTCTTTATCGGTGGTTTCGTCGCGCACAGGCGTGAGCCCCTCACCGGCGATCGACGTCTTCGCCTGCTCGATCTGCTGATCGATCTCCAGCACTGGACGATACGACGGTTCAAAGCGGGTGAGAAGGTTGGTGCGCTGCAACTGAAGCTCAAGCAGATGAGTCTTCAACTTCTCGAGCAGTTCGGAATTGTCGGCCCAGCGCTTGAGCGTGACTGAGCGCGAAGGAAATGCCTTGATCTGTTCCTTGAGCGAGGCGATGATATGTTCGGCCTCGACGCGATCCTGATCGATCTGCCGATAAACCGCATCCGCGTCTCCCAGCCTCTGGAGCGCGATGTCGCGCTCCAGCGCCGCTGAAACTACTCCGCGGGCGCGCGTGAAATTCACAATTTCCGCTTCCGAGTGGTGCAGCCGTTTCGCACTCTCCTCGGTCTGCTGATCGAAGAACTGAATCTCCCCGGACGGCCGCTGCAGGTTCGTATGTTTATTCATGTACGCGGTTGAAAGTGCCGTCATGATGCGAGCGCCGCGCTGCGGGTCCGTATCCTTATAAGACACCTGAATCAGGTTCGACTTTTTGAGTGCTTCCACATCGAGGCGGCGACCGAGTTTGCGCGCGGCGCGTTCAATCTCGGACGGCTGGTCCGCGGCGGGACTGTCCGAGGGAATCAGCCCCGCCATTGTCACGACCTGCTTCAGAAGATCTTCGTCCCTGAGCAGCTCAACTTCGGAATTGAGCTCCTCTTCACTGACTTCGGGACGGCTGACGTCCATCGAACTCGTAGGCTGCCCCGATGCGACCGGATCGAAGCGTCCACGGCGCAGCAATACTTTGAAGTGCGATTCGTAGCGTGCCGAGAACAGTGCCAGGGCCATCGTCGCCGCCAGCACGACTGCAAACGACCCAATCATGAGCTGGGGTCTCCGGAACAAAGTCGCGGCCAGGTCGCGCGGGGTCAGGATTTGAGTCAGGGCACTGCTGCCCGGGATTCCGGAGTTCATGGCGCGTGTTGCAGACGATTACTATGGCGACGGCGCCAGTTAAGTTAGTAAAGCAATCGGTGGCTGCTCTCCTTTTCTCGAAACTTCTTCTTCTTGAAGCATTTTCAAAACTGCATTGGGTTCATGTACCAGCTTAGGGAATTGGTGGGAACAAACTTCCTGATTTTCGAAATCCGGCTCTGCGGCACGAAAATAAAATCTCCCGGCCGAAGGTGCATGTCTTCACGGAGATCGCGTGAATCCAGCATTTGTTTCAAGTCCAATACGTGAGTCTCCGCCAGGTCCGAGGAAACCCGCCGAAACAGAACCACCTGCGAATGACGCGCCTGCTGGGTGAACCCGCCGGCAATGGCAATCGCTTCGTTCACGGTCAAATCGCCTCGCAATTCGTATTTGCCAGGCCGGGCGACCTCCCCCGAAGCTAGAAAGTAGGGCTTGTCAAAGTCTTTCAACGTCAGCGTGATTTCGGGATCATGCAGAAAGCCGCGGTAGGCATCCGCCATCGACAGCTGGAGCTGCGGCAGAGTAAGGCCTTCAGCGAAGATCGTGCCAGCGCCTCTCAGCACCACGAAGCCATCGGGCTGTACTGTCAGGCTTTGGTTAAAGTCAGGAGAAAAGGTGAAATTTGCGTCGACGACATCGGACTTAGTAAGCCGGTAAAGCGGATGGCGCTCCCCTCCGAATGCAGGATCTCCCATGCCACCCGCTTTTCCGGGCTGTGTGGTCGCGCTGCTCAGAGAACTGCTCGTCCCGGTCCGTTCTAGACTCTGCGAGCTCCCTGCCGTCGCGGATTTGCCAGACGACCGGGCAGAGGACCGCGGAACCGGGGCTGGAGCAGTTTCCTGAGCGCGCGTGACCACCGTTAGCTCCAGGCAGAGCAGGCCCGCAGCCATAAGAACGAAGTATTTTGCTTCTTTTTTCATTCTCCGTACTCTCACCGTTGCTCAACGGCAATCGATTCAGCTCGGGCGATTGAGCTGTCTGCACGAAAGTAGCGTCTGGCCGACCGGAGAACAAGACTTGGAAAGTGTTGCCTACCGATGAGGGGGGTGAAATTGACGCGACAAGAATGTGACGAAATGGTGAGTTGGCCCGTCACGCTGGACTTCTGGGGCGTTCGAAGAGGTTCTTCTCCCTCGGCATGCACACATCCTGGTGCACAAGTGTAGGCCTACTAAAGTAGCGAGAGCGCATCCGATTCATCACCAATTTGGTGTGATGGGGCCTACATCTGGTCCCTATTCTTTCGTGCATTATTGGCATCATGAAATCCAGCCCTGTCAAAGCACACATGATCGCAACGAGCCGCGCCGCCAACGAGCCCGCCACATTCCAACTGGCAAAAGCCGCAATCGTGCATGTACTGGTCGCCGATTCCGGTCCGCTGCAATCGCAATTGCTCACACGCGCCCTGCGCGCGCGCCGAGAATTTCAAGTGTCGCCGGTTGCGCTGAATTTGTCCGCGCTCGACGATTTTCTGCACTCCAATCCCGCCGACGTGGTTCTGATCGCCGGAAGCCAACTGCCGGATTGGGGGCTGCTGCGCTGGTTGCGCATCACACACCCCAAGGTCGCTCCCGTGCTGCTCGCCGAAAATGACGACCGCGAACTGGTCGTCAATGCCCTGCGCGTAGGCGCCAAAGGAATTTTTCTTTTCATGCGCGATCCTTTCCACATGCTCTGTAAATGTATCCATTCGGTTTTTCAGGGAGAGATCTGGATCAACAACCAGCAGATGCATTATGTGATGGACGCACTCTCGGTGGTGCCGACGCTGCGCGTCGTGAACTCCACCGGAAGGCCATTGCTGACGCCCCGTGAAGAACAAGTAGTCGCGCTGGTCTCGGATGGCCTGAGCAATCGCGAAGTCGCAGTCGAACTCGGGCTCAGCGAACACACGATCAAGAAATATCTGCTGCGGATTTTCGACAAGCTTGGAATTTCAAGCCGCGTAGAACTGGTCCTCTACGCCATGTCGCACGGCGAGCACCGTCCCGCGGAGTGGATGCCGGCCGCCGCCGGCGGAGCCGCATAAGAACGCGCCTTCCCATCAAGGCAATACCCACGCTGTCGATTCCGGCTCCTTTAGGTAGGACTTAGCCTCGTCCCCGACTCCGCCGAGGATACAATGGCAGCATGTCGACGCAGGGGGAGGCCGCGGTGACAACTTCGAGCGCAACGCGCCGCTGGACCGTGATCGCTTCGGGCCTTCTCGTTCTCGCCCTGGCGTTGGTCGTGATCTACACTCGCCCCGGCGCGTTTCTCAGCCCAGTCGCTCTGGTAGTGGTTTCTGCGATCGGCCTGGCTGCGCTGTTGCTTCAACTTCGATTCCGCCACGACTTGCCGGAAGTTCGCTCTCCGCTATGGCTGAATGTTCTAGGCGTTCTATCCGCGGTGGCATCATTGCTGGGCGATTACCTCCGCCTGACGCGTTCCACGCTGGATGCGATGGCGTTCGGCGCAGTGGGCTGTTTCGGAATCAGTGGCACCCTCATTCTGCACGCGCTCCGGCGGCAAGCTCCAACAAAGGTCCAGAATTCCTCGGACTAGGACTTTTCCCGAATTCCCTCGTGGTCCCGTGGTCTCTGTGGGTTGGATTTTTTTCACGCGCCAGAAGAGTTGTCGATCCCAGCTACAATGGCCCCATGCGCATCACGCTATTCGGGGCCTCGGGACTCCTCGGCCGGCAACTAGCGCAAGTTCTAGCGAACGAACAACTCACCGCGCTTTCTTCGCGCGACGCTGACCTTCGCGACCAGGCGCGCGTTGAAGGTGTAATTCGTAATTCTCAGCCAGACCAGATCATTCTCTCGGCGGCTTATACCGACGTTGACGGTTGCGAAACAAATCGCGAGTTGGCGTTCGGCGTCAACCACCAGGGCGCCCTGAATGTCGCGTCCGTGGCGCGTACCGTGGGGGCGCGGCTGACATTCATCAGCACAGATTACGTCTTCGACGGCGCCAAGCCTGCGCCCTACGAGATCACCGACACTCGCCATCCAATCAATGTCTATGGCGAAACAAAAGCCCGCGCCGAAGAGCAACTCCTCGAAATGCTTCCCGAGGTTTGCATCGTGCGAACCTCCTGGCTCTTCGGCCACGGAGGCAAATGCTTCCCGGCGACAATATTGAGGCTGGCCTCGCCGAAGCAGGACGGCGCAACGCCGCGACTCTCGGTAGTCGACGATCAGCGCGGCTCGCCAACTTTCGCCCGCGATCTAGCCTCCGCTATCGCACAGCTCTGCCGGAAAGAAGCGCGAGGCATCGTGCACGCAACGAATTCCGGCGACTGTACCTGGTATGAATTCGCGAAAGAAATCGTGCGCGTTGCCGGGCTGCCAGCTATGGTCAAGCCAGTAACAACCGCCGACTTTCCGCGACCGGCACGTCGGCCCGCAAACTCGATACTCTCGCCCGCAAGCTTGCATGAGCACGAAATTCAAATGCCAACGTGGCAGGATGCCCTGCAACGATATCTGATGACCCGCCCTTCGTTGGCATAGGTAATAACATAGGTAATAACGCAGACTCCCGCCGCGCCGAATCCTCCAAATCGCCTTCTACGCGCTTCATTTGCCCAGCTCGAGACCCCGTGCTAGACTTCCGCTGCGCTCTGGCAGCCAGCGTAATCTGTATCCCGCCGGCGTATCCTTCTCCCAGGAGGTCCCCTCGATGAAGTTTCTCCTTAAATCAATTTTCATTTCTCTACTAGCCGTGTGCGTTTCGCTTGCGGCGGCAGCGCAAGGCTCGCGCGGAACTGGTGAAAACGTCCACCATGTCTCCGCGAAAATACCAGCCCAGGGTCCGAGCACCGAACTCTCCGCCGACCGTCCCTATGT
>JBAWBE010000695.1:0-16888 GCA_049589635.1 Terriglobales bacterium
GTTCTGGCTCGGAAACGCAAACCGCGCAAGCACAGGATCAGCAGGAAATCAAAGCCCGAAAGAAGAAACGAAGCGCAGGGAGAAAACAAAGATAGGAGGAAGATAGAGAAAATAGAGAAGATAGAAAGGAGTTACAACGTCGGATAATTACAAAGCCGGGTAATTTCAAAATCCAGACCGCAGATTTCAAATTACCCGATTACTCAATCACCAAATGAGTTTGCTCCTCACCATCGCAACCCAACGGTGATCGGCCAAGCCCCCATTTCGGAGTCGCTGAAATATGGCTTGTGGATGCGAAACTCCGCATACAGCTTTGCCCGGTGCAGACGGTTTAGATCAAAAGTGATCCCACCGCCGACGTTATAACCACCGGCAATCTTCGTGTACGAACCGAGCGATTGCGGCGGCGAACTGGGAACAAATCCGTTGAAGCAATAAATATCCCACCACCTCCAGGAAGGTTGGCAGGTCGCGCCAACCTGCAACAGCCCAGTGTTCGAGTATGAATTGCGGTCGTAGAATCCAACGCCAAAAATTCCGTAGGCGCCGTATCGATCCAATTTGTACGGCACTTTGATGATACCGTTCAGCGATGCCACGCTCAGCGATGCATTGGCGCTACCCAAACGTTGACTGATCGCGACGCTCGGCCGGAGCGGCAAAGCGTAGTACATGTACTCAGCATCGGCGGAAAATAGCTTGTTGAAATTCCATCCCACTCCGCCGGTGGCCTCGAACGAATTGCCGGAAAACGAGCCCGCATCGCCGCGGCCAATGCCAAAACCTCCGCCGACGTTATAGGTCAGACGCGAGAAGAAGGTCTTTTGCGCATCCGTTTGCGCGACTGCCGAAGCGACTATCAATGCGAAGCAAGCTCCAAAAAACAGCGTACGATTCCAACGATTCCGCAATCTACGTTCTCCTGTTTTTGCGCAATGAATTTTCCGAAGTCAATCCAGGCAAATCTTTTAATTAAGATGCACTCAAGAAGCACCGAGCGGCGTCTTCCACGGTATTCTTTTCTTCGCCGCCGTCATTGTCCCATTCTAATTTCACTGAACCGGGTGGCCTGCGTCGAGCCGGAGTGTGTGAGTTTCCTGTAAACCACCGGCCAGTACTCGCGCAGCATATTTCCTCCCGCCTTGGTGGCAATGTCCAAGCCGTAGCGAAAAAATGTATCGCCAACCGTGCGGTTCCGATCCGGCCAATAGACGTTCGCCAACCCCTCTCCCAGCAGAGGCCCGACCAATCCTGGAATGTCCACGACCTGCGCCCCCGCGTCGTTGCGCGTAACGAAGACTCGCTTCACCGAACGTTTGATCGCATAGCCGAAGGTGGGATCTTTATCGGGAAAAAATCGCGGATCGTAATGCAGCGCCGATGCCAAAATGAACGTACCGAAAAATTCGCCCGACGCCTGCCTCGCCAACGAAGACCCGAAGCGCTTGCCATATGCATCCCAACCTTGCCCGAACCCGGTCGGCGAATTATCAGCCTGCCCCACCGCCGCGCCCAGCGCCGACCATACCACCGTGTGCACCGAGATGCTGTTGTCGACGAACAACTCAAATTTTTGACCGGGCGACAGTGGCTCCGTGCTGGCAGCAATATCAGGAAACACAATCGACTTTTCATCCAGCAGGTTGAACGCCTCGACCGGTTTTTTGACCACGTTTCCCGCGGCGCTTGTTTGACTTTGCTGGCCCGACTGATCCGCCGGCTTGGAAGCATCCTGAGCATGCGCGGGCACGACGACGGCCAAAACTACCAGGCTGAAAACCATCGCACTCGCGAAGAATCTGCGGTCCCAGAAGAAGAACTCGTACCGCATCCCGGAATTTCTTGCCAGGAAATTTCGACGACCAAGCATCGCTTGAGATTACCGGATCACGGCCCAGACGGCAATCGATTTGCGCCGTTAATGTCGGTCCGCTGTTCCTTCAGATCTCTCGCAGCCTGCTCGAGGTCCGCAGGCCGACCCAGGTCGCGCCAGGAATACTCGTCGGCTCGAAAGCCAAAGATCGGCTGCCCCTCACCCGCCAAACGCAGGTAAGAAACGATGATGGAGAAGGCACCGTCTTCGGTGAGCTTCGTTAGGAGACGCGGCGAAACAATGTGGATTCCCGCGAACGCGAGTGGGTGCACATGCCGCGACGGGCGCACGATTTCAGCGGTGGCGGCCTCTCCAATACGCCGGCCGCAAAACTTCTGGTCATCGTCAAAAAGAAGATAACGCGAAGTCTTCCGCTCCTGCACGGCCAGTGTAGCCAGCGCCTTATGCGCGGCGTGCGCCTCCGTCATCTTCCCCAGATCAATGGTGCTGAGAACGTCCACATTGTGTACCAGGATCGGCTCGTCCGCATCGACCGCGCGCGAGTCCGCCAGAAAAAAATGCGCAGCTTTCTTCAGCCCGCCTCCGGTGTCGAGCAGCACATCCTCTCTCGAGACATCGATCCGCATTCCAAAGTTGTCGTGTGCCTCCAGATACTGAATCAACTTGTCCGCGAAATGGTGCACATTGATCACTACCTCGCGAATGTCAAAATCGCGCAGTCGCGCCAGCGTGATTTCAAGCATCGTGCGCCCATCGATTTCAACCAGCGCCTTGGGACGGTCGTCGGTCAGTGGACGCAGCCGAGTGCCGAGGCCGGCGGCAAAAATCATCGCCTTCATTGCTTCTGCTTCTCCAGTTCGCGATGATGCAGGATCACCTCCACGCCATTCGCCGCACGAAGATGTTTAGCCAGCTGCTCAGCAAGATAAACGGAACGATGCTGCCCGCCCGTACACCCGAACGAAACCATCAGGTCTTTGAAGCCACGGCCCTGGTAGCTGCTTACGCTCGAATCGATCAGCGCCATCACGTTTGCCAAAAACTGGCGCACGCTCTCCTCTTGCTCCAGATATTCGATCACTGGCGCGTCGGTACCGTTAAGAGGCTTGAAGCGTTCTTCGCGTCCCGGATTCGGCAGACTCCGGCCATCGAAAATAAATCCCCCGCCATTCCCGGTCTCATCCCCCGGCAGGCCGCGGTGAAAGGAAAAGCTCGAAACCCGCACTGTGAGCTTGCCCTCGGCCGATCCCCCTCCCTGCAATTTCTCCGATGCGACCATCGACTTGAACGCCTCGGTCAGGGTTGGCAGTTCAACTGGCAGCTCGACATTGTGCAAGAGCCAGCGAATATTTCTCAGCGCATAAGGAACGCTCTGCAGAAAATGAGCCTTACGCTCATAAAATCCGCGAAAACCATAAGCCCCCAGCGCCTGCATGATGCGTACATAAACGTACGCATAATAATGCTGCATGAAGGTCGCACAGATTTCCGCGTTATCGCGCGCGCTTCCCGCCGAAACAATCAGATCGCCCAGCCGGTCGATATATAGATCGAGCAGCTCCTGCCGCAACTCAGGCGGCAGATCGGCCTTTGCATCATAGAGGAGCGACGCTATGTCGTATTGCAGCGCGCCTTTGCGCCCGCCCTGGTAATCCACGAAAAACGGCGCGCCGTCGCACAACATAATGTTGCGGGACTGAAAATCGCGATAGAGAAAGTAATCGCGATCCGCGCTCAGAAGAAACTCGGTCAGGCGGTTGAAATCGTCCTCCAGCGCCTGCTCATTAAACGGGATTCCCGCCAGCCGCAAAAAGTAATACTTGAAATAATTCAGATCCCATGTAATCGATTGCCGGTCAAAACTCGCGCGTGGATAACAAACGTTGTAATTCAGATCGCGTCCCGCCTCGACTTGAAAACGCGGCAGCAAACTCACCACCTTGCGATAAGCCTCCACCGCCGGCGCTGCAATCGTCGCGCCCGAACGATGCTGCGAAAGAAACTCAAATAAGGTCGTGTCGCCGAGGTCCTGCTCCAGGTAAGCGCCTTGGCCTAAATCCTCCCCATAAATTTCCGGCACCGGCAGCCCATGCCTGCGAAAGTGACGGGAGAATTCCAGGAAGGCAACATTTTCTTCACGCACATCGTACAAAATGCCGATCGCGCGCAGCCCGTCCCCCGCGGATAAACGCACAATCCTCCGCCCCGACCCGCTGAGCTGCCCCTGCAACGGCTGCACAACATCCGCGGGCACACGGAAATGCCGCTCGAACAATTGTCGGAGAACTTCCATCAAGATGATTGAAAGGAGACTACGGAACCAGCAACTCAGTCAAGCGATGCGTCAGTACCAGCGTAGCACTATAGTGGGTCGCGACCGCGATGGTCATAGTGGCGAGAGCAGTAACGAAAACAGCAAAACTCCAGGGAAACGCCCGTTGCAGGCGATGTCCGGCCGCACGCCACTCCAGCAGTCGTTCCACGCGCACAGCAATCGACGACGACGTGCACATCAACCCGCTCGCCAGCGCCGGTTCCGGCGACTGCTTCGGCGAGCGCGACACTTTGATCAGCGCCGCCGCCAGGTCCAGCGCTTCCCGTCGATTTTCCACCGCCGCGTCATCCGCCGCCAACTCGGCCGCTTCCCGCCACGCCTTCTCCAGCCCACTCATCAGGGGGAACGGCGTTGCGCTGATCAGAGCTTTTTTCAGGTTATCCCACGAGCGCCGGTGCCCCAGTTCGTGCCGGACAGCAACCTCCAACTCCTCGCAGGTGAGCATCCGCGCGGCCGCGTCTGAAACCATCACCCGCGGTCTTCTGATCCCAACCAGCATCAGTGCCGGCGCTCCATTCGCCATGCCCAACACCGGGTTCGTCGCCGCGCTGCCCACGCTTCTCGTTCCGAGCATCCATTCTTTTACCGCGCGCGCCGTTCTCGCGTTATCCCGAATAACGCGAGTCACGCCCGCGCCCACAATTATCAAAGCGCAGGCCGCAAGAACGAATGTCCCGGCGTCCTCATCGAGCGTCGCTCTCTCCATCATCCAAAACGAAGGGAAGGTAAAAAACACGGCAATCACGGCGGAAACGACGAAGGAGAACATTCGCAATACAAAGAGCAAACCGGCTACGCGCGCTGACCGCACCGCAAATGTCCGTGCCGCGGCCCTCCAACCGAGAGCAATCAGAGTCGACAGCGAACAATACACGACGGCAAAAAATGCGAGAGAAACCAAAAGGTCCCGGACTACAAACGTCACTTTTGCTCTCCCTTTTTTGATCGCAATTCCGCCCGCTGCCTTTCCACCAGTGCCTGTAACGCGTCCAGCAGCTTCTCGTCATGCTCGCCGACCGCCTCCACAAAATACGAAAGGTGCAGCGACGCATGCTCAGACTTCATTAGATGCCGGATGCCCGTCACCGCCGCCAGCCGCTCCAATTCTTCCGGGCTATACCGAGCGGAGTAACGAAACGCCTTGCCTTCCTGAATGCGGCTCAGCACACCTTTGCGGAACAAACGATCCATCGTGGTCAGGATCGTGCTGTATCTCTGCCAGATTGTGCGATCCTGTATAACCTCGCGCACCGTGGCGTTTCCACGCGACCATACCGCGTGATGCACCTGCTTCTCCAGCGGCCCCAGTGGCGCGGCCAGCGCGAGATCTTCGAAGATGGAATCAGGCGAAGTCATTTTAGAAGCCAACCGCAAAACAGCCGACGACCCTGCAAACGAAACGCACGACCGAAAAGAGAACTTTAAGGTCTCCGGGGCGGCGAGTCAATCGGCAGTCACAGATTTCATCAACGGTCAACAATCCAGTTCGACCCAGCAGTCCAACCCGTTCAATGATCGCCTTCAACCCCAGTGGTAACCCATTGGCGCTCTTCGTCCCAGAACACTGCCGGAACGCTCATAAGCGCCAAAATCTCTTATCGCCGATAGGAGGCTTTTCACTAATCATTCACATTGGTGTGACGTACCATTAGCAATCGCACGCCACCATTGTCGAGTCTTTTTTGCTGCGTAGCGTGAACACTGTGGCTCCGCAAGCACAGGTGAAAAATATGAATTTATGCGAATGCCCCCACATTCCGCCCTCCACTTCTGTCTCTCCAGCCGAAACCATCTCGCAGAAGCCCCGCACGAAGCAGTTCCGCTCTGCGAACGAACGCACCCACCGTCAAGGCACAATTCAGGACAATCTGCCGCGGGAATTTCGGTATCAAGCTACGTCCCTCGCGGCCATCCTCCTTATTCTTTCTCTCGTCTCGGTGTCGCTCGCACAGATAGACCGCAGCGGCCTGAGCGGCACCGTCATCGACCCCTCGGGCCGCGTATTGCCCCAAGCCCATGTCGTCGCCGTCAAGAACGACTCGGGGCTGCGCCGCGAAGCTACTACCTCGAGTAGCGGCACCTACGACATTGCCGAATTGCCAGTCGGCGTTTACACCATCACTTTTGATCATGATGGGTTCAAGTCGCTCACCTTCGTTGACGTTGAGCAGGTCATCGGCCGCACGCGAACGCTCGATGCCACTCTGCAAGTTTCCGGCCGCGACGAACGTCTGGAAGTGTCCGCCAGTTCGGAGCTGTTAGACCGCAACACCAGCGCGGTGACCGGTTTGATCGAGAAAAAGCAAGCGGAGGAATTGCCGCTGAACGGCCGCAACTGGGCCTCGCTGGCGGCCTACGTTCCCGGCGCGATCGACACTGGCGGCAGCAACCAGCGGTCAATCCGGTTTGCCGGACGGGGCCTCGACGACAGCAACTGGACTTACGACGGCATTGACGCGACCAGCATCGTGAATCAGACGCAGCGCCCGTGGGTGCGCCTCGCCATTCCGCTGGACGCGATCCAGGAGTTCCGCGTCGATTCGCTGACGGCATCCGCCGAAGAAGGCGGTACCGGCGGCCCGCAGCTGGACGTTACCTCGCCTTCGGGCACAAACCGCTTTCACGGGCACGTCTTCGAGTACCTGCGCAACAATGTTTTTGACGCGAACGAACCTGCCTGGGCCTCCGGCGGCGAAACGCAGCAACCGCTTCGCCTGAATCAGTTCGGCGGAGCGTTCGGTGGCCCCATCAAGCGCGACAAGACTTTCTTCTTCATCGCTGCGGAGGCCTATCGGCAACGCTGGGGCTATCCGGTGAGCGGCGACGTGCCGAGCCCGGCGCTTATAGCAACTGTTTCACCCTCGTCGCCGATCTATCCGATCATCACGGCCTACCCCGGACCGGGTCCCAACACAATCGAGACCGCCACCAGCGACCCGAACATCGACCTGCTGACCTGCTCATGCACTCAGGTGGTCAACGAGAATTCGGTGATGCTGCGGCTCGACCAGCATTTCTCGGCAGCGACCACGGGCTTCATGCGATTCAATTACGACCGGTCCGTGGATACGCAGCCGCTTTCGGCCGGCGCCACGGACTTGGAGCAGAGGGTGTCCGGGCCGGTCAATGGCGCGCTGGAATTGCTGCATGTCTTCAATCCCAATCTGGTGAATGAGGCCAAGTTTGGATTCAATCGCTCCTCCTCGAACACTTACAACCTCAATAACACCGGCATCCTTTATCAGATTGCGATCGCCACCGGTCCAGGGCCGGGGTTCGTCACCCAGAACTACGATTACGGCAGCATCTACGTGGGCAACTCATTTTCCTGGCTTGATAACCTGACGTGGATTCATGGCCAGCATACCTTCAAGTTTGGAGGGGAGATCCGCCACATTCAATTGAATCAGAGCTCCGGCGAACACGGGAAAATCACGTTTTCCACGGTGGAGGACCTGGCAGCGAATCTGGTTTCAAAAGCCAGCCTGACAGGTGCGTTGCCGGTCAACCACCTGCGCAAGAACGATTATGCGGGTTACGCGCAGGACGAGTACAAGTGGCTCCCCAACCTCACCCTGAACCTGGGCGTGCGCTACACCGTCTTCGTCCTCTTCCATGAGGAGGACGGTTTGGCCAACCCGTTCGATTTCGGCACCTGCGGGGCGCAGGGATTCTGCGGCATCGGCGCCAGCTTCGGACAGCAGAACTACGGCGACGTTGATCCACGAGTGGGCTTTGCCTGGGCGCCGCGGAAGGACGGGCGGACGGTGATTCGAGGTGGATTCGGCATCTACCACGAAGACGGACAATTGGATGATCAGAATCTGCCTGCCAAAAACGAAGTGCCCTCCTATGCGGTGAAAAGCGGTGGGGGCCTCCAGCTCACGTATCCGGTGGATTCGTATTTTACCGGCCCGGGAACCCTCTCACCAAACGCGGAGCAACGAAACCGCAAGGACTCTTATGTTGAGCAGTGGAGCCTCTCGGCGCAGCGGGAGCTACCCGCCAACTTCGTGGCCGCGGCCTACTACATGGGAAGTCACGGCGTGCATCTGCTCGATACTAACGTGGTGAATTTGATCGATCCGGCCACGGGGATTGCGCAATACCCAGCCTTTGCTCCCGCCATCCCATGGCGGGGCTCAGTCGGGATGAGCACCTACAACGGTCTCTCGCTGGCGTTGCGGCGTCCGTTCTCCCACGGACTCCTGGTGACGGCCAATTACACCTGGTCGCACGAGATTGACAACGGGTCGAACGGCAGCGGCGATGGCGACGAAATATCGCCGCAGAATCCGTTGTGCCTGGCCTGTGATACCGCCAGCGGCGCGTGGGACGCCCGCCATGTATTTAATGCCAACGCCGTCTACGAGCTGCCCTTCGGTCGTGGGAAGCCGCTGCTGCACGACGGCGGGATTGCCGGCGTGGTCGCGGGCAACTGGGAAGTGACGACCACCGCGTTGGCTCGCACCGGCTTCCCCGTGAATGTCTTACTGCCCAGTAGTTACACGGCGCCGGATGGGGCTTCAGGCACGCAGCGTCCCGATCTGGTTGCGGGCGTTTCTCTCACTCCGCCAGGAGGCAAGAGCATTGGGGAGTGGGTCAATCCCGCGGCGTTTGCTTACCCGGCTGGGGATTTCGGTAACGCGCCGCGCGACGTTGCCCGCGGGCCGGGCACCTGGCAAATGGATTTCGGCCTCGCTAAACATTTCCCGCTTACCGAGCGCGCCAGCCTCGAGTTTCGATCCGAGTTCTTCAACATCTTCAATCACCCGCAATTAGGTCCGCCGCAGGCTACGTGTGACGTTTCAACGTCAAGTCCTACGGGCTGTCCAACAGGATTCGGCAGCATCATCACTCCAGTGAACTTGAACACGGCCATCGTGAACCCGATAACCCCGGTAGGCTCGGGGACTCCGCGCGAGATTCAATTTGCTTTGAGATTATCGTTCTAGAGATCTCGGGTCAGAGATCCTGGAGGGAGAAAGTCAGGCTATTTTGCGGCGCTTGGCGGTTTGTACAACGGTCGAAGGAAGGCGCAGAACTCTCACTTTCGGGTTCTTCCGGCTCTTGACGTGGACAGCGATTCCATTAGCCTCGGGGAATGGCTCCGAGACGACTTCAAATTCCTCTCCGTAGAGTCGAACGCGGCCCGACGTCGTATAACCAAGATGTTTCACGCGTGCACAGATTTCTACTACCGATGATTCAGCAATGCCTGCTTCAAGAGTGCTCATGATGGTTAGATTATACGCTGCTCCAGTGGGATGAGCTATCTTCTATCTGCCTGATTACATGGACGATAATAAGTACATCGCGTGGCGGCCAGGGAAGTTCCTTCCAACGACGTTGCCGGACAGAGTCGGGGTGTAGCGGATATCGGGTAGGAGTTGAGCGGCTATACTTGACGATCGCCCAGGAACTGTGGAACATGAGATATGTTCCACGTGGAACAGTTGACATTATTGTTGGTATACTTGTGTATGTACAATACGACTTAAATGGTAGACAATAAACGAGTTGCGAGACTGCGCAGAGGCACCTCCAATACTGCGCAGAATGTCGTGGAACATGCTCCGGCTGCCAAACGGAATGTAAAAGTGGCTGCGGCTGACCTGGTTCGGTGCCGGTGGGCTTCTAATCCGCTTTCGATTGCTTATCACGATTCTGAGTGGGGAGTGCCTTTGCATGATGAGCGCGGGTTGTTTGAGTTTTTGATTCTGGAGGGGGCGCAGGCTGGGCTTAGCTGGGACACGATTCTCCAGAAGCGCGCGAATTACCGGGCGGCGTTCGATGGCTTCGATCCGGCCAAAGTCGCTCGCTATGATCGGCGCAAAGCGCAGGCGTTGCTTCGGGATACGGGGATTGTTCGCAACCGGTTAAAGATCGCGTCGGCGATCGCCAATGCTCGGGCTTTTCTTGCCGTGCAGAAGGAGTTCGGATCGTTTGACCGCTATATCTGGCAGTTTGTGGGCGGCAAACCACGGGTAAATGCGCGGCGGTTGGGAGGGAAAATTCCTCCGCGGACGGCGGAATCGGATGCTATGAGCAAGGATCTGAAGAAGCGGGGGTTCAACTTTGTCGGCTCGACTATTTGCTACGCGTTCATGCAGGCTACGGGGATGGTTAATGACCACGCGGTGGAATGCTTTCGGTATTCGACGAGTTCGGCGGTGATGAAAAATGGCGAAGGAAATAGGAATTTCGGAAGGGGAAAATAAATTTGATTTTCGGTGGTTGTGAAAGTGGTTGAATCGGTTTTTTTCGTGGCTCGATGTTTACTGTCTGGTTATGATGCAGCTCTTCATTGATGGATGAGATTGCTGAAGTTAGCGCGAACCTGGGGCACCAGGGCTTTCCGGGCTCGCCCCAGAGTTGGAGAACCAACGAGCTCATGGCGCGGGTCGGATTTCGAGGGCGAATGGTTCTAGTTCCTCGCGCACTACCTTCTCTTCTCCTACGGCGATTACGGTTGAGTGGGCGGCTGCGAAATATTTTTTCGCGGCAGCGCTTACTTCGGCGGCGCTGGACTTTTCGAGCTTCTCGCTGTGACGGGCGATCTCTTCGGGCGGAAGGTTGTTGATCCAAAGATCAGCGAGATCGCTGACCAGGCCGCCGCTGGATTGCAGGTTGATCGCCTGAAGGCCTACCAGGTGACGCCTGGCTTGCGCCATCTCGGTTTCGGTTGGCGGGACGGTTGCCATGCGATTGAGTTCGTAGTCGATTTCGTTGAGAGATGCGCCAGTGACGGCGTTGCGAACATCGGCCTGGGTGAAGAGGAAACCGGCATGGCTGTAGGTGCGGAGAGTGGCAAACGGACTGTAGGTGTATCCCTTGTCTTCACGGATGTTCAGAGTCAGGCGAGAGCCGAACATGCCACCGTAAATGGCGTTGGCGGTCAGGACGGCTTCGTAGTCGGGCGCCTGACGCAGCGGGCCCGGGTAGGCGAGACGGAGCGTGGTCTGCACTGATCCTGCGCGGGGAATGAGGAAGATGGCACGAGGAAACTTCAGCTCTGGGTTAG
This sequence comes from Terriglobales bacterium, assembly GCA_049589635.1. GTDB lineage: Bacteria > Acidobacteriota > Terriglobia > Terriglobales > Acidobacteriaceae > Acidiflorens. The sequence goes on from JBAWBE010000695.1 coordinate 11,197, forward strand.
GAGGTGGCTGCACAGGGGCGACGGGCGCGGACTTCCAGGATGCGAACGCTTTGCGAAGCGCGCTTTCGGCGCCGGTGCCTTCGAAGGGGCCGACCACCACGAGCAACGCTTCCCCTGGTTGAAAGCGGCGGGCGAATTCCTGGCGCAGGTCGGCGGGCGTGGTTTGATCGATGGAGGACTGAGTGGGCGCGACCACACTCTCAGGATGATCTCCAAAGACGACTTTGGCTAAGGCGCGGCCCGCTAGGAAGCTTGGGTCGGCTTCGCGCTGACGCAGCGAATCGGCGACATTGCGTTTCGCGATGGCTACCTCGGCATCGGGGAACGACGCGTTGGCAACGACATCGGCGAGAACGGGCAGCGTCTGCTCGAACTTGTCGGCGAGCACGCTGGTGCTGACAATGATGCTGTCTTGCGAGGCGCGGGCGTCGAGGTCGCCTCCGGCCGCTTGAAGTTGCTCGGCGATCTGACGAGCGCTACGCGTTTTCGTTCCCTGAGTGAGCGCGTTCGCGAGGACCTCGGCGATGCCGGGGCGAGAAGCGGGATCGGCGGCGAGGCCTCCACGGATCGCGAGAACGGCTGCGACCTTGGGGAAACCGGCGCGCGAGACCATCCAGATGGTGAGGCCGTTATCGAGTTGAATCGTCTTGACGGCGGGAGCGGAAAAAGGTTTGACCGGGCCGTAGGGAGGCAGGTCTTTGGGCAGAGCGTGTTCTTTTTGTGCGTGCGCGATCGTGGTCATCAGAGACAAAATCATGAAAAATAAAAATGAAATCAGGATACGGGTTTTCATTGCTTGCCTCCGTTGTCGGATGATGCGGGCTTGGCGGCGGGGACGCGATCGATGATGGTGCGATTGGTTTTCACGAGGTATTTGGCGGCGAAGGCACGGACCTCATCGGCGGTGACTTTGTTGAATTCGTCAGGGACGGAGTAGACGCGCATGGGATCGCCATCGAGCATGGCGGCGTGCGCCAGAGTGCTGGCACGAGTGAGCGGAATCTCAAGCTGGTCATACCAGTCCGAGCGCATCTTTGATCTGACGCGCTCGAGTTCGTCGGCCTTGGGGCCGGTGCGGGCGAGCGATTCGATGGCAGTGTCGTAGGCGGCGATAACGTCGTTGCCCTTGAGATTCGCGGGATAGATGATGAATGAAGTGAGGAGCGTGGGGCCGGAGTATTCGAGGAGTGTGCCGAGCGGCCAGTTCACTCCGCCCTGAACTTCGGTGGCCACCTGCTTTTCTTTGACTAAATATTGGTAAAGGCGCGAGGCTTGGCCGTTGTGGAGAAGCTCTCCGGTGACAGCCGCGACTACGGACTCGTGTGCGCTCTTTGGAGGCATGCGGTAGCCGATGGCGAGTGCTGGGAGCGTGGCCAACTTATCTTCCTGCGTGGAGCGGCGCTCGGCGGTCTGCGGCTTTTCGATGAGATCGGGCTTGGGCGGCACTTTGCGCTGCGGAATTCCGCTGAAATACTTTTCGACTTTCTCGAAGATCTCGTTGGTCTTTACGTCGCCGGCCACGGCGAGCACGGCATTATTGGGCGCGTAGTAATGCTCGTAAAAGGTCTGCACATCTTCAATTTTGGCGGCGTCGAGGTCTTTGAAGTCGCCGTAAAAATTGTGGGAGTTGGGATAGGTGTCATAAGCCTTGCCCGGGAGATCGATGGCGAAGAAGAGGCCATAGGGCTGGTTCAGCACGTTGACGCGGACTTCTTCTTCGACCACGTTGCGCTGGTTGTCGAGATTCTTCTGCGAGAAGTCGAGTGTCTTCATGCGATCGGCTTCGAGCCAGAGCAGCGGATCGAGGGCAGCCGTCGAAGCGCTCTCGATGTATTCGGTGTAATCCCAGCGCGTGTCGCCGTTGATGAAGCCGCCACCGGATTCGGCGACCTGATCGAAGACGCCTTTGGGAGAGACGGGAGTGCCTTCGAACATCATGTGTTCGAAGAGGTGCGCGAAACCAGTGCGGCCTTCGGGTTCGAGCCGAAAGCCGATGCCGTAGGTGACGCAGATGCCGATGGTGGGCGCGGAGTGATCTTCAGAGACGATGACGACGAGTCCGTTGGAGAGCTTTTTGATTTGTGTGGGGGATTGCCATTTCTGGGCCGCGGCCGGGGGCGCGAAATACGACGCGAAGGAGATGGCCGCGAAATAAAAGAGCAGAGGCAGGAGGCGACGGATCATTCGAAACGCTCCTTTTGGGAAACTGTATATAGTACGCGACTCAGCGGTGTATATTGCCATGCAAGTTTGACGGACGTACGTCTGTGAAGTCACCGACAGCAGTTCGCGTCGAAGCGCATGGTCCGACTCAGGACAAGATCGAAATGATCGACGAGTGGACCAGGTGAAGAGGAACTAGAGTTTGCCATGAGGGGAGCGATCAACCGGTCCGAGAACGAGCTGGCGATAGCCGGCACACCGCCGCGGCGGCGGGGATGCGGATGCCTCGGCTGTCTGGGACAATCAGCGGCCGCCTTGCTTCTCGGAGTCGTTTTAATGCTGGCGATAACCGCCATGCTTATGCCGTGGGCCTTCCATCTTGGCGGAAGCTTTCACATTATTCCCTACTGGCAAGGCTGGGGCATTCTACACGCGCAGAGCGGAAACTACCCGCTCTGGGTAGAGTTCGGGCCCTCAACGCGTGGGAGCAGAATTCTTCCGGCTTCGCATCTGAGCGGGATCAGTTATCTCTGCACACCGAAGGGCGAGCGATTTCGGATGAACCTTGGCGGCAGCATGCGTAGAAATCTTCCGGTTGCCACGGATGGCGAAGCGATTTCCTTGTACATGTATAACTGGCCTGCCCTGTTCGGAGGCTTCATGACGGATCACCGGCCGAGCATTGAGGTGCGCGGGCATTGGAAGAATCCGAATTTAGAGATGGACGACCACGGCAGCATCTATCACGCATTTCAGGCGGACGGCAGCGTGTATCAAGGACAGGGTCCAAGTCGTCCCTACATGGGTGAGGTTGTGCCGGTCACGATCGGGCCGGGGAGGAAGTCGGACTTTGAGGCGGCTTGCAAGGCGGCGCGGAGATGATTGCGAGGGATTCGTTAGCTGTCACCGCGAATCGCGCTCTTCCCGCACCAAGCGCGCGGTATCGAGCGGGACAGCAAGCGGCTTGCGCTGATGCATCCGCGCGCGCAATTCCGTCAGAGTCGGCCGCTCGGCGACTTCTCTGATCTCTGCCAGCAGATAGTCCGAAAGTGAAAGGCCGGCCATCGCCGCCCGTGCCTTCAGGGTGCGATGAAGGGCGTCGGGCACGTTCCGAAGCTGAATCATCTTTGACATGTCATAAACCTACTTTCCTGTCTTGCAGCCGTCAACTTGGTCGAGCCGCCGCGACGGGGAGTATTCCCGGAAGCACCCTGCACCTTTAGCCAGTGCCCGTCCGCCGAATCCCGTAAAATGGAATTTCACCACTTCGCATGAAGCGCATTGCCATCCTCGGTTCCACTGGTTCCATCGGCCGCAGCACTCTGAGCATCGTCGAAAGCTATCCTGACCGTTTCGAGGTCGCGACGCTGGCCGCGGGGTCGAATCTCGACTTAGTTTACGAGCAAACCCTGCGCTGGAAGCCGAAAGTTGTTTCGCTCGCAAGTGAAGTCGACGCTGCCACCTTGCGCGCGAAACTCAATGCTAACGGAGGATCGCAAACTGAAGTCCTCCACGGCGCTGCCGGTACGGTTCGCGTGGCGACGCATCCTGAGGTGGATTTCGTGGTCAGCGCCATCGTCGGCGTCTCGGGGCTTGAGGCTACTTACGAGGCTGTGAAGGCCGGCAAATCAGTCGGGCTGGCCAACAAGGAATGTCTTGTTGTAGCCGGCGAGCTTATCACCGCCGAAGCTCGACGCCAGGGCAAGCCACTGCTGCCCATCGATTCCGAGCACAATGCCGTTCACCAATGCCTCCGCGGTGGGCGGATGGATGAGGTCGAGCGCATCTGGCTCACCGCTTCCGGCGGGCCGTTTCTGCATACAGCGCGGGAAGACTTCGCTCATATCACCGTCGCGCAGGCGCTAAATCACCCCACCTGGAAGATGGGCAAGCGCATCACCATCGACTCCGCCACGCTGATGAATAAGGGGTTTGAGGTGATCGAGGCCTGCCGCCTCTTCAACGTGCCGCCCGACCGCGTGCGGGTTATGGTGCACCCGCAATCCACCATTCACTCGATGGTCGAGTTCGTCGATGGCAGCATTCTGGCGCAGATCTCGGTCACCGACATGCGCCTGCCGATCCTCTACGCCCTTACGTACCCGGATCGTATTGCCTCCGACCTCCGCTTCCCGGTCATGGACCTGCGGCACCTCGATTTCCTCCCCCCGGATATGGTCAAATTCCCTTGTCTGGCATTGGCTTACGAGGCAGCGGCGGCGGGAGGCACCAAAACTATCGCTCTGAATGCCGCCGATGAGGTCGCGGTGGCTGCGTTTTTGGACGAACAGATTGGCTTCGACGATATTCCCCGCATCATCGAAGACGTAATAACTGCAACGCCAACAGCAGTTTTAGCGTCTATTAAAGAGGTTCTGGTTTGCGATTCTGAAGCTCGCCGTCTGGCAAGTGACATGGTCAGGCAGCGCAGCCGGTCGGCATCGCCCATCCGAGCCATTTCCTAACGAATTTTTTGCGGAGTAATCTGGTTAATATGCCCCAGCTCTTGTCTCTCCTTCACACCATTTACGTCATGGGGATCGTACTCGGCATCATGATTCTGCTGCACGAGTTCGGCCACTACGCGGCGGCCAAGTATTTTGGCGTGCGCGTAGAGCAATTCGCCATCGGCTTTGGCAAGCGCCTAATCGGCTTCCGCCGGGGCGAGACGGACTATCGCATTAATATTCTGCCGCTCGGCGGCTACGTCAAAATGTCGGGCGAAAACCCCATGGACACGCGCACCGACGATCCAGGGGAGTTTCTGAATCATCCGCGCTGGCAGCGCTTCGTGATCGCCATCGCCGGCCCAGCGATGAATGTGCTGCTGGCGATTGCGATTCTGACCGGCGTCTACATGGTGCACTACGAGTACCCCGCGTCGGCCGACGGCCCCGCGATCGTAGGCTGGGTTATGCACAATACGGCCGCCGAAAAGGCCGGGATTCAGGTGGGCGACAAGATCGTTCGCGTCGATGACACGGCCAATCCCACCTGGGAGCAGGTCGACGTCAAAGCCGCCCTCAGCCCGAATCAGCCCATGCACTTTTCGATCGAGCGCGATGGCAAAGTTTTTCAAAAAGATCTCACTCCCGAACCTTTTGGTCCCAACGAATACGGGTCGATCGGCTGGGTTCCCAAGGAATCAAGCGTCGCTCTGACGTCCGTCGAACCCAATATGCCGGCGCAACAAGCTGGTATGAAAGTTGGAGACCAAATCCTCACGGCCAACGGACAACCGATTCCCGCACTGGAAGCGCTGGTCGAACTGCTGACTCGCACGAAAGATCAAGCACTTACACTTGTCGTTCTGCGGAGCAATTCGAGCACTCAGGGCGTTGGAACTCAGAGCACCGGAGCTCCGACGAATGCGAACGAAGACGGCCAGAAGCTGACCTTTACCATTAAACCGGTTCTGGCGCCCAGCGGCCCATCTGGAGAGATGCGTTATCGTATCGGCATCGCCAGCATTCCGACGAAAGTCGTCAAATTGACATTCCCGGAAGCCTTTAGCCACTCGCTTGAAGAC
>JBAWBE010000696.1:0-4539 GCA_049589635.1 Terriglobales bacterium
CTCTTCAAGCCCTACATCTACAATGGCGAGTACGTCGAAATGGAGAGCGCATTCATCTCCGCTTCCCTGACACAAACTAGCCGCCCGTTCATTGGCGAAACATCGCGATTTCACCAACTAACTCGGCGAGTCTCAATTTGTGCAGACCCTGGCTCTGCGGCGGCGCGGATGGGCCACTTCTCGAAAAGCGCGAGAAGTGGCGCACCCCCAGTTCCTTGGTATTAGCGTTCAAAGGCAAGACCCGCTCTGTACTTTCCTCGCTGATGCGGCCCACCCGCCCCCCCCGTTACCGCGCGATCACCGCTCCCGGCACTGCATCTTCCACGCTCGCCTCGCGTAGGAACTTCGCTGCTTCTTCGGGCGGCGTCGGGTTGATGTAGAAGCCTGTGCCCCATTCGAAGCCTGCCGTCTTGGTTAATTTCGGCATGAATTCTATGTGCCAGTGATAGTGCTCGTTGGTGGGGTCTTGCACGGGCGAGGAATGCACGACCAGGTTATAGGGCGGGTTGTCGAGGACGCGGTCGGCTTTCATCAGGAGGAGCTTTAGAGCTTTGGCCAGGTTTTCGAACATGTGCGACGAGGAATTTTCGAAGGCCGATTCGTGGCGCTTGGGGAGAATCCAGGTTTCGAAGGGGAAGCGCGGGGCGAAGGGAGCGAGAGTGATGAAATCTTCGTTCTCAGCGACGATGCGCGTGCCGTTTTCCATATCCTGGCGGATGGCGTCGCAGAAGACGCAGCGCTCTTTGTAGATGTAGTACTGCTTGGCGCCTTGCAGCTCTTCGACTACGTAGATGGGCAGAATGGGCAGCGCGATTAGCTGCGAGTGCGAATGCTCGAGCGAGGCACCGGCGGCTTCTCCGTGATTTTTGAAGAGCAGGATGTACTTGAAGCGGCGATCTTTTTTGAGGTCGAGAATGCGGTCGCGGAAGGCCCAGAGCACGTCTTCGATGCGCTTGGACGGGAGCTGGGCGAGGGTCATGTTGTGGTCGGGCGTCTCGATAACGACTTCGTGAGCGCCGATGCCATTCATCTTGTCGAACATTCCCTCGGCTTGCTTGTTGAGGTTGCCTTCGATGCCGAGTGCGGGGAATTTGTTGGGGACTACGCGAACTGTCCAGCCGGGAGCGTCTTTCTGCGGAGTGCTGCCGTTGACGCTGGGGCGATAGGCCAGGATTTCGGGCGGCGTCTTGCTTTCATTGCCGTAGCAAAAGGGGCAGAAGCCGCCTTTGATTTTGATGGACTCGCGCACGAAGTCGGTGGGTCGCTTAGCGCGGTCGGTGGAAATGATCACCCATCGGCCTACGATGGGGTCTTTTCTTAATTCGGGCACGAACGAAATCCTTTCGAATACTAAATCGCTCAAGTCTAAATCGCTTCGATTACTAAATCGCTTCAATAGCGGCGTTCAAGTCCACGATTGTACGACAGGGAAAACGCATTTTGAAACAGCTCGAAGGTGGGCTGGTTGAAACCGCGGTCATAATATACCGCCAGCACGTCGCCGCGACACTGCATGCCACGACACTGCACCGCATCCTGCGAGAGACCCGCGGTCTTGGGATCGGGGCTGCGCGACTCCGGCATATGACGGAGGAAGTCCCAGGCGACTCGGCGGAGGTCGGCTTCCTTGTGGCGGTCAACGGCGCCTTCGGCGGGCTGGATGGCGCGCGTGGTGCGGGCCTTTACCTCGATGAAGCAAAGGATGTCCTCGTTATCCCGGTCGCGAACCCAGCCAACGAGATCGAGTTCGCCGTGGTGGTTGGGCGAGCGGTAGTTGCGGGCGATGATGGTGTAGCCGTAGCGACGCAGATAGAAGTAGGCATCTTCTTCTCCGCGCCGGCCGGTTTGGAGGTGCTGGGCGGTTTCGTCGGGCGGCAGGAATTTTTCACTCAGCCAGTCGAGGGCGCGGAGAGTTGTCTGCGTGAGGCGGGCTGGGAGCATTGCATAGCGTAGCGAGTTGGGGAAAGAACCCACGGTGATGGGGGTCACCGCGGGTTCGGTACATTCCGGGAGGTGAGAGGGTGTTAGAGGCTTGCTTCGACCGCAGCGATCGACTCTTCAAGCACGTCGACGGCTACGTCGGCTTCATCTCTCGTCACGATGAGAGCCGGAGCTATGCGAACTGTGCTTGGGCCTGCGCCTAGAAATAGGACCCCGCGCTCGAAGGCGTTTTCTACGACGCGATCGCGCTCGGCGTTGCCGTACTCGCGCGTCTTCTGATCTTTCACGATGTCGACGCCGATCATCAGGCCACGACCGCGAATATCGCCGACAATTTTATGCTTCTTTGGCCAGTCGACCATGCGCTTCATCATGTGGTTGCCGACTTCCTGCGAATTGCGCAGCAGGCCTTCTTTTTCGATCACGTCGAGCGTGGCCAGGGCTGCAGCGATGCAAACTGGATTCCCGCCGAAGGTTGAGGCGTGCGAACCGGGGACCCAGTCCATGATTTCGGCTCTGGTCATGGTGACGCCGAGCGGCATGCCGGAAGCGATGCCCTTGGCCATGCAAACCATGTCGGGATGAACGCCGGTGTGCTCGACGGCAAACCACTTGCCGGTGCGGCCGATGCCGCTTTGCACTTCGTCGACTACGAGCAGGATTCCGTGCTTGTCGCAGATGCGGCGGAGTTCCTGCATGAAGACCGTGGGAGCGACTACATATCCGCCTTCGCCCTGGATCGGCTCAACGAAAATCGCCGCTACTTCTTCGGGGGCGAGGATCGTCTTGAACAATCTGTCTTCGATGTAGCGCGCACAACTGAGCGCGAACTCCTCAGCGTCCTGGCTGCCGACGGCACCGCGGTACACGTCGGGATAGCGGACGTGCGTGACTCCCGGTACCAGGGGTGAGAAACGGCGCTTCTGTTGCGGCTTTGAGGCGGTCAGTGAAAGCGCGCCCATGGTGCGTCCGTGGAATGCGCCGAGGAATGCAATCACTTGCTGGCGCTTGGTGTGGTAGCGCGCGAGCTTTAACGCGCACTCGATGGCTTCGGCTCCGGAGTTGCCGTAATAAATTTTGTGCGGGCCAGGCATGGGCGCGATCTTCGACAAGCGCTCGGCTAGAGTGACCATGCTCTCGTAATAGAAGTCGGTGCCGGACATGTGGATGAGTTCGGCCGCCTGTTTTTGAATGGCGGCGACAACTGCGGGATGGCAATGGCCGGTGGAGGTCACGGCGATGCCGGCTGAGAAATCGAAGAATTCGTTGCCGTCGACGTCTTCGACGACGATGCCGCGTCCGCGCTTGGCGACGAGCGGATAGGAACGCGTGTAGGAAGGCGAAATGAATTTCTCGTCGCCCGCGAGAACACGGAGGGCGTTGGGGCCGGGAAGAGCGGTTTGGATCTTCGGGCCGATGGTCATGGTCTTGGTCGTCATGGCAGGTTCTCCTTATTTGGTGGACGCTGTTGTGTGTGGTGGACCTTGTGCAAAGTGACGCATTTAGGCACCAGTCCAAAGGCGCTGAACCGCGAATTGCGAGCTTCAAGCTACCTCAGAACACTATGGGAGAACGAAAATTAGTCGCTGCCGAAGAGGTTGGCGCGAACGTGCGAGGGCAGAACAGAAAGGTACCGGCGGGGACAGGCACGTCCTTCGATCCAGCACATGCTCGGGATGGAGCCTTTCAACAGCATAAGGAATCCATAAAGATTATAGCTTGCCTTCGGCGGCGGCGTAACCCCCAAAGATTACGAAAGGAACGGGCGGTAACGGACCTCAGCCCAATTCGCCTTTTTCTACAGCTAGCACGCAAGAGACAAATCTTAAACCGCAAAGGACGCGGAGGAATGCCGCAGAGATCGCGGCGATCTATACCTGGCGCTCGAAGACTACCCAGTCGCTGAGCAGGAAATTCAGGAGCGAGCAGACGGTTACGGCAATCAGGTTGGCTAGCAGGTAGTTCATCCGGAACTGGCCTACTAGCGCGCGCATGATCAGCAGATTGCCGACGATCGAAATAGAGCCATTGGTCGCGTTGAACTTGGCGAATCTCGTGAGCGATTGCCGGCGGTGGGCGGACGGACGGTCCTTCCAGGTGAAGCGCTCGTGCCAGAGAAAGTTGTGGATAACGGCGGTTTCGACCGCGAGCGCGGTTGCCAGCAAGTAGTTGAGATGAAGCGCTGAACGGAATAGAGCCAGGGTGCCGAGTTGCACGACGATTCCGATTCCGCCTACGAAGTTGAATTTCAACCAGCGCACGAGGCGTTGCCGGGCGGATTCTTTTTGGTGCGCAACTTGTGAGAGCGCGATGGATTCGGCGGAGTGATCGGAGCTTCCATCAGAAGAGATGCTGCTCACTTAATTCGTTCCTCGCGATAGAGGCGCAGCGTGTTCTCGGCAGTCTGCACGATCAGCATCAGCGACATGCCTACCAGGCCAATCGCGCCGCCGATATCGAATAGGCGATAGCGGCCGTGGATGACCCATGCCCAGCGAAATAGTGCTAGGTTGCCGATCGCCAGCAGGATGCGGACTTCGGTGGGGCCGAATCTCCAGAACGAAAGATGAAATTCACCGATGGTATAGGTTGCGAGAT